>JBJEUJ010000231.1:0-9878 GCA_051883775.1 Aristaeellaceae bacterium | reverse complement strand
CGTTTCTTCACACGCATGTACCCCTCAAAAGACGGTGCGCACCAGCCCGATACGAGCAGGTGCGCACCTTGCTGCTGCCATTATACCACATTCCGGCCCCGGAATGAAGACGCTGCTTCCTCTTTTCGGGCGAAAGCAGCGCCTTCACGCCCGTGGAACGATTACTTGTTGACCTCCAGGTAACGGTCATAGGCCGCCTGGTAGATGCCGATGTACTCGTCAATGCGCAGGCTGTCCAGGGTCTTGACGTAGGTGTTCCAGCCCTCGTCCGTCACGCCCTTGACGACGAAGCCCGTCAGGGTCTCGCCGGCGTACTTGCTCAGCTCGGCGTAGAGCAGGTCGATCTGCACGGACTCGTCCACGGTCTTGGTAACCAGCTTCTGCAGGATGTCCTGGGAGTTCTTTTCCACCACGCCTGCCGCCTCGTACTCCTGGCAGTAGGTGGTCTTCTCAATGCGGTGGGAAGGCATCACGAACCTGGAGAAGTACAGGTCGCCCGGGCAATAGTAGTAGGAGGACTGGCCGGGCACAGTGCGGGTGCCGTCCGTCATGGGCAGCAGCTCGGTCATGCCGTCATCGTTGACGAACCAGAATTCATCCTTCATGCCGTTGTAGCCGTTGACCATGTTCTCCCACTCAAACTGGGCGTCCATCCACTTGCAGGCAGCCTCGATGTCCTTGCAGCCCACAGTCAGCGCCGCGCCGAAGGTCGGAGACTCCAGATACCGCCACAGCTGCGCCTGCACGCCCTCCACGGTGGGCGGCAGCATGCACACATACTGGGAGTAGACGGACTCGTCGGTGCCCATGGCGGTCATGCGCCAGCGCCAGAAGGAGCCGTAGGCGCCGGTGTTCAGCTTGGCCTCAAAGGCGTTCTCGTCCTGGGTGACGGCCTCCACGTCGATCAGGCCCTCCTGATACCAGCGGTAAAGGGTCTCCATGGCCTCGCGCAGGCGCTCGTCCTGCAGCCAGGAATAGACCTGGTTGTCATCGTCGATGCCCACATACTTCAGGTTGAAGGGAATGCCCCAGGAGGACAGGAAGAACTTCAGGCTGCTCACGCTGGAGTTCCAGGTCGCGCCCAGAGGAATCTCGTTGGAGGGGTCGCCGTCGCCATCAGCATCGCCGTCGCGGAAGGCGATGAGCACCTGCTCGTATTCCTCGATGGTGGTGGGAACCTCCAGGCCCAGGTTGTCCAGCCAGGTCTTGTTGATGAACAGGTGGCTGTTCAGGCAGATGTTCTGGGGGATGATCCAGCCGATCTGGTACATCTTGCCGTCGGAGGAGCGCAGGCTCCGGGCCAGCTCGGGGTCGGCGTCCAGCAGAGCCTTGTAGTTGGGCATGTACTGGTCGATGTACTCGTCCAGGGGCAGGAGGATCTCCTGATCCACGCCGTACATTTCCATGTTGATTTCGCCGCGCTGGATGATGTCGGGATACTCGCCGGCAGCCAGCATCAGGTTCAGCTTGGTGGACCAGTCGCTGCTCTTGACCTGGTTGAAGTTGGCATGCACGCCGGTCTGGGCGGTGATGCCGGTGTCGGGATCGTTGTAGTAGGGCATCTCAGCGAAGTTCAGGTCGTCAATGTCGCGGTACCAGACCATGACGTCGATTTCCTTGACGTCATCCGCCAGGGCGAAGGAGGTCAAGGACAGCAGCATGATGGCTGCCAGGAGGAGAGAAACGAGCTTCTTCATGATGAAAGTCTCCTTTCAGTATTTGATTGAACGCTGTCGCGTTGAATCCGAAGTCAATGTGTTTGCCATAGGCCGGCCCCACGCGCACGCTGTCTGACCGAAGGGAACCAACTCAATCGCGCGCCGGGTGCGGGCACTGCCCGCCTTAGCCTTTGATGGAGCCGATCATGACGCCCTTGACGAAGAATTTCTGCATGCACAGGTAAAGGATCACGGCAGGCAGGGTCGAAACCACGATGATGCAGTACTTGGCAATCTGTGCCCGGTTCAGCAGCTCCGCGTCCGATTCCGCCGTGTCGCTGACCATGCTCATCAGCAGCTCACGGCTGGATTCCAGGGAGGCCAGGATTTCCTTCAGGATCGTCTGCAGGGGCAGCAGCTCCCGCTTGTTGATGTAGATCAGGCCCGTCCAGTAGTCGTTCCACTTCGCCACGCCGTAGTACACCGCCAGCACGCCGATGATCGTGCCGGATAGCGGAATCACAATCCGGAAGAAGTACTGGATCTGGCTGGCGCCATCCAGGTTCGCCGCCTCGTAGAGCGCCTCGGGAATGGTGGAGGTGATGTAGGTGCGGGCCAGCATCACGTTCCACACCGACACGCAGCCCATCAGCACGCAGATCCAGGGATTGTTGTACAGTCCGATGTCCCGCATGGTCAGGAAGGTGGGGATCATGCCGCCGTTGAAGAACATGGTGAAGGCGAACAGGAAGGAAATCAGCCGCTTGCCGGGAAATTTGCGGGAGAGGGTGAAGGCCGCGCCCATGGTGACCATCAGGCTCAAGACCGTGCCTGTGACCGTGTAGATGATGGAGTTCATGTAGGAGCGCCAGATTTCCTTGTTCTGGAACACCGCGTTGTAGCCCATCAGGGTGAAGCCCCTGGGATAGAGCGTCACCTGCCCGGTGGTGACCAGCGTCGCGTCGGACACCGAGCAGATCAGCACCAGGTACAGCGGGTAGAGCGTCATCAGCAGCACCGCCGCCACCAGGATGGCGATGACCGCGTTGAAGACCCTGTCCTGCCAGATCTCCTTCTGCCGGGAGGGCTTGAGGATGGCATTTTCCGTTGCTTGCATGGCTTTCCTCCCCTTTCTCAGAACAGCGTCTCGCCCTGCATCTTCTTGGAGATGGTGTTGGCGGAAACAACCATGATGAAGTTAATGACGTTCACGAACAGGTTAATGGCGGCCGTGTAGGAGAACTGCCCGGAGCCAAGGCCCATGGTGTACACATAGGTGCCGATGATGTCGGAGGTGGCCATGTTGCCGCCGGTCTGCAGGAGCAGGGTCTTCTGCGTGGCGGAGGACAGGAGGCTGCCGCAGTTGAGGATGAGCATCATGGTGGCGGTGGGCACCAGGTGGGGGATGTCGATGTAGAGCACCTTCTGCCACTTGCTGGCGCCGTCGATGGTGGCAGCCTCGTACAATTCGGGATCCACACCCGCCAGGGCCGCGATATAGAGGATGGAGCTCCAGCCCGCGTCCTGCCAGATGCCGGAGATGATGTAGATGGGGCGGAACCATCCGGCCTCGTTCATGAAGTAGATGCTCTTGCCGCCCAGGGCCGTGATCATGTGGTTCACAATGCCGTTGGTGGGAGACAGCAGAATGTACAGGATGCCCGCCAGCACCACGGTAGAGATGAAGTGCGGGATGTAGATGGCCGTTTGGGTGAACTTCTTCAGCCGGGGCCCGCGGATGTTGTTGACAATCACCGCCAGGATGATGGGGATCGGGAAGGAGAACAGCAGGCTGAGCACATTCAGGATCAGCGTGTTGCTGATGAGACGGCCGCAGTAGTACGCACCGAAGAAGGTGCGGAAGTGCTTCAGGCCCACCCACTCGCTGCCGGCGATGCCCCGCACGGCCTTGTAGTTCTTGAAGGCGATCTGCACGCCGTACATGGGGAAGTAGTTGAAGATGATCAGATAGGTCAGCGCCGGCAGAATCAGCAGATAGAGCCAGCGGTTGTCCGCCACGGCGCGGCACCACTTGCGCATGCGGGTGCGCCGGGTGTCCGCCGGTGCAAGCGGCTGCTGAATGATTCGTTCCTGCACTTTTGCTCCCTCGCTTTCGGTTTCTTGGTGCCTCCATTGTGCCACAAGCGTCCTGCCGGTGTAAATAAGACAAAATTTCCGGCGCGCCATCCCATACGGAGGCCGCCGTTATGCCGGAATTTCCGCCCAGGGGCCGCAAAGCCAGGCAGCGCAAGGGTTTCCGCACTGGGCGGAAATTTTCGCCCAGCCCGGCAGGCAGGGATTCCCCGCCGCCGGAAGAATCCCTATATCCATCACCCGCGTGAAAAAGGAGGAATTTTCCCATGTCCCGAGAGGAACGCCTGCTTGAGCATGGCTGGCGCTTTGCCCTGGTCGGGCAGGACGCCCCTGACATCGCCCGCATGACCCCCGTCAGCCTTCCCCATGACTGGTGCATCGCGCAGCCCGCCATGCCCGACGCGCCCCTGGGCGAATCCCAGGGCTTCTACCGCCGGGGCGGCGTCGGCTGGTACCGCACGGCGTTCACCCTGGAGGCGGTGGAGCCGGGACGGCTGTATCAGCTGGATTTCGACGGCGTGTTTGAGAACAGCGCCGTGTGGGTCAACGGCCATCCCGTGGGCGGCCACGGCTACGGCTGCACGCCCTTCCGGCTGGATGTGACCGCCGCGGTTCGTCCCGGGGATAACGAGCTGCTGCTCCGGGCCGACTGCACCCGAGAGCCTGCCGACCGCTGGTATTCCGGCTGTGGGCTGTACCGGCCCGTCCATCTGCTCATCCTGGAGGACAAGCACCTGGACGAGCGCGCCGTCGTGGTGACCACAGCCCTGGAGGCGGGGCGCGCCATCGTCAGCGTCCGCACCGGTGTGGACGAGCCCGTGGAGGCCCTCCTGACCAGCCCGGACGGCCACTACTTTTCCGCCGAAGGCACGTCCCTGCTGACCCTGACCGTCCCCGATCCGCTGCTGTGGTCAGCACAGTCGCCCCACCTGTACCGCCTGCGGCTCCGGCTGATGGACGGCAGCCGCGTGGCCGATGAGCTTTCCCTGCGCATTGGCCTGAGGGAGGTTCGCTTTGTGCCGCAGGAGGGCATGTTCGTCAACGGGGAGCGTACGGTGCTCCAGGGCGTGTGCCTGCACCAGGATCTGGGCTGCCGGGGCATCGCCGCCCGGCCGGAAATGTGGCGGGAACGCCTCATGACCCTCAAGGATATGGGCTGCAACTGCATCCGCGCCGCCCACCACATGCATTCCGCCGCCTTCATGGATCTGTGCGACGAGCTGGGCTTCTACGTCTACGAGGAATGCTTCGACAAATGGCACTCCGGCGCATACAACCGCTTCTTCCCCACCGACTGGCAATCCGACCTGGACGCCATGCTGCTGCGGGACCGCAACCGGCCCAGCGTCATCATCTGGGGTGTGGGCAACGAGGTGGAGAACCAGGCCCACGACAGCATGATCGACACCCTGACCATGCTGGCCAGCCGGGTGCGGAGCATTGATCCCACCCGCCCCGTGACCTACGCCATGAACCCCCACTTCAAGCGGCCCTCCAACATCGACCCCGCCACGGTCAAGGACATTCAGGCCTTTGTGGACGAGGTGGACGAGCATGAGATCAGCGACATGCAGGATCGCCTGGCCTGCATCCGCCGCATCGCGGATTGCGTGGACATCATCTCCTGCAACTACCAGGAGCAGTGGTACCCCTTCATCCACGCCATGCTGCCGGACAAGCTGATTCTCGGCACGGAAATCTACCAATATTTTGTGGGCGATCCCGAGCATTATCAGAACTACACCCAGAAGCCCCCGGCGCTCATTGCCCGCTCCGAGCCCTGGATCATCGGCGGATGCATCTGGTCGGGGTACGACTACCTGGGCGAATCCATGGGTTGGCCTTCCCGGGGCTGGACGGGCGCGCCCCTGCGCACCAACGGCGACCGCCGCGCCAGCTACTACATGCTCCGCAGCTTCTGGAACCCGGAGCCCATGGTTCATCTGGAAATCGTGGACTACACCCTGGGGGACGAGTTCACCAAGGAGCACTGGGGCTTCCCGCCCTGCGAGGCCCACTGGGACTTCCCCATGTTCCACAAGCAGCTGCTGCCCTACCTCATCGCCACCAACTGCGAGCGGGTCATCATCGAGGCTCCCGGGCGTGAATTCGCCGCGCCGCCCAGGGGCGATAACGGGCTGATCGCCGGCTACCTGCCCTATCTGCCGGGCAGGCTGACCGTGCGGGGCTTCATCGGCGGACGGGAGGTCTGCACGCAGACGCTCCTTACCCCCGGCCCCGCCGCCGCCCTGGCCTTTGACGCCTGCGGCGATCTGCCCGCCCGGGAGGGCTATGAGGTTCTGCTGACCGTCCGCGTGCAGGACGCCAGCGGAACCCCCATCCGCCGGGACAGCCGCCCTGTCTCCTTCACCGCGGAAGGCCCCGCCGCCGTCATCGCCACGGACAACGGCAACCTGATGGAGCTGACCCCCTGCGCCAGCCCTTCCCTGCCCCTGTGGCGCGGCCAGGCCAGCGCGGTGCTGCGCCTGACGGGCCATCCCGGCGCCGTTCGCGTGACCGCCCGGGCCGAGGGCCTTGCGGACGCCGTGCTGACGCTGCACATCCGGTAAAGGAGGACTTCCATGCGCTACGTCAATCCCGTGCTGCCGGGCTTTCACCCCGACCCCAGCGTGTGCCGCGTGGGTGAGGACTTCTACCTGGTCTGCAGCTCCTTCGAGTATTTCCCCGGCATTCCCGTGTACCACAGCCGCGACCTGGTCAACTGGCGTCCCATCGGCAGCTGCCTGACGCGGGCGGAGGCCGTCCCGCTGATGGAGGCGGGCGACTCCGGCGGCGTGTGGGCGCCCGCCATCCACTGGCATGAGGGCCGCTTCTACGTGGCCGCTGCCGTGGAGGGCAAGGGCAACCTCATCGTCACGGCGGAGAACCCCGCCGGGCCCTGGTCAAGCCCCGTCTGGCTCCGGGAGGTGGGCGGCATTGATCCCTCCCTGTACTTTGAGAGCGGCCACGTCTACTGCTGCACCAACGACCGCCTGTCTCCGGAGCAGGAGATGATCTCCATGCAGGAGATTGACCCGGCCACCGGGCGGATCATTGGCCCCCGGCACGCCCTGTGGGGCGGCATGGGCGCGCACTTCCTGGAGGCCCCGCACATCTACCGCATTGGCTCCTGGTACTATCTGCTGACCGCCGAGGGCGGCACCTTCTACACCCACATGGTCACCGTCGCCCGGAGCCGCAGCCTCACCGGCCCCTACGAGGGCTGCCCGGACAACCCTATCCTCACCAACGCCTGCGACCCCTCCTGGCAGGTGCAGTGCGCGGGCCACGGGGATCTGGTGGAGGACGGCCGGGGGCACTGGTGGATGGTGCACCTGGGCACGCGGCTGGCGCGGCGCACCATGACGCACCTGGGCCGGGAGACCTTCCTGACCCCGGTGCGCTGGGTGGATGGCTGGCCTGTCTGCGGGCATGACCGCCGGGCGGTTATTGAGGAGGACGGGCCGCTGTCCGGGCCGCAGGAGCCGCCCGCGCCCTTCATCGCGGACATGACCCGCAGCGACTGGGAGCCGGAATGGGTTTTCCTCCGCTGCCCGGACATGGCCTGCCACAGGCGCTTTCCCGGCGGTATAACGCTGCTGCCCACCACCCGGACGCTCCGGGAGGCGAATCCCACCTTTGCGGGGCTGCGTCCCCCGGGCTTCTGCTTTGCCATGGAGGCCGCCTTTTCCTTTGACGCATCGCGCCCCGGCGACGAGGCCGGCCTGGCCATCCGCCTGGACAGCCGCTTCCATGTGACCTGCACCGCGGGCTTCGGGGGCTTGCTGACCCTGACGCTGCAGGCGGAGGACATCCGCCACACCGTCGCGCAATTCAGCCTGCCGGCAGGGCCTGTCCGCCTGAGGCTGACCGCCGACCGGGAGAAGTTCGTCTTTGCCTTCGCCGGGGAGAACGGCGTCTGGCGCAGCGCAGGGCAGGTCAGCACCCGCTTCCTGGCCACGGAGATCGCAGGGCGGTGCTTCACGGGGATTGTGCCCGGGCTGTATGCCGCCTGCACCGCGCCCACCTCCGCCCGGATGCAGGTGCATTCCTTCACCATGACGCCCCTGCCCCAGGCATGACAAAAGCGCATGACGGTTCGTACCGTCATGCGCTTTTCTGCTGTGTGTGCCGCGCGTCACTCCACCTCGTCCAGCCCCAGGGCGATGTTTCTGCACAGATGCATTTTCACCTCGGAGCCCCGGGCGATGGCGCAGTCCCGGAAGGTCACGTTCTCCACCTCGTAACCGGGCAGGTCGAAGCCCTGCAGCTCGATGGCCGGGCAGGCGAGGGTTTCGCCCTCGTGGTTCAGCGAGCGGCCCAGAATCCTCACCCGCTCGAAGCAGCAATCGCTGAATTTTGGCGGCAGGGGCGCGCCCACGCCGTCGTCGTTGTAGCCCACGGCGTGCATGAGCACCCGGGCCACGGTGCAGTCCCGCATGGCTACGCCCCGGACGTAGCCGCCGCGCTTCTTTGTGCCCTTGACTTCAATGCCGTACATGGCGCGGCCCAGGTCGCAGTC
Source organism: Aristaeellaceae bacterium (assembly GCA_051883775.1). GTDB lineage: Bacteria > Bacillota > Clostridia > Christensenellales > Aristaeellaceae > UBA11524. The sequence continues at coordinate 1,604 of JBJEUJ010000231.1, read as the reverse complement.
CCAGATGCGCACATCCTCCACCCCGCCGGACATTTCGCTGCCGATGGTGACCCCGTGGCCAAAGGCGTTCACGCAGTCGAACACGCGGATGCGGCGGCTGGGGCGGTTGATCAGGTTGCCCTCCGGGTTTTTGCCGGACTTGATGGCCACCGCGTCATCCCCGGTGAAGAAACGGCAGGCAAACAGCGTGCAGTCCTCGCTGGAATCCGGATCCCAGCCGTCGCCGTTCCACACGCCCTCGGAGCGGAACGTGCAGTGGTCGGTCACGATGTGGTCGGAGTAGATCATATGCACGTTCCAGGAGGCGCCGTTGGCCAGGGTCAGGCCGGAGATGCGGACATGGCGGCAGTTGCTCATGTTGATCAGCCGGGGGCGGACGCGACCGGGGATGGTATCGACATTCTCGCACTCCAGGATTTTGTCGCCCATGGCCGCCAGCTCGTCCTTCAGGCGGATGCGCTCGTCCTCGATGATGCGCCGGGCCAGCGCCCGCCCGCCGCTGGCAATCGTCCCGCGGCCGTGGATCAGCACGTCCTCGCAATTGGGGCCTGATGCGTGATCCAGTTCGCCCAGGTTCAGCAGGCTGGCATAGCACATCAGCTCCGTGCCCTCAAAGCGGCTGAGAATTCTGGGCAGATAGTCCGCCGGGTTCTCCGTGCCCTGCAGAACCGCCCCCTCCTCCAGGTACACCTCCATGTGGCTGTGCAGCCGCAGCGCGCCGGTCAGGTACACCCCCGCCGGGAGGTACACCCGCTGATCCTCCCCGCAGTCGTCCAGCGCCCGCTGGAGCGCGGCGGTGTTCAGCGTCCTGCCGTCGCCCAGGGCATGGTAGGGCGCGGCGGTCACGTCGAGATTCCTCTTGGCCGGCCGGGTGCGGAACCGTACGCTGCCCAGGGGCAGGCGGCTGTCCCCCATCGCTACCAGCGCGGTGTGCTCCGTGTCCGGGGCCAGGCTCTCCAGGGTGATATGGGTGCGGTGGGCAGCGGCTGCAGGCGCGCCGTCCAGCACAACCTCATAGCGCTCCTCCGGCAGCGCAGCCTCAGGCTTGTCCCAGTACAGCTCGGCGGTATGATCGGTTACCAGCGCGTGAATGACCATGGCTTCCATGCTCGCAAACATCCTTTCCTGACGTTGATGCGCTGTATCCCTTCGCCGGAAAGCCGCCGTTTCCTGTGTGCGAAAATTTATTCCACCTTCATCATCCGGTAGCCCACGCCGATATGGGTCTGTATGTACTGGGGCGAGTCCGGCCCGGGCTCCAACTTTCTGCGCAGGGTGGCCATGAACACCCGCAGGGAGGCCACGTCGTTGTCCCAGCTGCGGCCCCAGATGTTCTGCGTGATGTAGGTATGGGTCAGCACCTTGCCCACGTTCTGGGCCAGGAGGCACAGGAGCTTGTACTCGATGGGGGTCAGATGCAGCTCCTGCTGATCCAGGTACGCGCAGCCCCCGGCGAAGTCCACCCTCAGCTTGCCGTTGACGAACACGGAGGCGGAGGCGTGGGCGTCCGCCGACATGTAGGACAGCCGCCGCTGGGTGACCCGCAGCCGGGCCAGCAGCTCCTCCACGGAGAAGGGCTTGGTCAGGTAATCGTCCGCGCCGGC
>JBJEUJ010000230.1:0-1966 GCA_051883775.1 Aristaeellaceae bacterium | reverse complement strand
GACAAGTGGAACCGCATGGCCGTCATCAACACCGCCATGTCCGGCGTGTTCTCCTCCGACCGCACCATCCGCGAGTACAACGAGAAGATCTGGCACCTGGATCCCCTCAAGCGCAAGGGCTAAGCCCGGGCTTTCCCCGGCGGCCCTGCCGGGAATCCGGGACTGTCCCCTTATTCACCGGACGTTCCGCCCTCCTGGACGGCAGGAGCGTCCGGTTTTATTGATGCATGAAGGATGATTTGCTTATGCTGCTGCACGACTCCCACAACCCCTTCTTCCGGCAGCCCGCAGGCCCCGTGCCCGCAGGCTCCCAGGTGGTGATCCGCTTCCAGAGCGACGAGGCCTCCGCCGTCATCCTGCGCACATGGATGAAGGAGGAGCTGTCCTATTCCATGACCTTCGACGGCAACCGCACCTATGAGGCTGCCGTCACCCTGCCCCAGGAGCCGGGGCTGTTCTGGTACGACTTCCTGGTCTACCGCAAGGACGGCCACACCCTGCGCTACGTCAACGCCCCGGACATGCTGGGCGGCGTGGGCGAGGTGTACCGCGAGGGCGAGGTGCACTCCTACCAGATCACCGTGTACAAGCCCAGCTATCACACGCCCTCCTTCATGCATGGCGCGAATATCTATCAGATCTTCCCCGACCGCTTCTGGCGGGCGAAAACCGCCTCCGTGGACGACCGCACCGACCGGCACATCCATCAAAGCTGGGATGAGGATCTGCTCACCGACAGCGACCCCCGCAGCGGCGACCACATGGCCCTCGACTTTTTCGGCGGCACGCTGACGGGCATCCAGGAAAAGCTGCCCTACCTCAAGAGCCTGGGCGTGGACGTGATCTACATGAACCCCATCTTCCGCGCCCGCAGCAACCACCGCTACGATACCGGCGACTACACGCAGGTTGACCCTCTCCTGGGCACGGAGGAAGAATTCGAGCAGCTGTGCCAGGCCGCGAAGAAGCTGGACATGCATGTCATGCTGGACGGCGTGTTCTCCCACACCGGCGAGGACAGCCGCTACTTCAACCACTTCGGCCACTACGACACCGTGGGCGCGTACCAGAGCAAGGAATCCCCCTACTACGACTGGTACACCTTCAAAAAATTCCCCGACGAGTACGCCTGCTGGTGGGGGATTCCCTCCCTGCCGGAGTGCCGCAAGGACAACCCGGATTACCAGAAGTTCATGTTCCAGGACAAGACCGGCATTGTGCCCCGGTGGATTCACGCGGGCAGCAGCGGCTGGCGGCTGGACGTGGCGGACGAGCTTTCGATGGACTTCCTGCGCAAGCTGCGCACGGCGGTGAAGAAGGCCCGCCGGGACGCGGTGGTGCTGGGCGAGGTCTGGGAGGACGCCTCCAACAAGGTGGCCTACGGTCAGGTACGGTGCTACTGCGCCGGCGACACCCTTGACTCCGTGATGAACTATCCTCTGCGGGAGGCGATCCTGGACTTTGTCACCGGGAAGAAGCCGGCCAGCGCGCTGGTGCGGCTGGTGCGGCATCAGGCGGAGGTTTATCCGCCCCAGTTCCGTTACGCGCTGATGAACCTGCTGGGCAGCCATGACCGGGCCCGGGTGCTGAACGTGCTGTGCGGCCGGGACGGCGTGGGTCTGCCCAAGGCTGAGCAGCAGGCGCTGCGTCTGACCCCGGAGGAATACGCCCTGGCGGTGAAGCGCTACAAGGTCTGCATTGACATTCTCTGCGCGCTGCCGGGCTGCCCCACCGTTTATTACGGGGATGAGGCGGGCCTGACCGGCTGCCCGGATCCCTTCTGCCGCCGTCCCTTCCCCTGGGGCAAGGAGGACAAGGCGCTGCAGGCCTACGTGGCGGACAAGCTGACCCGCCGTCAGCGCTCCAGCCTGATGCGCTACGGTCTGTGCGACATTGACGCGAAGGATGACGACACGGTGGTCATCACCCGCTACATGACCGACGTGGACGGTCTGGGCCGCAAGAC
>JBJEUJ010000229.1:0-1970 GCA_051883775.1 Aristaeellaceae bacterium | reverse complement strand
CGCCACGAAGGCGTTGGCCGGCTCGTCGTAGATGGTCTTGGGGTCGCCGATCTGCAGGATGTTCCCGTCCCGCATGACGACGATGGTGTCGCTCATGGTCAGGGCCTCCTCCTGGTCGTGGGTGACGTAGAGGAAGGTGATGCCCAGGCGCTGCTGCATGCTCTTCAGCTCCAGCTGCATCTCCTTGCGCAGCTTCAGATCCAGCGCGCCCAGGGGCTCGTCCAGCAGCAGCACCTCCGGCTCGTTGACCAGGCTCCGGGCGATGGCCACGCGCTGCTGCTGTCCGCCGGAGAGGGCGTCTACATGGCGCTTGCCGTAGCCCTGCAGGTTCACCAGATCCAGCATGGCGTCCACCTTGCGGTCAATTTCAGCCTTGGGCAGCTTGCGCAGCTTCAGCCCAAAGGCGATGTTGTCATGCACGTTCAGGTGGGGGAACAGCGCGTACTTCTGGAACACCGTGTTGACCCGCCGCTTGTAGGGGGGCAGGTAGGCGATGTCCTGCCCGTCGAAGAGCACCTGGCCGGTGGTGGGCGTTTCAAACCCGCCGATAATGCGCAGCGTGGTGGTCTTGCCGCAGCCGGAGGGGCCCAGCAGGGTGACGAACTCCTTCTTGCGGATGTAGAGGTTGATATTCTTGAGCACCTGTACGCCGTCGAACTCCTTGGAGACGTTGCGCAGGTCAATCAGTCGTTCCTTTTCTACCATGGGGCATGGCTCCCTTCGCGTATGATGGGGTCATCGGCACGGCCTGTTCGCGCCGTCAGAAGGTGGGCGGATTGGATACCCACAGGACCCTGGCCCGGGTCTTGCCGGCATTGCGCAGGAAGTGGGTCTCCCGGGGATGGATGCAGAAGCTGCACCCGGCCCGGACGCGGGTTTTCTTTTCGCCCATGACCAGGTACACGCTGCCGGAGAGCACGTACCCGAACTCCTCGCCCTCGTGGGGCGGCAGGGGATAGCTCTCTCCGCCCTCGCCCATGTCCAGCAGGATGGGCTCCATGGCGTTCTTCTGGGCGTCGGGCACCAGCCAGGTGATGGAGCCGCGGATGCTCTCCGCATCCTCCTTGACAAACATGTCCTGGGGCGTGAAAACCGGCTTCTCCGGGGCCTTTTCGCTGAAGAAGGCCGAAAGGGACGAGCCCAGGCATTCCAGCATGTCCGTCAGCGTGGCGATGGAGGGGGAGGCCAGGTTCCGCTCCACCTGGGAAATAAAGCCCTTGCTCAGCTCGCACCGGTCGGCCAGATCCTCCTGGGTCAGGCCCCGCTGGATGCGCAGCAGGCGCAGCTTCTCACCAATATCCATAGCAGATTCCTCCAGGTCGGGAAGTTTACTAATTCTAAACTCCGGATCAAAGTAGCAAGTTTAGAAATTCTAAACCTCAAAACGCTATCCATTAAACCACACCCATGGCTCCCTGTCAATACCCCGGGGGTCAATTTACCAATGTTTTTCGCGGATTCTGCCAAATGGTGCGGCTTTGCGGCGGATGCGGGAGAATCAGGACGGAAAAACACGCTTTTCCCCCTTGCAAACCTCGCCAAAGGCATGTATAATAGAGGAAACCGATGAGGAACAGGGTATCGCGCAGGGTTGCCCAAAGCGAGCCGGAGAGGGTGCAAGTCCGGCGGTGGATGGCGCGGTCGTGGCGTTCCGAGGGCGCGGGGGAACAACGCTTGTGTCAGTATCCCGCGACGGCAGCCTCCGTGACAGGGCTTGAGAGGCACGGGCATTTTCCCGTGCAAGAGGGGTGGCACCGCAGTCATCTGTCCCCACGGACGGAGGGGCTGTTTTTTTATTCCCGGAAGCATGGCGGCCAGGGCTTTCCCCCGGGCCTGCGCCGCGCACGATCAATAAGGGAGGTTGTCAACCATGTCCGAAGCTCAGAACACCAAGCCCGAGAAGAAGCCTATTATCTTTTCCGGCATCCAGCCCTCCGGCACGCTGACCCTGGGCAACTACATCGGCGCGC
>JBJEUJ010000228.1:0-1975 GCA_051883775.1 Aristaeellaceae bacterium | reverse complement strand
GCCGGGAATTTCAGGGGATGGTAGGTCTGGGGCGCGGGATTGTCCGCCTGGGTGTAAATGCAGAGGCTGTGGTAGTCCCACACGATCAGCTCGTCCCGCTCGTCCCCGGTGAGGTTCATGGCCTCGCAGCACAGGGTGGGATGCCCGTCCTCCGGGAAGCTGACCGCCCGCACGCCCTCGCCGTTCATCAGCCCGCCCCGCAGGGGATCCGGATTGGTCAGCAGCAGCTCCGTGCCATTGCCGTCCCAGTTCACCGGGGCGATGATGTTGCCGTTCATCTCGTTCTCCATTTCCCAGATGGGGTTGCCCTTGGCATCGTAGAGGAAGATGCACCCCTGGTGCCCCCAGAAGTTGGTCACGGCAATCTCGAGGCCCTCCCGCTCCGGGCAGTAGTTGGCCACGGACACCCGCTGGGCATGGCCGATCATGTCCCGGGCCACGATGTTGCCGTAGAAATCCCCGATGAAGAACCCCTGCGTCCCTGCCACGCAGGCGAAGTAGCCGTTGTCGTCACCGGGCATCCAGCGGCCCGCGACAATCTCGTCCGTGTGATCCCGGTCAATGGGGTAGTGCCACAGCTCCGTACCGTCGCTGTCCAGCAGGCGGTAGCCCACCAGCACCTCGTCCTGCCCGTCGCCGTCCACGTCCACGGGCAGGGGGCAGTGCCCGGTGTTGGTGGGGCTGATGTACGACCACAGCACGTTCAGCTTCTCGTCCAGCGCCCAGACCCGGCAGTAGCGGTCCTTGATGAGGATGTCCGAGGGCCGCGAAAGCCCGCGGAGGTTGCAGATGCGGATGCCGTCCGGGTTCAGGCGGGTGAAGGCGTAGGTGTGGAAGGGCGCGCCGATGAGCACGTCGTCGTCCTCGTCGGCAATGGGGGTTTTCGCGGCGCGCTTGATGCGCCCGGTGCGCCCGTCCAGGATGCGGATCTCGAACTCCCAGCCCACGATGACTTCATCCGCGCCGTCCCCGTCAATGTCGTAGACCTGGAGGGGCATGTCCGCCGATACCTTGCCCAGCACCTCCGTCTGATCGGAGGGCTCGCCCAGCTGCCACAGCACATTGCCCTCCAGGTCGATGGCCGTCAGGCAGCTGATGAAGCCGTAGGCGTCCCGGCTGACCCGCTTCTGCATCTGCGCCAGGACAATCTGCCAGCTGCCGTCCCCCGTCAGGTGACCGAAGCGGATCTGACGGCTGGTGCCGAAGTTCTTCAGGTCGATTTTCTTCCACAGCTTCATGGCGGGATGGCGGGCCATTTCCTCCCGCTCCCGCTGGAGAGCCTCATCCTCCCGGCGGCGGATGGCCTCTGCCTCCGCCTCCGTCACCCGCGCTTCCACGGCGCAGAAGCGGGTGGGGCAGTCCGCCGTCAGGGCCACCTTGCCGCCCCGCTCCGCCAGAGGCACCTCCAGGTCGATCAGCACCTGCCCGTCCACCGAGCAGCGCACGCGGCTGCCGTCCACGTCCGCCAGGAGCCGGTAGTCGCTGTCGCTGTCCGAATGGAAGGGAACCTCCGAGAGCACCTGCACCTCCTCCTTGTGCCTGTATGACAGCCGCGCCCTGTCCCGGCCCTCCAGGCTGAACACCAGCGTGTCGATGGAGTGGTTCATGCACAGGCACAGCCCCGCCATTCCCCTCAGGGACAGCCGCCGCACCGTGGCGGAAAAGGCCACGTTCCGCCAGGAGAGCCGCCCTGTCTGCAGGGTGGGAAACATGCGGTGGGGGCGGTTCTTTTCAAGGCGCATGCACTCCACCGCGTGATGACCCTCCTGCTCGGTGATCAGCCAGGTGGGGCCGGTACCGTTCCAGGTGTAGTTGCACACCTGATCCACCCAGATCCCGTGATCGCCCGCCTCCGTCACATACTGGTACTCGCCCATGGCGGAGTGATCCCTGTCATAGGGGAACTCCCCGATGGGAAAGCCGCTGAAATCCTCCGTGAACAGCACATGGTTCTTCATGCCCGCGCCGCCTTTCC
>JBJEUJ010000227.1:0-1982 GCA_051883775.1 Aristaeellaceae bacterium | reverse complement strand
TACCTCCTCATCAGCCCAGCAGCATGCTCACCAGCGTGATCACCATGCCGCCCGCCACGATGGAGCCCAGCTGGCCGGACACGTTGGCGCTGGTGGCCTGCATCAGGATGAAGTTGCTGGGATCCTCCTTCAGGGCCATCTTGGCGATGACGCGGGAGGACATGGGGAAGGCGGAAATGCCGGCGGCGCCGATCATGGGGTTGACCTTGTTCTTGCGGAACAGGTTCAGGAACTTGGCAAACAGCACGCCGCCCGCCGTGTCAAACACGAAGGCGATCAGGCCCAGACCCATGATCAGCAGCGTATCCACCCGCAGGAAGTTCTCCGCCACCATGGTGGAGCCGATGGTCAGGCCCAGCAGGATGGTGACCAGGTTGGCCAGCTCATTCTGCGCGGTCTTGCTCAGGCGCTCCAGCACGCCGCACTCGCGGATCAGGTTGCCGAACATCAGGCTGCCCACCAGCGGCGCGCTCATGGGCACCAGCACGCCCGCCACCACCGTCACGATGATGGGGAAGAGGATCAGCGTGGTCTTGGAGCAGCGGTCCTCATGGTAGTCCATGCGGATCATGCGCTCCTCCCGGGTGGTCAGGGCACGGATGACCGGGGGCTGAATGACCGGCACCAGGCTCATGTAGCTGTAGGCAGCCACGGAGATGGGGGCCATGTAATCCTTCAGGGAGAAGTGGTTGGCCACGTACAGGGTGGTGGGGCCGTCCGCCGCGCCGATGATGCCGATGGCGCTGGCCAGCTTGAGGATCAGGTCCTGATCACCGGCGGTGCCGGGCAGCAGCACGGGGATCAGCACCAGGGAAAGCAGGAACGTGGCGAAGATGCCGAACTGCGCCGCCGCGCCGAAGAAGATCATGCTGGGATCCTTGAGCAGCGGGGAGAAGTCGATCATCGCGCCCACGGCGATGAAGATCAGGATGGGAAACAGCTCGTTGGCGATGCCCGCGTTGAACAGCACCGTCAGGAAGCCACCGTCGCCCAGGGCGGAGGGCACGCCGGTCTCCAGCACGGGGGGCAGGTTGGCCAGGATGCACCCAAAGCCGATGGGCAGCAGCAGGGAAGGCTCGTATTCCTTTTTGATGGCCAGGTAGATCAGCGCGAAGGCGATGACGAACATGGCCAGGGTCTTGAGGCCCTCCGCCGTGAAAAGGTAGAGCACGCCGGAAAACAGCTCTTGCAGAATCTGTGACATAGGGCAGATATTCCTCCCAATGATGTCCGGATGAAGAATTACAGGGAGTTGACCAGGTCGTACAGATCGCGGCGGAAGTGCTTCTCCACCTTCAGGGCGTCCTCGATGGGCATGTAGAACACCTGGCCCTGCTTCACGCCGATGACCTGGTTGCTCACGCCGTCGCGCAGCAGGCGCACGGCCAGGTTGCCCGCCTCAAAGGCGAAGCCGCTGTCCTTGGCGCAGGGCATGGCGCCGCGCTGGGTGTAGCCCACCACGGTGGAGCGAACCTCCACCATGCCGCACATGCGCTTCATCACCGAGGCGAAGCGGTTGGCGCTGATGGGTTCGCCGGGGTAGCACTCCTTGCCGTGGCTGTTGAGGAAGGTGTAGTGGTCGAAGGGCGCCATGGACTCCCAGCAGCCCTCGGCAATGACGATGGTGGCGCGGGTGTTGCCCTTGGTCAGCTGCTTGTTCAGCCGGGCGGCAACCTCCTCCACCGTCCAGGGCACCTCGGGCACGATCACGATCTCCGAGCCCGTGGCGCAGGCGGTCTTCAGGGCGATGTCGCCGCAGTGGCGGCCCATGCACTCCACCACGTGGGGCCGGTCGTGGGAGCGGCTGGTGGCGCGGATGGCGCGCACCGCGTCGGTGCACACGTTCACGGCGGTCTCGTAGCCCAGGGTCATTTCAGTATAGGCCAGGTCGTTGTCAATGGTGCCGGGAATGCCAATGCAGGGGACACCCAGCTCGCACAGGCGCATGGCGCCCTGGAAGCTGCCGTCGCCGCCGATGACCA
>JBJEUJ010000226.1:0-10057 GCA_051883775.1 Aristaeellaceae bacterium | reverse complement strand
GCTCATGTACAACTCCGGGGCCGTGCTGCTGGGCATGGTGTACAACTACCTGCCCTTCATGGTCTTCCCCATTTACACGGTGCTGAACAAGATGGACTACCGCCTGGGCGAGGCCGCGGCGGACCTGGGCTGCAATCCCTGGCAGGCCCTGTACAAGGTGACCATGCCCCTGTCCATCCCGGGGGTGGTCAGCGGCATCACCATGGTGTTCATGCCCTCGGTGACCACGTTCTTCATCCCGCGGATGCTGGGCGGCGGCAATACCATGATGTTCGGCGACCTGATTGAGAGCAAGTTCCTCACCGAGGGCAACTGGAACGTCGGCTCCGCCCTGTCGCTGATCATGATGGTGCTGATTCTCATCAGCCTGAGCATCCTGCGCATGGCCGACCCCAACGGCGAAGGAGGCGGTATCGCGTGAAAAAGTTCCTCAAGCGCTTTTACCTGGGGATCGTGCTGGTGTTCCTGTATGTGCCCATTGTGGTACTGATCATCCAGTCCTTCAACGCGGGCAAGAGCCGCGCCAAGTGGGAGGGCTTCTCCCTGCGCTGGTATGGCGAGCTGCTGAAGGATACCCGCATCATGAACGCGCTGTACATCACCCTGTCCATCGCCGTGCTGGCCATGATTATCGCCACCGTCCTGGGAACCCTGGCGGCCATCGGCATTTACAGCATGAAAAAGCGCCCCCAGTCCCTCATGCTGACCCTGACCAACCTGCCCAACACCATGCCGGACATCGTTACCGGCATCTCCCTGATGCTTTTGTTCATCTTCACCAAGGTGGAGCGGGGCTATGTCACCATGCTGCTGGCCCACGTCACCTTCGACACGCCCTACGTCATATTGTCCGTGCTGCCCAAGCTCAAGCAGATGAACAAGCATACCTACGAGGCCGCCCTTGACCTGGGTGCAACCCCCACCTACGCCCTGACCCACGTGATCATCCCCCAGTGCAAGAGCGGCATCATCACCGGGGCCATGCTGGCCTTCACCCTCTCCATTGACGATTTCACCATCAGCTACTTTACCACCTCGCCCCTGGTGCAGAACCTCTCCACCCTGATCTACTCCGCCGCCCGCAAGGGCATCGAGCCCACCCTCAACGCCCTGTCCGCGCTGATGTTCGTGGCGCTACTGGTGCTTTTGCTCATTGTCAACCGCCGCACGGCCGAGTCCAAGTGACCGGCTTTGCATACATTCAATCTGCAACAAGGAGGTCCCCCCGCCATGAAGAAAGCCCTCTGTCTCCTGATGCTGGCTGTGCTGCTGCTCCCCGTCTGCGCCCTGGCCGAAGGCAGCGTCGTCGTCTACAACTGGGAGGATTACATCGACCCGGCCGTCATCTCGCTCTTTGAGGAAGAGTACCAGATCAAGGTCGACTACAAGAACTTCACCACCAACGAGGACATGATCGTGCAGGTCGAGGTGAACCCCGGCATGTTCGACGTGTGCTTCCCCTCGGACTACATTGTGGAGCGGATGCTGAACAAGGGCATGCTGGAGGAGATCAACTTCGACAACGTGCCCAACGCCCAGTACACCCTCGATAATCTGCTGAACCCCAGCTACGACCCCACCAACGCCTACTCCGTGCCCTACATGTGGGGCACCGTGGGCATCCTCTACAACACCACCAAGGTCACCGAGCCCGTGGACTCCTGGGCTATCCTGTGGGACACGAAGTACCAGAGCGACGTGTTCATGCTGGATTCCATCCGCGACTCCCTGGGGATTACCCTCAAGTACCTGGGCTACTCCATGAACTCCCGTGAGGTGCCCCAGCTGATGGAGGCCAAGCAGAAGCTCATCGAGCAGAAGCAGTCCGGCGTGGTGAAGGCCTATCAGGTGGATGAAACCAAGGACAAGATGGTAGCCGGTGAGGCCGCCCTGGCGCTGATGTGGTCCGGCGACGCCCAGTACGCCATCGACCTGAACGAGGATCTGGCCTACGCCGTGCCCAAGGAAGGCTCCAACGTGTGGGTGGACGCCATGGTCATCCCCAAGGGCGCGAAGAACAAGGAGAACGCTGAGAAGTTCATCAACTTCCTCTGCCGCCCCGACATCGCTCAGATGAACTGCGAGTACATCTGGTACTCCACCCCCAACACCGCCGCCATTGAGCTGATGGGCGAAGAGTACACCGATAACCCCGTCATGAACCCCAGCGAGGAAACCCTGGCCGGCTGCGAGTTCTTCAACGACATTGAGGACACCTTCCGCAGCGTCTACGAGGCCATGTGGCTGGAAATCAAGAACACCAAGTGATCCATCCAACATCAAGGCCGCCTGCGACTGTGATCAGCGCAGGCGGCCTTTTTCTATGCTTCAGTTGTTGTCCGGGAGCCACTGGGCCTTCATGTCCTCCATCATCCTCTGGTAGATCGCGAAGGCGTCCTCCAGCCTATCCTCATTGACAGCCTGCACACAGGGCGCGGCATAGGTCACATGCAGCATATCCAGCGCCGCTTCATAGCCCGGTGTGCTCCGGACTGCCCGCATGATTTCCGGCGCAAGCCGGCGGTAGGCCAGCAGCTCCTCCGTGCCGCCGGGCTGATGGGCCATCCATGCCGCCAGGCTGCGGGCGCATTCCATCTCCATGCATTCCTCAGGCTTGCCCAAATATTCCACATAAACCGCAGCAAACAGGCTGCCCTCCACTGCACAGCGGAGACAGTCCGGCAAATAAGCCATGCTCCTTCATCCTCCCCATTGGCCGAAATACATCATGCGTTGTTTTTACGTCCATACTATACATCGTTTGTTGTATTCTGTCAACACTGATGACATCAGAATGAAGGAGGGTGTTGACGCATGCATTATCAACGATTGCGTGACCTGCGGGAGGATCACGACCTGACGCAGGAGGACCTGGTTCATCGCCTGGGCATGCATAAAACCACGTATACCAATTATGAGCAGGGCAAGCGGGAGCTCCCCTTCTGTCTGGCCATCCGCCTGGCGGAGATGTACAATGTCAGCCTGGACTACATCGCCGGGCTGATAGACGATCCCAAGGCCATCAGCGGCAGCAATCTCTATCACCGTGCCTCCGACAAGGGCCGGTAAGCAGCATCACGCCTCCCGGGCAGCCATGCGGGCCAGCTCGTCCAGGGCCGCCATGGTTTCATGATGGGACATGACATAGCGGGGCAGCAGCTCCCGCACGAAGAACTCCCTGTATTTCCGCATGAAGCCGGGATGGGACACCAGGGCCTCGGTGTGCTCCCCTGCCAGGTTATAGTCCGTGTTGGCCTTGGTGAACATCACGCCATAGCCGTCGTACATGGTAATCTCCATGATCGGCGCGGGCATATCCTCCTTGAGAAAGTGAATGTAAAAGTGCGTATTCTTCGCCGCCTGATCCCGCAGCTGGTTCAAAATGGCCATCCGCTCAGCCAGGGTATAGGGACGCATGGCGAAGAAGTGGTCCGTCTGTCTGCCCGTGCGCATGAAGTTGCGCATGGCCTCCAGGCTGAAGACGATATGCGTGACCTTCCGCTTGCGAAAGAAATTCTCGAACCGCATCAGGTGAATGTCGTAGAGGCTTTGCACCAGCGGCACAAGATGCGCCCTGTCCGTGAAGCTGCTGTCGCGGAAGCCGTCCATCACCGAGGGCAGCAGGATGTCCGGATGGATCAGGTTAATGGGCACATCCGGCTTGATGGAGTAGATCTCCCGGTCAAATTCCATCTGCCGGTACTGTTCGGTGTATCGCAGGTAATCGTCCGGGCTGTCAGAAATCGGAAAATGATTCTGCAGCATGGGAAGCTGCTGAACATACTGGGTGATTTTCTGCTGGGCATGGCCATACCTGACCACCTGCATTTCCACCATCAGCATGGAGCCTTTGTCCGCCATCGCCATGCAGAAGCTCCGCGTCCTGCCCGCATCATCCGTCACCAGCAGGTTCATGATTCCCGGGGCGAACAGCGCACGCATTTCCGGCGTGCACTTGTCCGGGTCCAGCTGCCGGGCCGTATACCAGCTGTAATACATCAGCGGCTGAATGGCCATCACATTCTGGATCACCACATCGTCGCCCATGTTGATATAGTGGACGACCTCCACGCGGCCCTCCCGCCCGGCTTGCGCCAGCTCCTCCGCCAGGAGCCTGCACAGCGCCGCGTCACAGCAGCTGCGCATGGTGATATGCACCCTGCCCATGCTCAGGAACACCCGCAGCTGCTCCCGCAGGGGGATGGTCGCCAGGCGTCCCTGTTCGTCATCCAGCATCACCATGATTTCGTCCCTGGTTTCGCTTCGGGGCAGAATCAGCTGGCGGATGGCCTCGCTGGCCAGGTAGTCGGTCAAACCGATGCGGGTGATGGCCATGGCTTCCTGCAGATCCCGCCAGTGCCGCGCAGGCCATTGCTCTCCCAGGATGCTCTTCAGCGTCTCAAGGAACTCTTCCTGCGCCTTGATGCTGCTCTGATCGGACAGAATGCGGAAGATGCTGTTGCGGCTGCGGAAGCCCAGCATGCGTGACAGCTCCGACGCGGAGATGCCTTCCTCCGCCAGGATTCTTTTCAGACATTCGCTGAACCTTTCGTATCGCTTCATGCGCGCACCTCTGTTTGTTCGAGTCAACCAGAATTATACAATCTTTCCTGCGACTGGTCAATTCACATTGGCGCATGGAATGTGAATTTTCGCTGAACATTATGCAAAGAGGAGAGACAGCAGCGCCGTCTCTCCCCTGTTTTTGTCTGTCAGATCTGGATGGTTCCCTCAAAGTCCGTCACCGCGTCGCCGGTGAGCCACACCTGACCGTCCTTTTCGTAGCGGACCACCAGCGTGCCGCCGGGCAGGTGCAGGTCAATGTCCGCGCCCCGGCTGCACAGGCCGGTTTCCACCGCGGATACGGCCACCGCGCAGGCGCCGGTGCCGCAGGCCGCCGTTTCGCCGATGCCCCGCTCCCACACGCGCATCTTGATGCTGTTGCCGTCCAGCACCTGGGCGAAGGATACGTTCACCCGCTGGGGGAAGAGGCGATCATTCTCAATGGTGGGGCCCACCTGCTCCAGGTCGATGTTGTTCACATCGTCCACGAACATGACCACATGGGGGTTGCCCATGCTCACGCAGCAGATTTCCCGCTCCTGGCCCGCCAGGTAGACCTTGCGCTGCATGATCCGCTCGCCCTCCAGGCGGACAGGCACCTCTGCGGGCTTGAAGGCCGGGCAGCCCATATCCACCAGCACGGAGAACACCAGATCCTCCCGAATGAACAGCTGGGCGCTCTTCACGCCGCTGCCGGTTTCCAGGAGCATGGTTTCCTTCCGCACCCGGCCGGACTCGTACAGGTACTTGGCCACGCAGCGGATGGCGTTGCCGGAGACATAGCCCTCGGAGCCGTCGGCATTGAACATGCGCATTTTCGCATCGGCGTTGTCGCTGGGCATGATGAGCACAATGCCGTCGGAGCCGATGCCCGTGCGGCGGTTGGACAGCCGTACCGCCAGGGACTTGGGGCTCTCCACTGTCTGGTCGAAGCAGTCAAAGTAGAGGTAATCGTTGCCCGTGCCGCGCATCTTGATGAAGTGCAGCTTCTTGCGGGTGGTGCGCATGTGGTTGATGTCCACCAGCTCCACGTTTTGCAGGGAGTAGCGGCTGGTCAGGGCATCCACCAGAGCATTGGCGGTATCCAGGCTGGTGAAGAGCGGAATGCCCCGTTCCACGGCCTTGCGGCGCATGCGCACGGACTCCAGCAGCGGACTGCGGCCCTTGTTGGAGGTGGAGATCACGTACTGTACCTGATCCATCTCCAGCATGCGCTCCATGGCGTTGTGCTTCACCGTGGCGGCGAAGAGCCCATGCTCCTCCAGCGCCTTGGCGGTGCCGGGGGTGGCGAAGAGCCGGAAGCCCAGCTCCGCAAACTTGCGCGCCACATCCGCCGCCTCGGTCTTGTCCTTGTCGCGCACGGACAACAGCAGGCCACCCTGATGGCGCATCTTGTACCCGGCGGCCACCAGGCCCTTGTAGATGGCCTCCTGCAGGTTGGTGCCCAGGCCCAGCACCTCGCCGGTGGACTTCATCTCCGGGCCCAGGTGGGTATCCACGTCCGCCAGCTTCTCGAAGGAGAAGCAGGGCACCTTCACCGCGTAGTAGGGGCTCTGGCGGTACAGGCCGGTGCCGTAGCCCATGTCGCGGATCTTTTCGCCCAGCATGGCCCGCACGGCCAGATCCACCATGGGCACGCCCGTCACCTTGCTGATGTAGGGCACGGTGCGGCTGGCGCGGGGGTTGGCCTCGATGACGTACACCTCGTTATGATAGACGATGTACTGGATGTTGATCAGGCCCAGGGTGCCCAGCTCGATGGCAATCTGCTTGGTCACCTCAATGAGCCGTTGCACCATGGCGCCGGTCAGGTTCCAGGCGGGATAGACGGCGATGGAGTCGCCGCTGTGAACGCCTGCGGACTCCACGTGCTCCATGATGCCGGGAATCAGCACATCCTCGCCGTCGCAGATGGCGTCGGCCTCAGCCTCGATGCCCTTGAGGTACTGGTCGATCAGGATGGGGTTCTCGATGCCCTGGGCCAGGATGATCTTCATGTACTCCACAATGTCGCTGTCCTGGTAGGCGATAATCATGTTCTGGCCGCCCAGCACGTAGGAGGGGCGCACCAGCACGGGATAGCCCAGGTCGTTGGCGGCCTTGAGGGCTTCCTCGGTGGTCATGACCGTGGTACCCTTGGGGCGCTTGATGCCGTACTTCTCCATGGCCGCGTCGAAGCGCTCGCGGTCCTCCGCCGCGTCGATCATGTCCGCGGAGGTGCCCAGGATGCGCACGCCCGCCTGCTCCAGGGCGTGGGTCAGCTTGATGGCCGTCTGCCCGCCGAAGGCCGCCACAACGCCCACGGGCTTCTCCGTGGCGATGACGCCCAGCACATCCTCGGGGGTCAGGGGCTCAAAGTACAGGCGGTCGGCGGTGTCGAAGTCGGTGGAGACAGTCTCGGGGTTGTTGTTGACCATCACCACGTCGTAGCCGGCCTGCTTGAGCATCCACACGCAGTGGACGGAGGCATAGTCGAACTCGATGCCCTGGCCGATGCGGATGGGGCCGGAGCCCAGCACCATCACGCAGGGCTTCTTGGGCCGCTCGGCGATGAACTGCTCTGCCTCGTTCTCATCGTCATAGGTAGCGTAGAAGTAGGGCGTTTCCGCAGCGAACTCTGCCGCGCAGGTGTCCACCATCTTGTACACGGGATCCCGGTGGAAGGGCACCTTCTCGCCGGAGAGCCGCTCGATGGCCTTGTCGGGATAGCCCATGCGTTTGGCCCTGAGGTAGGTATCGCCATCGATGTGGCCTTCCTTCAGGCGGCTCTCCATCAGGAACAGGTTGCGGAACTTGTTCAGGAAGAAGTAGTCGATCTTCGTGATCTCGTGCAGCTTCTCCAGGCTCACGCCCCGGCCGATGGCCTCATAAACCGCGAACATCCGCTGGTCGGTGCATTTGCCGATCAGCTCCAGCAGCTCCTGGTCGTTCAGCTCGGCCATGGACTTCATGCGCAGGGTGTCGCAGCCGATTTCCGCGCCGCGCACAGCCTTCATCAGCGCCTGCTCCACGTTCACGCCGATGGACATGACCTCGCCCGTGGCCTTCATCTGCGTGCCCAGGGTACGCTTGCCGTAGACAAACTTGTCGAAGGGCCACTTGGGCACCTTGGCCACGATGTAGTCGATGGAGGGCTCGAAGCAGGCGCAGGTCTTACCAGTGAGGGCGTTCATGATCTCATCCAGCGTGTAGCCGATGGCGATCTGCGCGGCGCACTTGGCGATGGGATAGCCCGTGGCCTTGGAGGCCAGGGCGGATGAGCGGCTCACGCGGGGATTGACCTCGATCACCGCATATTCGAAGGAGTCCGGATTCAGGGCGAACTGGCAGTTGCAGCCGCCTTCCACCTCCAGGGCGGTGATGATGTCCAGCGCGGCCCGGCGGAGCATCTGATACTCCTTGTCCGCCAGAGTCAGCGCGGGCGCCACCACGATGGAGTCGCCGGTGTGCACGCCCACGGGGTCAATGTTCTCCATGGAGCAGACGGCAATCACGTTGCCCTTGCTGTCCCGCATGACCTCGAACTCGATTTCCTTCCAGCCGGAGATGCACTTCTCCACCAGAATCTGGGTGATGGGGCTCAGGCGCAGACCGTTCTCGGCGATCTCCCGCAGCTCCTCCTCATTCTGGCAGATGCCGCCGCCGGAGCCGCCCAGGGTGTAGGCGGGACGCACGATGACAGGATACCCGATCTTCCCGGCAAAGGCCAGGGCGTCGGGGACGTTCTCCACCACCTCGGAGGGAATGCAGGGCTGGTGGATGGCCTCCATGGTTTCCTTGAACTTCAGGCGATCCTCGGCCTTTTCGATGGTCTCGCACCGCGCGCCCAGGAGCTTCACGCCGTGCTGCTCCAGGAAGCCCTCCTTGGCCAGCTGCATGGACAGGGTCAGGCCGCTCTGGCCGCCCAGGGTGGACAGCAGGCTGTCGGGCTTCTCCTTGAGGATGATGCGCCGCAGCGTCTCCAGGGACAGGGGCTCAATGTAGATATGGTCAGCGGAGGCATGGTCGGTCTGAATGGTGGCGGGGTTGGGGTTGACCAGCACCACCTCCAGCCCGGCGGCCTTCAGCGCGCGGCAGGCCTGGGAGCCTGCGTAGTCGAACTCCGCCGCCTGACCGATGACAATGGGGCCGGAGCCAATAATCATGACCTTGTGCAGTTCAGGATTCAGCGGCATTCCTTATTCCCTCCCATCATGGCAATGAAGCGGTCGAAGAGGAAGCGGGTATCAAGGGGCCCGCCGCAGGCTTCCGGGTGGAACTGGACGGAATAGGCCAGCATGCCGGTGTAGTCAATGCCCTCGCAGGTGCCGTCGTTGCCGTTGACAAAGCGCAGGGAAGCGTTCTCCGGCAGGCTGTCGTTCTCCACGGCATAGCCATGGTTCTGGCTGGTGATGTAGCTCAGGCCGGTCTTGACGTCCTTCACGGGCTGGTTCGCGCCGCGATGGCCGTACTTCAGCTTGGTGATCCTCGCGCCCTGGCTCAGGGCCAGCAGCTGATGCCCCAGGCAGATGCCGAACAGCGGAATCCCATGGGTGCACAGCTCCCGCAGCTCATGGATCACATCCACGTTGTCCGTGGGGTCGCCGGGGCCGTTGGAGAGCATCACGCCGTCGGGGTTCAGCTTCAGGATGTCCGCGCAGGTGGCGCTGGCGGGCATGCAGGTGACGGCGCAGCCGCGCTTCTCCAGCTCCCGCTGGATGTTATCCTTCGCGCCGAAGTCCCACAGCACCACGTTGTACACGCCCTTGGTGCGGGGCGGCATGACCTCCGGGCAGGTCACGTCATAGATGGAGGGATGGAAGGGCAGCGCACGGAGCCTTTCCACCGCAGCCTCCATGTCCTCAGGCTTTTCGGTGAGGATGGCGGCGTTCATCACGCCATGGTCGCGGAGCTTCCGGGTCAGGGCACGGGTGTCCACGCCGGTCAGGCAGGGAACGCCCTGCTCCCGGAGATAATCCTCCAGCTTGCCCTCGGAGCGGAAGTTGCAGGGCGCGTCGCACAATTCCCGCACCACATAGCCCGACAGCCGGGGCCGGGGGCTCTCGAAATCCTCCGGGATCACGCCGTAGTTGCCGATGCAGGGGAAGGTCTGGATGACGATCTGTCCGTTGTAGCTGGGATCGGTCAGCGTCTCCAGATAGCCCACCATGGCCGTGGTAAAGACCAGCTCCGCCATGGCACTCACCTCCGCGCCGTGAAGCTCGCCCTCCAGCAGCTGGCCGTCCTCCAGCAGCAGATAACCCTTCTTGCTCATGCTTACTCCCCCTTCATGACCGCAACCATCACGGCCTTCTGGGCATGCAGGCGGTTCTCGGCCTCGTCGAAGATCTCATCCGCATGGGCCTCGAAAACCTCCGCGGTGATCTCCTCGCCCCGGTGGGCGGGCAGGCAGTGCTGCACCATGCAGTCCGGGTGCGCCACGGCCATCAGCCCGCTGTTGACCTGATAGCCGGCAAAGGCCTTTTCGCGGATGGCCTTCTCCCCCTCCTGGCCC
>JBJEUJ010000225.1:0-10091 GCA_051883775.1 Aristaeellaceae bacterium | reverse complement strand
GGGTGATGCCGCTGCCGGTATACCAGCGGGAGCCGGGCTGCTGGCTGTTGTCCACACGGACGAGCAGCTCGTTCCCGCCGTCAAGCAGGAAGGGGGTTATATCCAGCTCAAAGCTGGTGTAGCCGTAGACATGCCCGCCCACGTGCTGACCGTTCAGCCACACGTCGCAGTTCATGAACACCCCGTCAAACAGAAGGGCGTAGTGGCTGCCCGGTGTCACCGCGGCGGAGAAGGCGCGCCTGTACCAGCCGATGCCCGTGCGGGCGTAGCCGCCCGAGCCGCAGGATGGGGCGCTCTCATCCACCGGGTAGTCTACCGACCAGTCGTGGGGCAGCTGCACGGCGTGCCAGGGCGCATCAGCGGCAGGGAAGTCACGGCTGTCCGTGAGGGCGAACTGCCAGTCGAAGCCGAAGAAGGCCATTTCGCGCGGATTCGGGCTTTGGAAGAAGCATTCCATGGAACATCCTCCTTCATGAAATAAGGGGGAGCAGCCAGGCTGCTCCCCCTTGCGTATGGTTTTGCAATGCTCAGCGGGTGGCGTACCAGACGTCGTACTGGGCGTAGAACTCGTCGTACACCTTCTGCAGACCGGCGTCATAGCAGCGGGAGATCATCTCGTCCATGGCGGCGTCCACATCGTCCACCAGGCCCAGCTGAATCATGGGCACGTACTCCTGCAGCACGGACTGTACGGAGGAGACGTAGGCGGCCACGTTGCTGTCGTCAAAGACGAAGGTGATGGTGGGGTTGGACATCACGCGGGCATCCCAGGCATCGCTCAGGGCCTTTTCGCGCTCGGGCGCGCCGGCCTCGCTCAGGTTGCCGTTCTTGATGGCCCAGGAGGCGGAAACCACCATGGGCGGATAATCAGCGCGGCCCTTGTCGGTGAGGGTGTATTCGCCCTGATCGTTGATGGTGTAGTGCTCGCCCTCGATGCCGATGAGGATCAGGCGGTTGAGGTAGGTGTCGAACTTGAGCATATCCAGCACCATGGCGGCGCGCTCGGGGTTGGAGGAACCGGCGGCGATGGCCATGTCGTTGTTGGAATAGGCCTCGGCGCCCACGAAGTGGTCGTTGATGATGTCGCAGGCGGTGCAGTACACACCCTCGGTCTTCTCGGCCTGCTTCATGTAGGTGAAGACGGAAGCGTTCCAGCAGATGGAGGCGCCCTGCAGGTTGCCGAAGGCGTCGTCGTCGGTGATGGTGTTGGTCAGGGCGGAACGGCTCCAGGCGCCCGCGTCGGCCAGCTTCTTCATGTCCTTGGCATAGGCGCGGAACTCGTCAAACTCGTACACCAGCTTGATGTCGTCCCGGGTGGGCAGGGTCTGACCGTCGTACTTGTACATGAAGTCCATGTAGGAGGAATCCAGCGCCAGCATGGTGTCGTACTGCTGACGGTACACATCCCACATCTCGTTGTTGTCGCCGGCGGCAGCCAGGGCGTAGATGCCGGATTCGGGGGTTTCCTTCTCGGCGATGGTCAGCAGGTAGGTCATGTACTCATCCCAGTTGGTCACCTGGCTCACGCCGTGCTTGTCGGCCAGGTCCTGGCGGATGGCGGCCAGCTTGCCCATGGGCTGGGCCACGTTGGAGGGCACGGCGATGGTCTTGCCGGACAGCGTGGTCTCGCTCCAGCTCTCCTTGGCCTGATACTGGGCGGCCAGGGGCATGTAGGTGCTGACGAAGTCCTCGCTCAGCTCATAGAAGGAGCCCTTGGAGGCTTCGGTGTACATGTAGCACCAGGGCGCGGTGAAGATCAGGTCCACCTGCTCGCCGCCGGCCAGCACCAGGGAGTACATGGTCTGGTAGTCGCTCCAGGACATGAAGGTGGTGGCGATGCGGGTGTTGAAGGGCTTGAGGTAGTCGTTGATCAGCTCCTCCACGCGGGCCCAGTCGTTGGGCTTGTCGCCGATGAGGTAGATGTTGACGGTGTAGTCGCGGCTCAGGTCAGTGTTGGCGTAGGTTTCGGGGGTGGCGGTGATCACCAGGGTGGGATCCAGCGCGGCGCTGGCGCTGACGCACAGGGAGAGCATCATGCACAGGGCCAGAGCCAGGGCAACCAGTTTCTTCATGGGAAAACCTCCTTCATTATGATTATCCTTCAGAACCATCCGGTTCCCAAAGTACGATGGGGGTTCATCAGCCCTTGACGGCGCCGATGGTCAGGCCCTTGACGAAGTAGCGCTGCACGAAGGGGTACAGGAGAACAATGGGGCCCGTGGCGATGATGGTCATGGCCATCTTCATGCCCTCCAGGGGGACTGAGGGCAGCGCGATGCCGGACTTCTCCGCCACCAGCTTCAGCGCCTGGGCGCTGCCCAGCATGCGCTGCAGATAGTACTGCAGGGTGAACATGCTCTCGTTGGTGACGTAGAGCATGCAGTTGTACCAGTCGTTCCAGTAGGCCAGGGCGGAGAACAGGCCCAGGGTGGCGATCAGCGGCTTGGACAGGGGCATGATCAGCTTGATGTAGATGGTGAAGTCGTTGGCGCCGTCGATCTTGGCGGACTCGATGATCGCGCTGGGGATGCCGCCGATGAAGGACTTGGCGATAATCATGTTCCACACCGAGAACATCAGCGGCAGGATCAGGCCCAGGTAGGAGTTCTTCATGGACAGGTACCGGGTGCAGATGATGTACCAGGGCACCAGGCCGCCGTTGAACAGCGTGGTGAAGAAGAAGAAGAACGAGAACTGATTGCGGTAGGGGAAGTCCTTGCGGGAGAGCACATAGCCCGTCATGGTGCACAGCAGGATGGACATGATCGTGCCGACCAGCGTCACGCCGATGGTGTTGGCATAGGCCAGCAGCACGCTGGTGGGGTTCTTGATGCACAGGGCGTAGCTCTGCAGGTCAAAGGAGTGGGGGATGATGGGGTAGCCGTCCCGGATCAGGGAGGCCTCCGGGGTGAAGGAGGCGATCACGATCAGGTAGAAGGGGATCAGGCAGGCCAGGGCGAACAGGCCGATGAAGGCGATGCCCAGGGCGTTGATGGCGATGTTGTCCCGGGTCCAGATGCGTCGGTCGGGGCCGCGACGCTTGGCGGGCAGAGTGGAAGAAGTCATCCTGGCACCTCCTTAATACAGCGCATAGTCAGGCTGCACGCGCTTGACCAGGTAGTTGCACACGCTGATGGTCACAAAGCACAGCACGCTCTGGTACAGGCCCGCCGCGGCGGACACGCCGATGTTGCCGTCGGTGATCAGCAGCTTGAACACGTAGGTGTCGATGACCTCGGTGTAGGGCTGCAGGATGGCGCTGCTCTTGACCGTCTGGTAGAACAGGCCGAAATCGCCGCGGAAGATGTTGCCGATGCCCAGCAGCACCAGGATCATCATCGTGGGGATCAGCATGGGGATGGTGATATGGCGAACCTTCTGCCACGCGCTGGCGCCGTCGATGGTGGCTGCCTCGAAGATCTCCTGATCCAGCCCCGTGATGGCCGCCAGGTACACCACCGAGCCATAGCCCGTGGCCTTCCACAGCTTGAGCATCACCAGCACGAAGGGCCAGGCCGTGGGCGTGTTGTACAGGTCGAAGGGGTTCATGCCCAGGGCGGTCATCACATTGTTCACAACGCCGCGCTCGTAGTTGAACACGTTGTACATGATGGCGCTGACCACCACCCAGCTGATGAAGTAGGGCAGGAACATCAGCGTCTGGGTGACCTTCTTGAAGCGCTTGAACACAATCTCGTTGAGCAGGATGGCGCTGCCCATCTCAAACACCACGCCCAGCAGGATGAAGGCGATGTTGTACAGGAGGGTGTTGCGGGTGGCCATGCCCAGCTTGCCGGCGATCATCAGCGCCTCAAAGTTCTGCAGGCCGTTCCAGGGCGAGAAGTAGATACCGCCCTTGTACTGGTAGCGCTTGAAGGCCAGGATCAGGCCGGTCATGGGCGCGTAGCTGAACACCAGCACATAGGCTACCGCCGGCACCAGCATGAGAAACAGCAGCCAGTGCTTTTTCAGGTTGTACACAAAGCCGCGCTTGCGCTTGCGCAGATCGGGCTGGACTGTGCGTTGAGCAGTCGTCATGGGCACGCATCCTCTCTCGGTTTTTTCTTCTGTGAACATTGTAGCATGGCGGAGGAAGGCTCAGAAAGATAAAAAACCAAAGAAAAAGGGTAATTTTCTTCCGTATTGTACATGAAAAAGCCCCCGGCGCGTTACCGCGTCAGGGGTACAACCAGGATGGTCAGGCCATCCTCACCGTGCTCAAGCTGCAGGGCGCGCTCCATGTCGAAGAAGAGGCACAGCCGCCTCTCCACATTGCGCAGGCCGTAGCCCTCCGCGCTGCCGGAGGCGTGGGCGGAGGTGTCGCTCATGACCTGCTCCCAGCGCGCGGCAGGGAAATGTCCGCCCGTGTCCGCCACGCACAGCTGCCACCTGCCCTCCGCGCTGCGCCGGGTGTACAGCCGAACCTCGCCCTCCTCCTGGCCGGATTCCAGCAGGCCGTGCATCAGCGCGTTCTCCACCAGGGGCTGCAGGGTGATCTTCGGCAGCTCCAGGGCAAGGACGCTGTCGTCCACCGCCATGCGCAGGGTGTACTTGGACTCGTAGCGGCTGGAGGCAATGGCGAAGTAGTGCCGGACGATCTCCAGCTCCTTGTCCAGGGTCAGCACATCCGCGCCCCGGCTCAGGCACAGGCGGTAGAAGCGGGTCAGGTTGTAGACGGTGCTTTCCACCTTTTCCGGCTGGTTCAGCCGTGCCATCCAGGCAATGGCCTCCAGGGTGTTGTAGAGAAAGTGCGGCTTGATCTGCGCCTGCAGGGCGGTGATTTCCAGCTGCCGCATTTCCTCGCGGCTCTGGTTCTGCTCCTGGATCAGGCTGTCGATGCGGTCCAGCATGGCGTTGTGCTCCCGCACCAGGATGCCGATCTCATCCTCCGCCTGGGGCGTCAGGCGCTCCGGGGTGATGTGCAGGCCGTCGGTCTGCAGGTTGGAGGCGCGCACATGCTGGCAGAAGCGCCGGATGCGCGCCGTGGTGTGCCACAAAAGCGGCAGCGAGCACAGCATGCCCGCCGTCAGCAGCCCGATGGCGAACAGGAACGTGAAGGAAAACTGCTCCACGATGCTGGCCATCAGCGGCTGATGCTGCAATACCGTCACCAGCCGCCAGCCGGAACGCTCCAGCCGCTGGAAGAACACCTTGTCCCGGCCCCGCCGGATCTCATTCAGCTCATAGGACTGAAAGCCCGTGGCCTGCTGATCCGTCAGCTCCGCGGCAAAGCTGACTGCCTCTCCCGTGGCGGCGATGCACTCGCCCTCCGCCGTCTCCAGGTAGCACAGCATGTAACCGTTGCCCTCCGGCACTGCCAGCATCCGCTGAAGCGCCTGCTGCCGGATGTCGATGCGCAGGATGGCCACCAGCGTGGGGTAGTCGTCCAGGCGGCGGATGGGCACGATCAGCGCCGGATCCTCCGCCTCCAGCGCCTGCGCGGAGTAGAACCTGCGCCAGCCCCAGCCCTCCATCACCTCCATGGCCCAGGGCTGATCCAGCACATTGTTGAGCATCAGCAGGCGGGAGCTGTGGTCGGACAGATCCAGCGCCGAATCCACATACAGGCGGCAGAAGTAATCGTCCGAGCCGTCCAGCATGGAGTACAGCTTGGGCAGCAGATCCTGCCGGGCGTGCTGGTAATCCTGCGCGGAGTAGCTTTGCGACCCCGCCAGCATGCCGATGATGGTGGAATCGCTCTGGAACAGCGTGGCCAGGTGATTCAGCCGGTCCTCAAAGCGCTCCAGCTCCGCAAAGCGGGTCTGGAAGTCGGTGCGGGCGTTGGCCTCCATGGTGGCGTAGGTATTGCTGAAGGTATGGGAAAAGATGTACAGACAGCACACGGACACAGTGACGATCAGCACCGCCACCGCCAGCAGATACTTGGTGCGGATGGAGCTGTTGCGGAACCGGGTCAGAAGGTTGCTCATGCCGGAGCCCCCTGTCTGCCGGGATTGGCGCGGTACTCATTGGGCGATGCGCCGGTTTCCTGCCGGAACACCTTGGCAAAATAATTGGCGTTGCCGTAGCCCGTCTGGTGGGCGATCTCGCCCACGGACAGATTGGTGGTGGCCAGGAACTGCCTGGCCGCTTCGATGCGCACATCCGTCAGCACGCGCTTGATCGTCCGCCCGGTATCCTCCCGGAAGCTGGTGGTCAGGTAGACGGGCGTCATGTGAAGCTCCTCGGCCAGGGTGTTGACGTTGAACTGCTCCTCGGCATAGCGCTGGCTGATGAGCTGCAGGGCCATTCGGGTGGAATGGCGGAAACGGGGATTCTCCGCGTCGGGCAGGGAGGCAAAGGCGGGCTTGCGAACCAGCTGGCGGAGCATCAGCAGCTCCTTGCGGCGGCCCACCGCCTGGGTCAGCGCCTGGGTCAGCTCGGGCAGCTGCACGGGCTTTTCAATGTAGGACACCACCGAGAGGGATATGGCCGTGAACAGATATTCCTTGTCGGAATAGCTGCTCATGATGATGACCTCCGCGTCCGGGTCGTTCTGCTTGAGCTCCCTGGCAATGTCCAGGCCGGTCACGTAGGGCATGCGGATGTCCGTCAGCAGAATATCCGGGCACAGCGACAGCTTCTCCAGGCCCTCCCGGCCGTTGCTGGCGCACTCCACCTGATCAATGCCAAGCCCGGCCCAGTCAATGCTCTGAAGGATTCCGTTGCGCGTGTAGAACTCATCCTCAACAAACAGCAGCTTCATCGGCACGGCCTCCCCTGGAAGCAGCGTAGCTCCTGATTCAGCGAAAGTCCGCGGCGCAAGGCAGACACTGCCTGTGTCAGCCTGGCCCATCACAGCCTTGATGCTGAACATGTGCTTGTCACACGTGGACGAAGCGATCCACTCCGGCCCTGTGCCGTCGGAAAAGGATCGTCTGAAATGAAAAGAGGCGCTGCTTCCCATGCATTTTCCATGGATGATACAATCATTATAGCCTTTTTTGCCACCATGGTCAAGCAACCTGATGCGGCTCCCGGGCGGGAAAGCATAGAGAAAACCGGCTTATGCAGCCATGACGGGCAAAAAATACCTATGTTTCTATAGCAACAAAAAATCCGCAAAGCCTTGATTTACAAGACTTTGCGGCGAAAGTGGGATTAGGAGGGCTCGAACCTCTGACCTCCACGATGTCAACGTGGCGCTCTAACCAACTGAGCTATAATCCCATGCGGTGTCAACGGATGATATTATAGCACGTCATATGAAAAAATGCAAGCGTTAATTTGGGAAAAGCGAAAAGAATTTTCATCCCGTGAAAAAGCCGCCGCGCATGGGATCGCGCGGCGGCATGGACTCACTCCCCGAACTCCTCCTGCACATGCGTCACAAAGCGCATGTCAACCAGCCCGTCATAGGTGTACTCGCCCTCGTACAGGCCGGAGGCGATGATGACCTCCATCAGCGTGTCCACCGCAGCCTGGCTGATGACGCCGTCCGGGCTCCACAGCTGGTCCTCGTAGGCCCGCTCCAGCGCTGCCTGACGGCCTTCCTCCGTCAGGGTGGAGAACTCCTTCTCCAGCACCCGCGCCGCCATGGCATGATCCTCCTGCACGGCCCTGAGGGCACGCATCAGCGCGCGGACGAACCGCAGGCAGGTGTCGGGGTCGCGCTCGATGGTGGACTGCTTCACGCCGATGACGGAGTAGGCGTAGTCCCCCAGGTCAGGGAATTTCACGAAGGGCTCCTCCCAGATGCCCGCCGTCACGCCCTCCATAATTTGCGGCTCGCCGCCGTTGCCAATGTCACCCTGCCCGTGCTGCAGCATGGCGGTCACGGTGGAGGCGTCGGCGTTCTCCACCAGGGTCACGTCCCGGTCGGGGTCAAGGCCCACCTTCTTGAGCAGATACCGGGTCAGCACGTTGGGCGAGCCACCGTAGCGCCCGGCCACGATGGTCTTGCCCCGGAGGAAGGCCGCCATGTCCTCGTCGGAGGAGGAGGCCGGGGCCAGCCCCGTGCGGGCGAAGAGGTACACGTTGGCCCGGTTGACGCAGTTGCAGATGGCGATGACGGGATCCTTGCTGCCCCGGTTGGCCAGACAGTTGCTGTCCACCCCGCCGATGACGGCGAAGGCGTCGCCGGATACCACGGCGGTCACGTGCGCGCCGCCGGTGGCCTGCACCACCTGCACCTCCAAGCCCTCCTCAGCAAAGTAGCCCTCGTGCATGGCCACGTACAGGGGCAGATAGCCGATGAGATGCACCGGCTCGGCCACGGTGAGCCTTTGCAGCATCTCCGCTTCCGCAAGGCCGCTCAGGGGAGAGATCAGCAGCAGCATCGTCAGCAGCAGGGCAAGAATACGCTTCATGGGCATCATCCTCCTTGTGGGTCGATGGGGAATCAGGGCCGGGCGGATGCGTCCTGACCGTCGGACCAGCGGCGGCTCAGGAGCTTCTCCAGCCCCACCACCCCCAGGTACATCAAAACCGACAGCACGGACAGCACCACCACGCCCACCCAGACCAGCTTCAGGTCAAAGGTGGTGCCGGCGTAAACAATCATACGCCCCAGCCCCCTGTCTGATGCGATGAATTCGCCCACGATGGCCCCCGCCATGGACAGGGCGATGTTCACCCGCAGGCCGGAGATCATCCAGGGCATGGCCGAGGGCACCACCAGGTGGATAAACACCTGCAGCTTCCGCGCCCCCAGGGAGTACAAAAGCGTGGTCAGCGCGGGATCCACGGCCTTCACCCCGCTCCAGGCGGATATGGCCGCCGTCACCACCGTCATCAGGAAGGCCAGCACCACCTTGCTGGAAAAGCCGATGCCGAAGAGAATCACCAGCACCGGGGCCAGGGCCAGCTTGGGCAGGGCGTTGAGCACCACCAGCCAGGGCTCCGCCACCAGCGCTGTCCGCCGGGAGAACCAGAACAGGAGCCCCACCAGGGAACCGATCACCGTCCCCAGCACAAAGCCCAGCAGCGTGGACATGCCCGTGTAGAGAATGTCCCGCCCCAGGTCGCCGGTACGTCCCTTGACCAGGGCGGTGCGCGCAATCTCCGTGGGGCTGGAGAAGAAGTACGCGTCCAGCCAGCCCAGCCTCGTGCCCGCCTCCCACAGGAGAATCAGCGCGATCAGCAGTCCCCACCGCCACAGGCGGATGATCCGCTTCTCCGGCGCGCGGGCTTCGCTGACGCCGGTTGCAGGCTCACGCATGTTGGTCATGGTCGCCTACCTCCTTCCACAACAGGGCCATGATGTCCGCCTTCCGGGCGGCCACGGCGGGGTCAGCCAGCATGGCGGGGCTGCGGGGCCGGGGCATGGGCACCTCAATCCGATCCAGCACCCGGCCGGGCCGGGCGGTCAGCAGCAGAATCTCGTCGGAGAGCAGCAGCGCCTCGTCCACATCATGGGTCACAAACAGAATGGTCTTGCGCAGCTCCTGCCAGATGTCCGTCAAAAGCAGCTGCAGCTGCAAGCGGGTGATGGCGTCCAGCGCGCCGAAGGGTTCGTCCAGCAGCAGCACGTCCTTGCCGGTGAGCAGCGTGCGCAAGAGCGCCGCCCGCTGGCGCATGCCGCCGGAGAGCTGGCTGGGTCGGCTCTGCTCAAAGCCGTGCAGCCCGCAGCGGCGGATCAGCGGCGCGGCCTGCGCAAGGGCCTCCCGACGGGATACGCCCCGCAGGGTCTGCCCCAGGGTGATGTTGTCCTCGATGGTGCGCCAGGGGAGGAGCAGATCCTTCTGCAGCATGTAGCCGACCTGCCCGGGCCTGTTCACCACGGACGCCCCGTCGATGGCAATATCGCCGGATGTAGGGGTCAGCAGGCCCGCAATCAGGTTGAACAGCGTGGATTTGCCGCAGCCGCTGGGCCCGAGAATCGACAGAAACGCCCCGCGCCGCACCTCGAAGCTCACGTCCCGGATGGCCGTTACGCTGCCTGAGCCGCTCTGGAACGTCCGGGTGACGTTCTGCACACGGAGGTAGGCATGGTCGGGCATGATGCACATCCTTCCCCGGCAGGTTCGCCTGTGGCTGCGACCTGCCGTCAGTGACAGCTTATGCCGTCGCCCGAAATCGGGAACCACCACTGGAGCGCGAAGCGAAAAAGGGTCAAGGGGCGATGCCCCTTGCGCGGGTGCAGGGGCGGC
>JBJEUJ010000224.1:0-1995 GCA_051883775.1 Aristaeellaceae bacterium | reverse complement strand
ACCCGTCCTTGCGCCACCGCTCGCGGAAACGCTGCCAGAGCATGCCCTCACCTCGCTTCCCCGCCCGTGCCCGCTTGCTCTGCCTGCCGCTCATACACGGCCATGGCGGCGGACAGATCGCCTGCCCGGGCGGAGGTTTCCGTCAGGACGGTGGCGGGGGCCACGGGGCCCTCCGGCAGGGACGCCAGCCCCTGCACGCCCTCCAGAAAGCACAGCGCAGCCATGAGCCCCGCAGCCATCATCGCCGTGCGGCGCAGCGAGCCCTCCGGCAATAGCCAGGACAGTACCCCCAGCATCAGCGTCAGGGCGGAGAAGCGGTGCAGCAGCGTGAGCATGGCGGGCCTCCTTCAGCGCAGCATCATGGTCATTCCGCTGACGCCGATGAGCTGCGCCATCAGCATCAGGAACATGGCGGCGGTGCACAGCTGGATGATGAACAAAAGCATCAGCACGCCGGAGAAATCGTCAATGCAGCGGATCAGCTCCCCGTCGGCCAGGGGCTGGAGCAGTGCCGCGGCCAGCTTGTAGAGCACGGCGGCGGCCAGGGTCTGGCACAGGGGCGTCAGACACCAGGCGCACACCAGCATCAGCCCCGTTACCCCCAGGGCGCTCTGCACCAGCATGCCCGAGCCCACCAGCGTATCCACCGTGTCGGCGAACAGGCCGCCCACCACCGGCACAAAGTTGTCCAGCGCGTACTTGGCGGTACGAAGGGTCACGCCGTCCACCGCAGCGGCGGTGACGCCCCGGGTCATGATGACCCCGATGAACACCGTGAATCCCACCCCCAGCGTCCAGTTGGCAGCCTGACGGGCCAGCCCGGCCAGACGGTCCAGGCGGATACCGCTGCCCAGGTGGCACAGCATGGTCAGCGTGGCGCCGCACACGGCCAGGGGCAGCGTCACATGGCGGATCAGCGCGGTCATGGCTCCAGCGGAGGCCACCACCGCCGGCTGCATCAGCGCCGAACCCGCCGAGCCGCCCACTGCGGCCATCACCGTCAGCAGCAGCGGGAAGAGTCCCTGCATGCCGCTGGACAATCGCTCCACTGACTTCAGGCACAGGGCCGTGTGGTCGCTCAGGTCGCTGACAAGGAACACGCAGATCATCAGCATGCACACCACCTGCCCCGCCTCGCTCTTCTTGCCCAGCAGGCGGCACAGCAGGCTCCAGATCAGCGCGGGGGCCGCCAGGCGGGTCAGCCGCCACAGGCTCCCGGTCACCGCCGAGCAGAACCGGCTGGTGATGAGCTGCATCACCTGGTCGAAGTCGAGGGTCAGCTGGCCCAGGGCGATGCTTTGCAGCGTCTGCCGGAAGCCTCCCGTGGCCGCGAAGGGATCGGACACGCCCACGGCTTCCTCCAGGGTGGTCAGGTCCAGGCCGTCCAGCATCTGCGTCACGCCCTCGGCGAGGGTCTGGGCGGCGGCGGGGCAGGGGATGAGCGCCAGGGCCAGCGCCAGGGCCAGCCACCTCATGGGGCCAGGGAAAGGAGCCTTGCCAGCAGGGTGCGCATGGCGGGCAGCGCCAGGCTGATGAGCATCACCCGGCCGGCCAGCTCGGTTTTCATGGCCAGGCCGTCCTCGCCGGCGTCGCGGCAGGTCTGGGCGGCAAAGTCCGTCAGCAGGCTGATGCCCGCGATCTTGAGCAGCTGCTGCAGGTAGGTATCACCCACGCCGCCCTGCTTCGCCAGCGCGGACAGGCCGCCCACCACCTCCATGAGCAGCGGCGCGGCCAGCGCCAGCAGCATGATTCCCGCCGCCAGGGATACCGCCATGCCCATTTCCGGCCGCAGCCGCCGCAATATCACCGCCGTCACCGCCGCCAGCACTGACAGCCCCGCCATTTTCATCACGTCCATGCCCATGCCGCTCCCGTCAGTAGAGTTGGAAGATGGTGCGTACCTGCGTCAGCAGATCCGCCACCAGGCTCACCACCATCAACAGCACAATGGCCAGCCCCGCCACCGTGGACAGCGTGGCCAGCTCCTCCCGGCCC
>JBJEUJ010000223.1:0-1998 GCA_051883775.1 Aristaeellaceae bacterium | reverse complement strand
GCTGCAGGTTCCGGGCCAGGGTGGTCGAGGCGGTGACGGCCGCGCCGGAGAGATCCGGCAGGACGCTGTTCACCAGCATGGACAGGCGGGGGAGCAGGACAATCACCAGCGCCAGCGTCAGCGCGGAGCCCGCAACACGCCCCAGCCATTTCACAAGCGCCTTCATGCCATCCCTCCCAGCAGCACCAGCAGCGGCACAATGGCATAGCGCATGGCCAGGACAAAGACGGTAACAAGCCCCACGGCGGCCAGCAGCATGATGGTCAGCGGGATGCGCCGCCTGCGCTGGCGGGGCGGACGGGGTGCGGCGTCGGATGAACGCATGGCATGTGCCTCCTTTGCATGCGGATTGTTTTGCACTGCATGCAGCATTATACGACAAAAACCGCCTCCGTGTCCATGCCGGGTGTAAAAACTGAGCGGTGCAGCATAAAAAAGAAGCCTCCCGACGCCTGGAGGCTTCCCTTGTCGAAGGGAACCTTACTGCTCCATCTGCCTTCCCACAATGCCCGCGGCGGTCTCGGCCACCTTCAGCTCCGTGTCGCCCATGCGGGCGCCCTGCTCGCGGCTCATCAGCAGCACCGCGCCGATGGCCTCCCCGTCGGCAATGATGGGGGAGATCACCTGGGCGGTGTAGCCCTGCTGGGTCATGTCCTCATCGTTGGCCACGGCGATGGTCTTGCCCCCCAGCTGGCGGTTGAGGGCCACGGTCTGCCGGGAGGCGATGGCCTGCTCCAGATCCCGGGAGATGGGCTTGTCCCACAGCTCCTTCTTGCTCACGCCGCTGGCAGCCACCACCTGATCCCTGTCCACGATGCAGGCGATGTGGCCCAGGGAGCGGAAGAGGGATTCGGTATAATCCTTGGCGAAGGATGACATTTCACCGATGGGGGAGTATTTCTTCAGGATGACCTCGCCGTCCCGGTCGGTGTAGATTTCCAGCGGGTCGCCCTCGCGGATCCGGAGGGTCCGGCGGATTTCCTTGGGAATGACGACCCGGCCGAGCTCGTCGATCCGTCTTACGATGCCTGTTGCGCGCATGATATGATGGCCTCCCTTGATGGTTTTTCAACCATAGTATGGCGTGGCAGGAAGGGTTGATGCAGGCAGGATGTGGAAGCAGACCCCATCGGCTGCCAGGGCCCAAGCGGCGCGGCGGGGAGCGTGTACGGGGCATTTGCACGAAAATCAATCGCGCGCATCGTTATCAAAAAGGAAGAAAAGCAGGGGAAAATTGTACATTGCGAACAAAACAGCATGGCATATGTGGGAGAATTTGCGCCAATGCGCACTGAAACAACGAAAATAAAAAGTCGTTTTTGAGAAGTTTACAGTTGAATTATACTGGAATGGTCATGCTGCACGCTATATAATACAAATGATTGATTTTCGTGCATCCTGTACAGCCTCATCAATGCGAACAGGAGGGTTTCCACATGGAGAACAAGGTTGCCGCGCAGGATCTGCGCAAGAAGAAGCTTCGGCTCTTCGGCGTCTATCTGCACAATAACTGGCAGCTCTACCTGATGCTGCTGGTGCCGGTGGTGTTCGTCATCGTCTTCAAATACGCCGCGTACCCGGGCCTGCGCATCGCCTTCATGGATTACAAGCCCGCCAAGGGCTATGCGGGCAGCAAGTGGGTTGGCTTCCAGACCTTCGAGAAGATCTTCCGCGACAAGGACTTCATCCGCGCGCTGAAGAACTCCCTGGCCTTTAACTTCCTGGACCTGCTGGTGGGCTTCCCGGTGCCCATCATCCTGGCCCTGCTGCTCAACGAGCTGCGCTTTGAGCGTTACAAGAAGGTCTCCCAGACCATCCTGTACCTGCCCCACTTCCTGTCCTGGGTTATCATCGCCAGCGTGGCCCTGAACCTGTTCAAGCCCGAGACCGGCCTGGTCAACATCCTGCTCAGGAACATGGGCGTCATCGACCAGGGCATCCCCTTCCTGACGGAAAAGTGGCACTGGGCCGTGACCTACCTGATCATCGGCGTGTGGC
>JBJEUJ010000222.1:0-2000 GCA_051883775.1 Aristaeellaceae bacterium | reverse complement strand
ACTGCCTGGTGACCCTGGGCGGCAACGGCACCCACAAGACCGCCAACCTCCTCTCCGAGGAAGGGCTGAACGTCATCGGCCTGCCCAAGACCATTGACAACGACCTCTACGGCACGGACTTCACCTTCGGCTTCCACACCGCCATGGACATCGCCACCGAGGTCATCGACCGCATCCACACCACCGCCGCCTCCCACGGCCGCTGCATGGTCATTGAGATCATGGGCAACAAGGCCGGCTGGCTGACGCTGTATTCCGGCGTGGCCGGCGGCGCGGACGTGATCCTGATCCCCGAGATTCCCTACAAGATCGAGAACGTGGCCAAGGTGGTCGAGGCCCGCGCCAAGTCCAACAAGGGCTTCACCATCATCGCCGTGGCCGAGGGCGCCATGGACAAGGAAGAGGCCAAGATGAAGAAGAAGGAGCGCGAGGCCAAGCGCGCCGCTGAACACTTCTCCTCCAGCGCCTACGTGGCCCAGCAGCTGCGCGACCTGGTGGGCGTGGAGGCCCGCAGCGTGGTGCCCGGCCACATTCAGCGCGGCGGCACCCCCTCCGCCTATGACCGCGTGCTGTCCACCCAGTTCGGCGTGCATGCCGCCGAGCTCATCCGCGACGGCGTTTTCGGCGTGACCGTGGCCCTGAAGGGCAACGAGATCTCCCACAACCTGCTCAAGGACATCGCAGGCGTGCCCAAGCTGGTGCCCCAGGATCATCAGATGATCACCATCGCCAAGAATATCGGCATTTCCTTCGGCGACTGAGGCAGACGCCGCTTGATCCCCGGCTCTCCGGCCCGTCCGGAGGACCGGGGTCTTGCTTTATCCGGCGCCATCCAGTCCATGCCTCCGGCGGATGATTTTTTTCACAGAGGATGAACCGTTATGCAGGAATTTATCGTTACGCTGAACATTATGCTGCCCCTGCTGGTGATGCTGGGGCTGGGCTGGTTTCTGCGGCGCATCGGCATGATGGGCGAGGCCGTCACCCAGGGCATGAACAAGCTGGTCTTCAAGCTGTTTCTGCCGTTGACGCTCTTCAACAACATCCGCGCGCTGGATATGAACAACGTCCCGGGACTCGCCTTTGCGGCGTATCTGTTTCTGGGCGTGCTGGGGGTGTTCCTGCTGGCGCGGCTGATCGTCCCCCGGCTGGTGAAAAATCCCCGGCAGTCCGGTGTGGTGGTGCAGACCCTGTTCCGCACCAACTTCGCCATCCTGGGCGTACCGCTGATGCAGTCCATTTTCGGCCAGGCAGGGCTGGCCACGGCGACCCTGGGGCTGCCGGTGGTCATTCCGCTGAACAACGTGCTGGCGGTGCTGGCGCTTGTGCCCTGCGGCGGCAAGGCGGACGCCCGCACGGTGATCCGGCGGATTATCACCAACCCGCTGATCATCGGCGTGGCGCTGGGCGGGGTATGCCTGTTATGCGGCCTGGTCCTGCCCGGGCCCATTGAGAAGGTCTGCACGGATCTGGGCTCCCTGGCCACGCCGGTATCGCTGCTGGTGCTGGGGGCGTCCCTGCGCTGGCAGGGGGTGAAGAACAGCCGCCGCGTGCTGGGCTGGACGCTGGTATTCAAGCAGCTGGTAATTCCCCTGGCCATGATGGGGCTGGCCATTGCACTGGGCTTCCGGGGGATGGAGCTGGGCGTGATTGTCATTCTCTTCGGCGCGCCCACGGCGGTGAGCAGCTTCCCCATGGCCCAGGCCATGGGCGGCGACGGCCCGCTGGCGGCCAACCTGGTGGCGCTGACCACGGTATGCTCCATGGGCACGCTGTTCCTGATGATCTTCCTGTGCAAGCTGGCAGCCTTCTTCTGACGGGCTGAACACAAAAAACCGCCGGGCATCCGTATGGTGGATGTCCGGCGGTTTCGTTTGTCGGCATGGCGCTGGGCTGCCGCGACATCCCCGCGCAGGGAGCTTCGCCCCTTGACCCGTTTTCGCTTCGCGCTCCATGGGGGTGGTCGAATCTGCCGTTTCCATTGCGGATGCAGGCATCCG
>JBJEUJ010000221.1:0-2002 GCA_051883775.1 Aristaeellaceae bacterium | reverse complement strand
GCCAGACCGCCGCCGCACACATTCACCATCACGTCGAAGTTGGTGGTGTTGGTCAGCGCCAGGGGCTGACGGACGGTCATCTTCAGGGTCTCCAGACCGAAGTAGTTATCAATATCGCGCTTGTTGATGACGATCTTGCCTTCGCCGGGAACCAGACGGACGCGGGCAATGGCCTTCTTGCGGCGGCCAACAGCGCTGTAATCAACCTTAGCCATGTTTCTTTACTCCTTTCCGCCTTACAGCTCGATCTTCTCGGGATTCTGAGCGGCATGCTCATGCTCGGGGCCGCTGTACACCTTGAGCTTCCTGGCCATCTGACGGCCCAGGGGGCCCTTGGGCAGCATGCCGACCACGGCACGGCGGATCGCAAACTCGGGCTTCTCAGCCAGCAGCTTACGGTACTTGGTCTCCTTCAGGCCGCCAGCGTAGCCGCTGTGATGGTAGTAGACCTTCTGATCCAGCTTCTTGCCGGTCATGACGATCTTGTCAGCGTTGATGATGATGACATAGTCACCAGTGTCCACATTGGGGGTGTAGATCGGCTTGTTCTTGCCGCGCAGGATGGAAGCCACCTGGCTGGCAACACGGCCAAAGACCTGACCCTCGGCATCGACAACATACCACTTGCGGGTAATGTCAGCCGCTTTCGGCATAAACGTCTTCAAAGGTATTCCTCCTCAGAATGGTGGTTGAAAGAGTACGGGCCAGAGCGCTGCTCTGACGCTGCGGCGGGTATGATGGTCGCATACCGTCGCTCACTTCAATAGTTACCGGGGCAAGCGGAGCTATTGATGCCATCGACTATTGTACGACATATTCCTGAAAAAGTCAAGCAGATTGCGGCTTTTCGCCACGCTTTTTTCCAAAGGATTCATGACGGAGATATTGTAACAATGTGCGGAACCATTTGACAAATGAAACAATATGTAATAGAATTGCAATAGATATGGTTTGAAAGGAGGCTGACCATGAAACGCGCGGGAATTGTGCTGTGCCTGATGGTGCTGCTTGTGTGCGCGCTGCCGGCCATGGGCTGTGCGGCGTCCGTTTCCACGGCGGAGGAGTGGGAGCTGTATTGCCTGCATACGATGCAGACGTCGGCCACGGTGTATGAACTGATGATTGAGGAGGTGGCGGAGGGCGAGGAAAACCTGTCCACCGGTACCGACCTGACGTACGTATTCAACCCCATCGGACAGGTGGACATCGGCGCGGCGGTATCGCCCACCGGGCAGGAAGCCCAGGGGAAGATCGAGATTACCTACTGGAGCGGCTCCAGGTGCTACGGCTTTGTGGATGCCTCGGCGGTGGCCCGCACGGCCCGGAGCGTCACCGCCGCCAATGGCAAGACCTACGAGCTGCCCAGCCGGGTCATCGGCAACGACGCCCTGCTGCGCCGCAGCATCGCCCTGCGCTACCCGGGTGAGGATGCGGAAATGATCATTGACGCCCTCAACGGCGGCGGCGCGTCGGACGGCAAGGACGACAGCGGCTCCGGCAGCGGCGGCTCCGGCACCTGGTCGGGCAAAGTAGCGGAAGCGGGCGCCAAGGTGTCCGTGACCCTGGTAGGGGAGGACGGCGAGGAGCAGCCCGTGACGGTGGAGACCCTGGGCCTGGTGACGTCCGTGATCACGCTGGACGGGGAGGAGGTCACCGTCAACACGGCGGATCTGCGCTGGGCCACCGAGGTGGACGCGGACAAGCGGTTGGCCGTCATCAACGCGCCCCGCACGGGCAAGGCCACCCTGCATGCCAAATCCTCCAGCAAGAGCGCGGTGCTGGACAAGTGCGACACCAACCGCGTGGTGCTTGTGCTGGCCTCGGGGAAGAACTACACCCGCATCGCCTACGACAACACCGTGGGTTATGTGCTGACCAGCGCGCTGAAGTTTTACCCCGCTGGCGGCGTGGGGGAGGACGAGGAGCCGCCCAAGCTGGGCTGGGTCAGCTTCCGCGGGAAGCTCGACAGCAAGAACACCATCAACATCCGCATGAACGGCAA
>JBJEUJ010000220.1:0-10221 GCA_051883775.1 Aristaeellaceae bacterium | reverse complement strand
CCGCGGCCTTCGCCCTGGACGGCATGGCGGACACAGCCTGCGGCCATGTGCGGGATGAGCGGGCCTTCAACACGGTGCTGTGCGCGCCGGATGTGGAGAGGCTGACGGACGTGTGGAAGGAAATCGTCCTGGTGGACGGCGATTTGCTGCCCGGTGAGGCGGCGGCCATCCGGGAGAGGTGTCCCCGGGCGCAGCTGACCCAGCTGCGGGCCAATGGTGCGGTGGCGGCGCTATTGCAGTCCCTGGTCATGGATGACGAAACGCTCAGGCGGCTGTATCGCCGCGTGCGCATGCCGGACGCGCCCTCCCTCAGGGCGCTGGCGGCGGACACGGGACTGACGGAGGAGCAGGCGCTGACGGGGCTGACGGCCTTCAGCCAGGTGGGTCTGGCGGAGCTGTCGCTTTCGCCCTACGCGCTGCGCCTCCTGCCGCCGGTGAAGTGCCGGATGGATGACAGTCCCCTGGTGCGCTATCTGCGGGGAATGAAACAGGTCAAGTAACAGGCGCCGCCGTTCTTATCAGCGGTGCGGCAGGCCGTCCGGGACGGGCGGCAGGCAGGGAGGTGGATCATTTTGGCATATTCCGTATACGAGGCCATGCCCATGGATCAGATGCTGGCGCGGGTGCAGAAGTACAACCCCGGCGACGGCTACAAGCTGGTGGAGAAGGCCTACAAATTTGCTGAGCAGGCCCATGCCGGGCAGAAGCGCAAGAGCGGGGAGCCCTATTTTATTCATCCCTGCTTTGTGGCCAGCATCCTGACGGAGCTGATGATCGACCCGCCCACCATCGCCGCGGGGCTCCTGCACGATACGGTGGAGGACTGCGAGGGCATCACGCTGGATGTGATCCGCCAGGAATTCGGCGATGAGGTCGCCCAGCTGGTGGACGGCGTGACGAAGCTGAACAAGCTGGACTTCGCCGACAAGGAGGAGGCGCAGGCCGAATCCCTGCGCAAGATGATCCTGGCCATGAGCAAGGACATCCGGGTGGTGCTCATCAAGCTGGCCGACCGGCTGCACAACATGCGCACCATGAAGTGGCAGAAGCCCGAGCGGCAGGTGGCCATCGCCCGGGAGACCCTTGAAATCTACGCGCCCCTGGCCCACCGCCTGGGCGTGTACGCCATCAAGCAGGAGCTGGAGGATCTCTCCCTGCGCTACATCGACCCCGTGGGCTACCAGAACCTGGTGCAGAAGGTGGGGCAGAAGCGCTCCGAGCGGCAGGAAAACATCCGCATGGTCATCACCGAGCTGTCCGAGAAGCTGGACGAGCAGCACATCCATTACGACATCGACGGCCGGCCCAAGCATTTCTACTCCATCTACCGCAAGATGGTTCTGCAGAACAAGCCCTTCGACCAGATTTACGACCTGATCGCCATCCGGGTGCTGGTGGACACCATCCCCGACTGCTACACCGTGCTGGGCATCGTCCACACGCTGTGGAACCAGATCCCCGGCCGCTTCAAGGATTATATCTCCGTCCCCAAGGCCAACATGTACCAGTCCCTGCACACCACGGTGGTGGGCGGGCGCAAGATGCCCTTCCCCTTCGAGGTGCAGATTCGCACGTGGGAAATGCACCGGGTGGCGGAATACGGCATTGCGGCCCACTGGCGCTACAAGGAGGGTGGCGGGGCCGGCAACGACCTGGACAGCAAGCTGTACTGGGTGCGGCAGATCCTGGACTGGCAGAATGAAACCCGGGACAGCAAGGAGTTCGTCGATACCCTCAAGACCGACCTGTTCTCCGAGGAGGTTTTCCTCTTCACCCCCAAGGGCGACGTGGTGTCCATGCCCAAGGGGGCCACGCCCCTCGACTTTGCCTACCGCATCCATTCCGCCGTGGGCAACAAGTGCGTGGGCGCCAAGGTCAACGGCAAGATCGTTCCCCTGGACACCACGCTGGAGACCGGCGACCGGGTGGAGATCATGACCTCCGCCGCCTGCAAGGGCCCCTCCAGCGACTGGCTGCGCATCTGCAAAACCCCCCAGGCCAAGGCGAAGATCCGCCAGTTCCTCAAGCAGGAAAAGAAGGAAGAGAACATCGAGCTGGGCAAGAGCATGATCGACAAGGAATGCCGCCGCCGCGGCGTGGCCATGTCCGACCTGATCAAGCCCGAGCTGTATGACAGCATCCTGCGCAAGTACGGCTTCCAGGAGATCAACGACGTGTTCAGCGCGGTGGGCTTCGGCGGCATGGCGGCCATGTACGTGGTGTCCCGCCTGATGGACGAGCAGCGCGCCCAGCAGGCCGCCCAGGCGCCCAGGGTGGAGGAGCTGCCCACGGTGGAGCAGCACCACGCCGCCAATGCGAAAACAAAGGCCAACCACGGCATCATCATGCCCGGCAACGAGGATATGGACATCCCCGTGCGCTTCGCCCGGTGCTGCAGCCCCGTCCCCGGGGACGACATCGTGGGCTACATCACCCGCGGCAGGGGCGTGACCATCCACAAGGCCGAGTGCGTCAACGCCATCAACGGCGAGAAGGAGCGTCAAATTGACGTGGCCTGGGCCGATACGGACGTGGGCTCCTTCGCCGCGTCCATCAAGGTGGTGGCCTACGACCATGTGAGCCTGCTGGGCGAGATCGCCACCTACATCGGCGAGATGAACGTGCCCATCAAGGCGGTGTCCGCCCAGGCGGAGGACAAGACCAAGACCTCCACCATCAAGCTGGTGCTGGAGGTGCGCTCCCGTGACCAGATGGACAAGGTTATCAAGCAGCTGCGCAAGAAGTCCGACATCATCGACGTATACCGCACCCAGGGGTAAGGAAGGAGTGCAAGCATGCGCTGCGTGATTCAGCGGGTGACGGAGGCCTCCGTCACGGTGGAGGGCGAAACCATCGGGCAAATCGGACGGGGCTTCATGGTGCTCATCGGCGTGTCGGCGGAGGACACGGAGAAGGACCTGAAGTACATGGCCGAGAAGGTGCCCAATTTGCGGATCTTTGAGGACGAGCAGGGGAAGATGAACCTGTCCCTCAGGGACGTGGGCGGGGCGATTCTGGCGGTGAGCCAGTTCACCCTCTACGGCGACGCCCGGGGCAGCCGCCGTCCCAGCTTCACCCAGGCGGCCCGGCCCGAGCAGGCCAACGCCCTCTACGAGCAGCTGGTGGCGGCCTGGCGGGCCCAGGGGCTGACGGTGGAGACGGGCCGGTTCCGGGCGGAGATGCAGGTGGCCCTGGTCAACGACGGCCCGGTGACCATCCTGATGGACTCCACCAAGGCGTTTTGATGGTATCATCCTTGCATGAAGGAGGCGTGACCATGGCGGGAAAGCTGTGCGTGAAGGAGCTGACGGTGGGCCTGCTTGGCACCTGCTGCTATGTGGTATGGCGGGAGGGCCGGGAGGACTGCGTGGTCATCGACCCCGGGGCGGAGCCGGAGCGCATCCGCCAGGCGGCGCAGGGCAGGCGCATCGCGGCGATTCTGCTGACTCACGGGCACTTCGACCACATCGGCGGTGTGGAGGGGCTGATGGGCCCGGACACCGACCTGGTGATCCACCGCCTGGACGCGCCCATGCTGAAAAACCCCGAAACCAACGTCTGCTGGATGATCGGCGAGACCATCACCGCCCCGGAGGCCACGGTGCTGGTGCGGGAGGGGGACGTGATCTCCTGCGCGGGGATTGACTTCACTGTCCTGCACACCCCGGGCCACACCCCCGGCGGCGCGTGCTATCAGGCGGAGGATGCGCTGTTCACCGGGGACACCATGTTCCATGGGGGCTATGGCCGCACGGACCTGCCCGGCGGCAGCGACGCGGAGCTGGGCCGGAGCCTGCACAGGCTCTATCCCCTGGCGCGGAAATACAACGTTTATCCCGGTCACGGAGGATAACCATGAGCGACACATCCACTGCGATGCATCCCGCCGACGCGCTGGCGGGCTATATGGACAACATGGAGCCGGAGCTGATGAACATCACCCGGCTTTTTGGCATGCCGGACGATACCTGGACGGCGGAGCCGAAGCGCTTTGCCTGGCGCATGGCAGCAGACGGGGACGCCTATGTCTGCACGGCTGCGGACGGGGAAACCGGCGCCACCGCCACGCTGCGGGATGCTATGCCCGCCGCCACGGGGGATGCGCGCCTGGACGAGCTCCACCGCAAGCGCACCGTCCGCCGGTTGTGCAAGAACACCCTGTACCGCCTCTGCCGGGACGTGACGGGCATGCAGCCCCCCTGGGGAAGCCTGACCGGGGTGCGGCCCACCCACCTGATCTACGAGAGCCTGGCGGAGCAGGGGGATGACGCGCCCCTGGCCCTCCGGCTGGACAGGGCGGCGGAGGCCATGCGCCGGGGCTTTGACGTGACGGAGGACAAGGCGCTGCTGGCCCGGGACGTGGTGGCGGCGCAGCTGGCCATGCTGCCCCCGGACGATCATGCCATGGACGTGTACATCGGCATTCCCTTCTGCACCACGCGCTGCGCGTACTGCTCCTTTTCCTCCGGGGAGATCGGCCGGGGGAAGCTGGTGGAGCCCTATCTGACCGCGCTGTTCCGGGAAATGGAGGAGAGCGCGGCGCTGCTGAGGGAGACGGGCAAGCGGCTGCGGGCGGTATACGTGGGCGGGGGCACGCCCACGTCGCTGAGCGAGGATCAGTTCGCCCATCTGATGGAGCGCCTGGCGCGGCTGTTCCCCGGCGCGATGGAATACACCGTGGAGGCGGGGCGGCCGGACACCATCACCCCGGCGAAGCTCAGGGCCATCCGGGACGCGGGGGTGGGGCGCATCAGCATCAACCCGCAGACCATGAACGACCGCACCCTGCAGGTGATCGGCCGGGCGCATACCGCGCAGCAGGTGCTGGAGGCCTACGCCATGGCAAGGGCGGCAGGTATGGGACACATCAACATGGATGTGATCGCGGGCCTGCCCGGGGAAAACCTGGACGACTTCGCCCGCACCATGGAGGCGGCCCGGCGTTTGCAGCCCGAGAGCCTCACCGTGCATACCCTGGCCATCAAGCGCTCCAGCCGCATGCACCTGGAGAACGCGCCCCTGCCCGACGGGGACACCGCCGCCGCCATGGTGCGCATGGGCCGGGACACGGCCACCCATATGGGCCTTGCGCCCTACTATCTCTACCGGCAGAAGCACATGGCCGGCAACCAGGAGAACGTGGGCTACGCGCTGCCGGGGCATGCCTGCCAGTACAACGTGGACATGATGGAGGAGAACACCCACATCCTGGCCCTGGGGGCGGGGGGCATCTCCAAGCGGATCTACCCCGAGGAGGGCCACATTGGCCGCAGCCCCAACGTGAGCAACATCGAGCTGTACATCGCCCGGGTGGAGGAGATGCTCGGGCGCAAGCGCGCGCTGTTCCTGGAGGGCTGAGCGCGGGTCTGCCCGGAGGATGGGGCGCATAGGCTGGGACAGGGCTTGCATCCTCCCGGGGTTGCTGGTATAATAACGCTGTCTGTGGAAAGCCTGCCAAAGGGGCGGGCGAGTGAGGAAGGAGCAATCAACATGGCGCAGAATCCTACGTTTGTCATCACCATGGAGGATGGCCGCGAGATGAAGGGCGAGCTGTACCCGGAGATCGCGCCCCAGTCCGTGGGCAACTTTATCGCCCTGGCCAACAGCGGCTTCTATGACGGGCTGATCTTCCACCGGGTGATTCCGGGCTTCATGATCCAGGGCGGCGACCCCAAGGGCACGGGCATCGGCGGCCCCGGCTACCGCATCAAGGGCGAGTTCGCCATGAACGGGGTGAACAATCCCCTGAAGCACACCTACGGCGTGCTGAGCATGGCCCGCAGCATGATGCCTGACTCCGCCGGGAGCCAGTTCTTCATCATGACCAGCGACAGCCCCCACCTGGACGGCCAGTACGCGGCCTTCGGCAAGGTGCTGGAGGGCATGGATGTGGCCGACGCCATTGTGGCGGTGAGGCGCGACATGCGCGACAAGCCCCTGACCCCCCAGGTGATGAAGTCCATCCGCGTGGAGACCTTCGGTCAGGTGTATCCCTTCGAACAGCTTTGATGTTCCTGCAAAAGCGCAGACTGGGCTCATCGGCTTGGTCTGCGCTTTTTGCCCATTCGGTTGAGGCACAGGGAGGTTGTATCGTCATGGTGAAGCAGAAGACCACCGTGCGCGTGGCGGGCAGGGAGTACACCCTGGTGTCCGACCAGGCGCCGGAGTACATGAACCGGGTGGCGGCCTATGTGGACAGGAAGATCAGCGAGACCGCCCTGGCCACCCGCCTGACCTCGGACAAGGCGGCGGTGCTGACCGCCCTGAACATTGCCGACGAGCTGATGAAGAGCCACGACGAGAACAGCCGCCTGCGCCGGGAAATGATGACCCTGCGTCGGGCGCTGGAGGAAAAGCAGCAGGCAGAAGCGCAAAGGAGCCATCAGGATGCTTGAGACCCTTGCCCCCGCCGGGAACCGGGATGCCCTTGACC
The DNA here is from genome assembly GCA_051883775.1 of Aristaeellaceae bacterium. GTDB lineage: Bacteria > Bacillota > Clostridia > Christensenellales > Aristaeellaceae > UBA11524. Next base: position 3,788 of record JBJEUJ010000220.1, on the reverse strand, counting down.
GGGCCGTGGCCGCCGGCGCCAACGCGGTGTACCTGGGCTACGCCGCCTTTTCCGCCCGGGCCGGGGCGGGGAACTTCGACGCCGGGCAGCTGCGGGAGGCGGTGGCCTTCGCGCACCTGCACCATGTCCGCGTCCATGTGACGGTGAACACCCTGGTCAAGGATGGAGAGCTGGCGGGCGTGATGGACGTGCTGCGGCTGCTGGCGGAGATCCCCGTGGACGGCGTGCTGGTGCAGGACCTGGGCGTGCTTCGCCTGGCGCGCAGATGCTTCCCGGGGCTGCCTGTGCATGCCAGCACGCAGATGGCCATCCACAACGCCGCCGGGGTGCGCTGGTGCCGCCGGATGGGCATGACAAGGGCGGTGCTGGCCCGGGAGTGCAGCCTGGAGGAAATCGCCCTGTGCGCCCGGGAGGGCATCGAGATTGAGGTGTTCGGCCACGGGGCCCAGTGCGTGGCGGTGAGCGGGCAGTGCCTGTTTTCCTCCATGCTCGGCGGACGCTCCGGCAACCGGGGCCGCTGCGCCCAGCCCTGCCGCCTGCCCTACACCTACCGGGGCAAAACGGCGGCCTGGCTGTCCCCCAGGGACGTGTGCCTGCGGGATCATCTGCCGGAGCTGGCCGAGGCCGGGGCGGTGTCCGTGAAGATCGAGGGGCGGCTGAAGCGGCCAGAATACGTGGCGGCGGTGGCGGGCAGCTACCGCAGGGCCATCGACAGCATGGCGCGGGGCGCGTTCCGTCCGGCGGACGGGGAGGAACGCCGCGACCTCATGCAGATCTTCCAGCGGGGCGGGTTCATGGACGGCTACGCCCTGGGGACAGAGGACGCAGGGGTCATCTGCGAGACGCGGGTGAACCACGGCGGCGTGCCGCTGGGCGAGGTGGAGGCCGTCATGGGCGGCATGGCCCGGGTGCGGGTGCGGCTGCCCCTGCATGACGGGGACGGCCTGCAGCTGCGGGGAAAGGCCGGGGATCAGGAGATGATCTATGCCGGGAAGCCCGTGGCGGCCGGGGAGATCGCCGTGCTTCGCCTGCGGCCCGACATGCGCGTGCGCCCCGGGGACGAGGTCGTCCGCCTGACGGACGCGGAGCAGCTGGAGCGAGCCCGGGCGCTGACCATCCCGGCCATTCCGGTGGACATGCATTTGGTTGCCATGCCCGGCTCGCCCCTGACCCTGACGGTCACGGACGGGGACACGCCGGTCACGGTGGCGGGCGAAGCCGTCGCCCCTGCCCGGAATCGGGCCATGACCGCCGATGACGCCCTCCGCAGCCTGGACAAGACCGGCGACACGCCCTTCGCCCTGCGGGAGTGCCGGGTAGAGACGGAGAGCGCCTTCGTGCCGGTGTCCGCGCTGAACGCCCTGCGCAGGGAGGCGCTGACATACCTGGCGGAGGCGCGCAGCCGGGCCTTTGCCCTGCCTGCGGCTCAGGAGCAGCCTGCGGATGCCATCACCCTGCCCCGGGGAACGCTGCCGGACATGGTGATCTTCCGCACGCAGGAGCAGCTTGCGGCGGCGCGGAGCCTGGACGCGCGGCTGATCTGGTACCCGGAGGACTGGCGGGAGGACGCGCTGGAGGCCGCCCTGCCGGGGCTGCCTCAGGGCGTATGGCTGCAGCTGCCCATGGTCTGCGAGGAAGCCACGCTGGAGATGCTCCACGGCTTTGTCAGCCGTCACAGGGATGCCCTCGGCGGCGTGGCGCTGGGCAGCGTGGGGCAGCTGGGGCTGGACTGGCCCGTGCCCTATGGGGCGGGGGCGGGGATTCCCGTGATGAACCGCCGTGCGGCGCAGCTCCTGTTCGAGCAGGGGTGCGCCTATGTGACGGCCTCGCCGGAGCTGACCGGCAGCGAGCTGGCGACGCTGATGGCCGGGGGCGTCCCGGCAGTGGTTCCCGCCTATGGCAGAACGCAGCTGATGCTTTTGCACCACTGCCCCGCGCGGACGCAGCTGGGGCTGAGCCACGGCCATGCGTCCTGCAGCATGTGCGACCGGCACGACCCCAATGCCCTTGAGGGTACCCGCCTGACCGACCGCAAGGGCGTGGACTTCCCGCTGCTCAGGCAGCGGCTGCCGGAGGGATGCCTTGTGCGGCTGATGAACAGCCTGCCCACGGACAATATCGCCCGGGTGCGGGCAGCGGGCTGGGCAGGGCTGTGCGAGCTGACAGACGAGGCAGGGGAGACGCTGCGCCAGGCCTGCGCTGCTGTGCGGGGGGAGAAGGCCCCCATGGCAGCCACGGCGGGCCACTGGTCGCGGCCGGTGGAATAAAAACAAGCACGACCGCTTATGTGGATGAGGACAGAGAGCTTATGATGAAAGAACGAACCCTCCGGGTACTGGAGTTTACGAAGATTCGGGAGCAGCTGGCGGGCAAGGCCCTGACGGAGATGGGCGCGGAGCGCTGCCGGGCGCTGGTTCCCTCCTGCAGCGTGGCTGAAATTCAGCTGTGGCAGCAGGAAACCGAGGAGGCCGCGGTGGTATTGCAGTACATCGGCGGGCACCCGATGATGGCCTTCCAGGATGTGCGGCCCTTCCTGGCCCTGGCGGACAAGGGCGCGACGCTCTCGCCCAAGGCGCTGCTGTCCATCGCGGAGCTGCTGCGGGCCTCCCGCACGGCCCGGGACGCGCTGGTGACCGACAGGGACAACACGCCCCTTCTGCGCCAGAAGGCCGAGGGGCTTTGCACCTTGCGGCACCTGGAGCAGGACATCACCGACGCGATCCTTTCCGAGGACGAGATTGCCGACCGGGCCAGCGCGGAGCTGATGAACATCCGCCGGCACCTGCGGGGGGCCACCGAGCGCATCAAGGAGAAGCTGAACCAGATGGTGCGCAACGCCTCCTTCCAGAAGTACCTGCAGGATCCCATCATCACCGTGCGCAACGACCGCTATGTGCTGCCGGTGAAGGCGGAATACCGCGCCAATGTGCCGGGCCTTGTCCACGACCAGTCCACCTCCGGGGCCACGTTGTTCATCGAGCCCATGGCGGCGGTGGAGATGGGGAACGAGCTGAAGCAGTGGGAGCTGAAGGAGCGGCAGGAGATCGAGCGGATCCTGGCGGCCCTGTCGGCGGAGGTGGCGCCCTACGCGGGGCAGCTGCGGGAAACCATCGACCTTCTGGCGGAGCTGGACTTCATCTTCGCCAAGGGGCTGCTGGCCAGGGAAATGTACGCCGTCACCCCGAAGCTCAACAGCGAGGGCCGTATCAACATGATCCGCGGGCGGCACCCCCTCATCGACCGGGAGAAGGTGGTGCCCACCAATTTGTGGATGGGCCGGGACTTCACCACCCTGGTCATCACCGGCCCCAACACCGGCGGCAAGACCGTCACCCTCAAGACCGTGGGCCTGTTCACCCTCATGGCCCAGGCGGGTCTGCAGGTGCCGGCGGACATCGGCACGGAGCTGGCGGTGTTCGAGCAGGTCTTTGCGGATATTGGCGACGAGCAGTCCATTGAGCAGAGCCTGTCCACCTTCTCCAGCCACATGGTGAACATTGTCAGCATCATGCATGAGGTGACGCCCCGGGACCTGGTGCTCTTTGACGAGCTGGGTGCGGGCACCGACCCCACCGAGGGCGCGGCGCTGGCCCAGGCGATCCTGACGCGGCTGTTGCACATCCGGGTGCGGACGCTGGCCACCACCCATTACAGCGAGTTGAAGGCCTTCGCCCTGTCCACCAAGGGGGTGGAGAACGCCTCGGTGGAGTTCGACGTGGAGACGCTGCGGCCCACCTACCGGCTGTCCATCGGCGTGCCGGGCAAGTCCAACGCCTTTGAAATCAGCC
>JBJEUJ010000219.1:0-10235 GCA_051883775.1 Aristaeellaceae bacterium | reverse complement strand
GAGAGCCGAAGGCTCTTTGGCGAGGGTCTGGGGCGAGAAGCCCCAGCGTCCCCCTCTCCGCTCATGTAAAACTGCGTCTGTGCCCTTGCCTCCGGGAGGGGAGAATGCTATAATGATAGGCGGATTATTGCATGCATCCGCAGGAAGCAGCTGCATGGCAGAGGAGGATACCCTGATGATGAAACGGATTCTGGCGGCGGCGACGGCTGTCTGCCTGTTGCTGGCGGCGCTGCCCATGGCGCTGGCGGAGGACTCGGGCGAGGAAGTGGCTGAGGCTGAACTGAGCCAGGAGGAGCTGGCAGAGCTCAAGAGCATGGACGAGGCCGACGATGAGGACGAGGCCATCGTCGTGGTGGGCGAAACCTATCAGGAAATGAACCGCGAGGACTTCAACGCCTCCTCCCCCGCGATCTATACCTGCCACATCATGGCCAATTCCAGCATCTATTCCCAGCGGGACACCGAGTCCAAGCGCGTGAAGAGCTACAGCAACACCATCACCGCCGACGTGCTCTACGTGGGCTCCAACTGGGCCATCGTCCGCAAGGATGGCGACATCGGCTATATCAAGCGCCAGCGCATCTATGACGTGACCCCCGTGGATCCCGTCAATACCCCGCCCTACGGCGTGCAGAAGAGCATCTATATCGCCACCACCGCCGATGTGTGCGAGGTGCGCAAGTCCATGAGCGACGAGGATGAAAGCTGGGTGGTGCTCAATCCCGGCACCATGCTCAGCATCTGGCAGATTCAGGACGGCTGGGCCATCGTACCCTACTGGCGCACCTACGGCTATATCAACCTCAACGACCTGACCGACCTGATCCCCGTCTCCCCCACCGACGATCCCCTGCGGGACGACAGCCCCATCGCCGCCTACACCTCCTATTACACCATGGTGCAGACGGAGATCAACCAGGGCCGCATCATCAATATCTCCGTGGCCTGCAACCGCCTCACCCGCGTCATGCAGCCCGGCGAGGAGCTGAACTTCAACGCCGACGTGGGCCCCTACAAGAAGTCCCTGGGCTATCAGCCCGCCTATGTGCTGGTGGACGGCAAGTCCGTTCCCGGCTACGGCGGCGGCACCTGCCAGGTGTCCTCCACGCTGTACAACGCGCTTTTGCAGCTGCCCGGGATTGAGATCCTCCAGCGGCGTCCCCACGGCCCCGGCGGCGCCAAGTATCTGCCCCATGGCGTGGACGCGGCCGTGGGCAACACCAACCTGAACCTGCGCTTCCGCAACAACTATGACTTCCCCATCCGCGTGGAGGGCCACACCAGCGACGACGGCGCGCTGCTGATGGTCATCTACCGGGTGTACGAATGAGGCTCTATCACCGCCTGACCCGGGGAACCTTCCTGCAGCGGCCCAACCGCTTCATCGCCCACTGCGAGGTAAACGGCGAAACCGTCGTGTGCCATGTGAAGAACACCGGCCGCTGCCGGGAGCTGCTCCTGCCCGGTGCGGCGGTCTGGCTGGAGGAAAGCGACAATCCCCAGCGCAAGACCCGCTACGACCTGGTCTGCGTGGAGAACCGCGGCTACACCGTCAACATGGACAGCCAGGCGCCCAACCAGATTTTCGGGGAATGGCTGGCCTCCGGCGGGTGCCTGCCGGGGGTACGGGCCATCCGCCCGGAAACCCGCTGGGGCGATTCCCGCTTCGATTTCGCCTATGAGCGGGAGACCCGGGAGGGCGAAAGCATCCGCGGCTTCGCGGAGGTGAAGGGCGTCACCCTGTTTGACGATGCGGGCGTCGCCTACTTCCCCGACGCGCCCACGGAGCGGGGCGTGAAGCACGTGCGGGAGCTGATTGCCGCCCATGAGGCCGGGTACGAGGCCATGCTCTGCTTCGTGCTGCAGCGGGAGAACGTCGTCTCCCTCAGGCCCAATGACCGCACCCATCCGGCCTTCGGCGACGCGCTGCGGGAGGCCGCGCTGGCCGGCGTGCTGCTGACCGCCGTGTGCTGCAGCGTCATCCCGGACAGCTGCACCGCCGACCACACCGTCCCCGTGATTCTTTGAGGAAAGGAGTCCCGCCCCGTGAAGAAGCTCACCGCCCTCGCGCTGGCCATGGCCCTGTGCCTGACGGCCGCATCCGCGCTGGCGCTGTCCAGCGAGACGGTCATCGAGCCTGCATGGCCCGTGCCGGAGTATGTGACCTGGCTGCTGGAGGTGGCCCGGGGGGAGCTGGGCTACACCGAGGGTGCGCGGGGCTGGACCAAGTACGGCGAATGGCGGGGCGACCCCTATGCCCAGTGGTGCGCGGAGTACCTGTGCTGGTGCGTGGATCAGGTGGATCAGCAGCACGGCACGGAGCTGCTGCAGAACGTCTACCCCCTCTACTCCGGCACCAACACGGGCAAGAACTGGTTCATCCGCCAGGGACGCTACGTGTGCCGGTGGGGGAACATCGACGGCTGGGGCTACCAGTGGCTCAAGGGCGAGGATACCTACATCACCACGGGCAGCTACATTCCCCAGCCGGGGGACTGGGTCTTTTTCACCTGGGACAGCGACCAGGACACCGACCATGTGGCCATGGTGGAATACTGCACCATGGACGAGGAAGGCAATGTGACCATCCACGTGCTGGAGGGCAACGCGCCCTCGGCGGTGGCGCGGAACACCTATCCCCTGACCTACACGCGGATCCTGGGCTTCGGCACGGTGCATGACGTGATGGACATCACCATGCGCTCCGGCTGCACGGGCGAAAAGGTGCGGCAGCTGCAGGAAAAGCTGATCTACCTGGGCTACATGGCCGAGGGGCAAAATGGCGGAACCTACGGCAGCGGCACCCAGCAGGCGGTGACGGCCTTTCAGGCGGACGCGGGCCTGAAGCAGTACGGCATTGCCAACATGGCCACCCAGGCCGCGCTGGACAGGCGCTACAGCCAGGCGCTGGATCAGGACCCGGAGACCTGGCGCATTCTTGACGATGACGATGACTAATCCTTGATCGACTGGAGGCGTCCGTATGGATCCCATCTATGTATTCGGTCACCGCAACCCGGACACGGACTCGGTGGTTTCCGCCATGGCCTACGCCGCGCTGCACAACGCCCTGGGCGAGAACGAGTACCAGGCCGCCTGCCTGGGCCGCCTCAACGACGAAACCGCCTATCTCCTGGAGCGGTTCGGCTTTGAGCCGCCGCAGCTGCTCTCCACCGTGCGCACCCAGGTGCGGGACATTGAGTTCGACCATCCGCCGTTTGTGTCCTCCGCCGTGGCCATGAGCCACGCCTGGGAGATCTTCCGCTCCAACCCCAACCTGTTCGCCCTGCCCGTCACCACCGACGGCGGGAAGCTCTACGGCATGCTGACCACCACCAACGTGGCCGAGCGGGACATGGACTCCATCTACCACCCCGTGGCGGAGGATGTGCCGGTGTGCAACCTGCTGGCCGCCCTGGAGGGCCGCATCATCAACAATGACGACGATGTGTTCGACCACATTTCCGGCGAGGTCATCATCGCCCTGCCCACCTCCGGCGACTGCCTGCGGGGCGTGGGGGAAGGCGCGGTGATCATCTGCGGCCAGCAGGAGGACGTGGTGGAAAAGGCGCTCTCCCTCAAGGCCAGCTGCATCATCCTCTGCCAGAGCGACCTGGCGGAGAAGTATCGCGGGCTGTCCTCCCCCACCTGCCTGATCGCCACCCCCTGCGACGCCTACCGCGCCGCCCGCATGATCTACCAGGCCGCGCCCGTGGCCCGGGTGGCCGCCACGGAGGATCTGACCTACTTCCGCCTGGACGATTATCTGGACGACGTGCGGGAGACCGTGCTGCAGAGCCGTCACCGGGCCTACCCCGTGCTGGACGAGGAGGGCCGGGTGGTGGGCACCCTGGGGCGGTATCACCTCCTGCGGCCCCGGCGCAAGCGCGTGGTGCTGATGGATCACAACGAGCGGGCCCAGTCCGTTCCCGGGCTGGAGCAGGCGGACATTGTCGCCATCATTGACCACCACCGCCTGGCGGATGTGCAGACCGGCAACCCCGTCTTCATGCGCAACGAGCCGGTGGGCTCCACCACCACCATCGTGGCCTCCATGTACCAGGAGCTGGGCCTGATGCCCCCGGAGAAGTTAGCGGGGCTGATGGCCGCGGCCATCCTGTCGGACACGGTGCTGTTCAAGTCCCCCACCTGCACGCCCCGGGACAAGCGCATCGCCCAGCGGCTGGCGCGCATCGCAGGCCTGGACCTGGACACCCTGGGCCGGGAGCTGTTCACCGCCGCCTCCGCCAGCGCCAAGCCCGTGGACGAGCTGCTGGCCACGGACTTCAAGGAGTTCCACATCGCCGGCCATGCCCTGGGCATCGGGCAGGTGACCTGCCTGGACACCGACCGGGTGCTGGAGCGGCTGCCGGAGATTCTCCCCGCCATGGAGGCCATGAAGGAGAAGCGCGGCTACGACATGCAGCTGCTGATGCTCACCAACGTGCTGCGGGAGGGCACGGAGCTGATCTTCCTGGGCGACGCGGACGTGATCCGCATGGCCTTCAACGTTGGCGACGTTCAGGAGAACCATGTTTTCCTGCCCCACGTCGTTTCCCGCAAGAAACAGATTGTCCCCGCGCTGGCGCTTCTGTGGGGCTGAGAGAATCATATCGGAGGTAAGCATGACCCATCTGTTCAAGAGACTCACTGCGCTGCTTGTGTGCCTGTGTCTGTTGGTTCCCTGCCTGGCCGGCGCAGAGGGCGTCCACGCCGTCCGCTTCACCATGGAGGCAGAGGTGAACCCCGACGCCTATCCCGAGGAGGACCGCGCCCTGATGACCGCCCTGGCCGGGCTGATCGACATGATCAGCCTGGAGGGCACCTTCGAATACAACGACGAAAACAGCATCGACCTGAATGTGCAGATGCTGCTGGAGCAGGCGGAGGAAACCCGCACCACCTTCCGCCTGTACGGTTGCGAAAACACCTGGGCGCTGCAGAGCAGCCTGCTGGGAGACCAGCAGCTGTTCTTCCCGCTGACCAGCCTGCTGGAATTCTGCATGAAGGCCTACTTCCACCTGAATGTGCCCCTGCAGCGGGTGGGCCTGCTGCTCACCCCCTATGTGCACAAGGACGCCTTCGCCACCTTCACCTCCCTGTGGGATTCCGTCATGAATGCCAGGACGGGCTCCCGCACCATTGCGCGGGAGGATGTGCTGGATCTGGCCGCACGGATTAGCGAGGCTGCCTGGACGGATCGGGCCTTCACCTACTGGGTGATGGCCGTGGCCCTGGAGTCCGGCTATGACACCGCCATCACGGACGCCTTCACCGGCATGCGGGCGTGGGCGGACAGCTTCCTGGACGAGGACGGCGTGACCGTCACCGTCGCGGGTGAGGATCAGACCTGGTCCACCGGCGGCACGACGCTGTTCTCCCGCACCGTGCGGGACGGCTGGACCACCCTGTCCCTGTCCCTGCCCGCCTCCCCGGACGGCTATGTGCTGTCCGGCTTCCTGACCATGCGCAACACCGGCGCCATCCTCAATGCCGACGCCCGCCTGACCGTCACCCTGGAGGGCGAAAGCATCCTGGATCTGCGTTTCTCCGCCGACGACCTGCCCATGGTCATTCCCGCTGCCGGTCCCTTCGCCTTCACCTGGGACGCCACCGGCGCTGCGGTGCCTGAGGGCTTCCGCCTCCGCTTTGAGGGCACGAGCGTGGACGGCGCCTTCACCGTCCGCCAGCTGGACGCCGCCACCGGCGAGACCATGCTGACCCTGCGCGGCATCGCCGCCCCCGGACAGAACGTATCCCCCCTGAACTGGACCGCCAAGGATCTGAACGGCCTGGCCTTCTTCTCCGTCAGCGATACGACGCTGTCTCAGTTTGCCGCCGACGTGCTGCCCACCTTCGCCAAGGGCGTGCTGCCCCTGCTGGCCCACGCGCCCGTCAAGGCCTGCCAGACGCTGATGGATCTGGTGACGGGCACCGGCATCCTCGACCTGATGACCTCCTCCACCACCCGCCTGGACAGCGTGGATGAGGAGAGCTACATCGGCGAGGCGGACTGGCTGGATGAGGAGGGCTTCTACGGCGAGGAAGGCTTCTTCGACGAGGAAGGCTGGGGAGATGAAGCAGGCTTCTTCGACGAGGAGGGCGAAGGCATCGACTGGGATAACCCCAGCCTGTACGAGTAATGCAATCTATCCGATCCGCCATGCGTAGGTACACGGGCGTCCCGGATTACCCGGGGCGCCTTTTACTGTTCACTGATTGTTCAAACATTATCAATAGCACGCTATTGACATTCCCTTCCTCCTACGATATACTGATAGCTGTTATTTTGTACAGACAAGGAGGATGAGCATCGTGTGTGAGCCGACCTGTGGCCTGGGGCCGTATATCAAGCGCCTCAACGACTTTATGGCCAAGGAGGCCAACCGCCACCTGAAGACCCACAACCTGACCCTGGCGCAGAACCGGCTGCTGATGACCCTGTACCGGCAGGAAAAACACACCGCCACCCTGAAGGAGCTGGAGGGGCTGTTTCATGTATCCCAGCCCACGGTGGTGGGGCTGGCCGACCGGCTGGAGGCCAAGGGCTTTGTCACCCGCTGCCCGGATCCCTGCGACAGGCGGGTCAAGCATGTCCGGCTGACGGAGGAAGGCTGCGCCATCTGCCTGGCCTCCCTGCAGGACATCCATGACCTGGAGGCGAGGCTGACCGCCGTGCTGACCCCGGAGGAGAGGGCCATCTTCGCCGACATGCTGACGCGCATTGCCGCATCCATGCCCTGAGCATCACTGCAACAGAAAGGATGAACGCCACCCATGCAAGCCAAACCGTCCATGCTGTCCACCCTGGCAGGCCAGGTGAAGCAGTACAAGCGACAATCCATCATGACACCCATCTGCGCGGCCCTGGAGGTCTTTATGGAGGTGCTGATCCCCTACGCCACGGCCGCCATCATTGACAAGGGCATCACCGCCGGGGACATCCGCCAGGTCTGCTTCTATGGCCTGGTGATGGTGCTGCTGGCCACAGCCAGCCTGTTCTTCGGTGTCGCGGCTGGCAAGCTGGCCGCCACGGCCTCCACAGGCTTCGCGGCCAACCTGCGCCAGGCCATGTTCACCAATATCCAGACCTTCTCCTTTTCCAACATCGACAAGTTCTCCACCGCCGGTCTGATCACCCGCATGACCACCGACGTGAACAACATCCAGAACGCCTACGGCATGTGCATGCGCATCGCCGTGCGCGCCCCGCTGACGCTGGTCTGCTCCATGTTCATGTGCTTCTTCATCAACGCGCGGATCTCCCTGGTGTTCCTGGTGGCGGTGCTGGTGCTGGCCTTTGTGCTGTCCATCCTGCTGCGCAAGGTCTCCAAGCTCTTCGCCCAGGTGTTTGAGAAGTACGACGCCCTGAACGCCTCCGTGCAGGAGAACGTCTCCGCCATCCGCGTGGTGAAGGCCTTCGTCCGCGAGGGCTACGAGCAGGGCAAGTTCTCCAAGGCCTCGCTGAATGTGTGCAACCTCTTCGTCAAGGCCGAGAGCATCATCGCCCTGGGCAACCCGGTCATGATGCTGGTGGTGTACGGGTGCATCATCGCCATCAGCTGGTTCGGCGCGCACTTTATTGTCGCAGGCACCCTGACCACGGGCGAGCTGACCAGCCTGTTCAGCTACGTGATGAGCACGCTGTCCAGCCTGATGATGCTGTCCATGATCTTCGTGATGCTGACCATGTCCGTGGCCAGCGGCCGCCGTATCGCCGAGGTGCTCAACGAGAAGGCCGACCTGACCGACCCCGAGCAGCCCGTCAGGGATGTGAAGGACGGCAGCATCGACTTTGACAACGTGACCTTCTCCTACCGGCACACGGGTACCGGCAAGCCCACCCTGCAGAACATCAACCTGCACATCCACGCGGGCGAAACCATCGGCATCATCGGCGGCACGGGCTGCGGCAAGTCCAGCCTGGTGAGCCTGATCTCCCGCCTGTACGATGTGGACAGCGGCAGCGTGTCCGTGGGCGGGCTGGATGTGCGCCGCTACGACATGGAGGAGCTGCGCAACCAGGTGGCCGTGGTGCTGCAGAAGAACGTGCTGTTCTCCGGCTCCATCCTGGAGAACCTGCGCTGGGGCAAGGAGGACGCCACCGAGGAGGAGTGCCGGGAGGCCTGCCGCCTGGCCTGCGCGGACGAGTTCATCCAGCGCATGCCCGACAAGTACCTGACCCACATCGAGCAGGGCGGCTCCAACGTCTCCGGCGGCCAGAAGCAGCGCCTGTGCATCGCCCGGGCCCTGCTCAAGAGCCCCAAGGTGCTGATCCTGGACGATTCCACCTCCGCCGTGGACACCGCCACCGACGCCAAGATCCGCCGGGCCTTCACCCAGCACATTCCCGGCGTGACCAAGCTGATCATCGCCCAGCGCATCTCCTCCGTGCAGGACGCGGACAGGATCATCGTCATGGAGGAAGGCGCCATCGCCGCCTTCGACACCCATGAGAACCTGATGCGTACCAGCGACATTTACCGTGAAATCTACGAGACCCAGCAGGGCGGCAGCGGCGACTTTGACGAGGCGGCCCTGGCGGACGACGACAAGGAGGTGCGCGACCATGAATAAGGGCAGACCCGGCCCCGGCGGTCCCGGTCCCGGCCATGGCCCCAAGGGCATGGGCCCCAGGGGCAGCATGAAGGGCCAGTGGAAGCAGCTGGGCCGCATCATGAGCTACATGCTGCACAATTACAAGTGGCTGTTCGCCATTGTGCTGGTATGCATTCTGGTGACGGCCCTGTGCACCATCCAGGCCACGCTGTTCCTGCAGGTGCTGATTGACGATTACATCCAGCCCATGCTGGCCACCGCTCAGGCGGGGGGCACGGTGGATTACGGCCCCCTGGGCACAGCGCTAATCCGCCTGGCCTGCGTGCTGTCCCTGGGCCTGATCACCAGCTATGCCTACAACCGCATCATGGCGGTCATCAGCCAGGGCACCATGCACCGCATGCGCACGGAGCTGTTCACGCACATGGAGTCCCTGCCGATCAAGTATTTCGACACCCATGTGCATGGCGACATCATGTCCGTGTACACCAACGATATTGACACCCTGCGCCAGCTGATCGGCCAGACCATCCCGCAGATCTTCAACTCCATCATCACGGTGGTGATCACCTTTGTCAGCATGGTGCGCATGAGCCCGCTGCTGACGGTGCTGTCCCTGCTCATGATCGGGGTAATGATGCTCTCCGCCGGGAAGCTCTCCGCCAAGTCGGGCAAGTATTTCGTGGAGCAGCAGCGGAACCTGGGCAAGGTCAACGGCTACATTGAGGAAATGATGACCGGTCAGAAGGTGGTCAAGGTTTTCTGCCATGAGGAAAAGAACATGGAAGCCTTCGACGCCATGAACGAGGAGCTGCGCACCAGCGCGGAAACCGCCAATGCCTTCGCCAACATCATGGGCCCGGTGAACAACAACCTGGGCCACCTAAGCTACGTGCTGTGCGCGGTGGGCGGCGCGCTGCTGGCCCTGGGCGGCGTGGGCGGCCTGACCCTGGGCGGCCTGGTCAGCTACCTGACGCTGAGCAAGAACTTCACCCAGCCCGTGACGCAGATTGTGCAGCAGTTCAACAGCGTGGTCATGGCCATGGCCGGCGCAGGCCGCGTCTTTGCCATGATGGATGAAACCCCCGAGCAGGACGAGGGCTATGTGGAGCTGGTCAACGCCAAAGAGCAGCCTGACGGCACCCTGACCGAGAGCCAGGAGCGCACCGGCTTGTGGGCCTGGAAGCATCCCCATCAGGAGGACGGCACCGTCACCTACCGCAAGCTGGAGGGCGGCGTTACCTTCAACGATGTGGACTTCGGCTACTCCGAGGAAAAGACTGTCCTGCACAACATCAGCATGTACGCCATGCCCGGGCAGAAGATCGCCTTTGTCGGCGGCACCGGCGCAGGCAAGACCACCATCACCAACCTGATCAACCGCTTCTACGACATCCAGGACGGCAAGATCCGCTACGACGACATCAACATCAACAAGATCCGCAAGGCTGACCTGCGCCACTCCCTGGGGATGGTTTTGCAGGATACCCACCTGTTCACCGGCACGGTGATGGACAACATCCGCTACGGCCGTCTGGACGCCCGGGACGAGGAGTGCATGGCCGCCGCCAGACTGGCCAATGCCGACGGCTTCATCACCCGCCTGCCCGACGGCTACAATACCATGCTCACCGGCGACGGCGCGAACCTGTCCCAGGGCCAGCGGCAGCTGCTGG
>JBJEUJ010000218.1:0-2028 GCA_051883775.1 Aristaeellaceae bacterium | reverse complement strand
TCGGCGTGCATGAGGGCCAGGTGAAGCTGTTCTCCGGCCAGGTGTTCGTGGCGGACAACGTCAAGGAGGTCATCCCCGAGTTCCTGATGCTCCTCAAGGGCGTCATCGACTGCCCCGACCTGCCCCTGAACGTGAGCCGCTCCTTCCTGCAGAACGACGGCACCGTCAAGAAGATTTCCGCCCACATCACCAAGAAGGTGGCCGACCGCCTGACCGGCATGTTCAACACCGAGCGGGAGACCTACCAGAAGTACTGGGACGACATTGCGCCCTTCGTCAAGTTCGGCTGCATGAAGGATCAGAAGTTCTATGACAAGGTAAAGGACGTGCTGCTCTACAAGACGGTCAAGGGCGAGTACCTGACCCTGGCGGAATACAAGACCCGCAACGAAGGCAAGGCCGACAAGAAGGTTTTCTACACCAACGATCCCAAGCGTCAGGCTGCGTCGGTGGAGCTGTACACCCAGCGGGAGATCGACGTGGTGGTGATGGACCACATCATCGACGCGAACTTCCTGTCCTTCATGGAGTACAGCGGCGGCGCGGAGGTGACCTTCGCCCGGGTGGACGCGGATGTGTCCGGCCTGACGGAGGAAACCGAGGAGGGCAAGGAGCTGGACGGCGACAAGCTGCAGTCCATGTTCCGCAAGGCCCTGGGCAAGGACGACCTGACCGTGAAGCTGGAGGCCCTGGCCAATGCCGACCTGACCGCCATGGTCACCGAGGACGAGCAGAGCCGCCGCTTCAAGGAGATGAGCCGGCTCTACGGCGAATCCTTCCCCATGACGGATCGCTTCACCCTGGTTTTGAACCGCCGTAGCGCCACCGTGCAGGCCCTGGCCCAGCGCGATGCGGAGGATGAAACCACGGTCATGCTCTGCCAGCAGGTGTACGACCTGGCCCGCATGGCGGCCCAGCCCCTGGAGGCCGAGGAAATCACCGCCTTCCTCACCCGCAGCCAGAAGCTGCTGGCGATGCTGGTCAAGTAAACCATCACCACAGACAAAAAGCATCCCGCGCCCTTTGCTGGGTACGGGATGCTTTTTTGCATGGCGTCAGTCCTTCGGAGGCGATGCTGCCTCCTCCCAGGTCAGGATGCCCCTGTAATCCGCCGCGCCCCGCTCCGCACTTCGCTCCCGGGGCAGCAGCTGCCCTGTCTGCGCGTCAAAGAGCAGGAAGGCGTAGTGCAGGTCGCTGCGGACGGGCTGGTCGGGATCGGCGGCGGGCAACCAGTCCCGGGCAGGATCCTCCACGTAGATTCCGCTGACAAGCCAGGTGGGCACGGCCCAGTAGGCCGCGTCCTGCCGCCAGTATCTGCCCGGATCCTTCGCTGCGCCCGGCACGTTGTACAGCACATAGCCCAGCTCCACCTCGTCCACCCGGCGGAGCCGGCCCGCCATGATTTCCTGCTCCATGGCCTCAAGCACCCGGGCAAAGCTGCACAGGGGTATGTCCTCCGTAGCGCGCCCGGTTTCGTAAAGCGTGTCGCCCGAAAAGCTGGCATGCTCCCCGCTGATATAGCGCAGCGTCGCCCCCACCGACGCGCTGTACTCGCCGCCCTTGCCCTCCCGCATGCTGCCGGGCATCCCGAGGAAGGCGTGGCCCAGCAGGTGAATCCCGTTGAGCTGCTGGCGGAGGGTCAGGCAATACTCACAGCGGCCCACCTGCCTGCCCTGCCTGTCCGTGATCCACCACACATCCACCTCCGCCGGGCAGGCCAGGTCGAACAGGCTCTCGGGCATCCCGCAGTCCCGGAGCATGGCCCCGGCTTCCAGCAGCGCGGCGGCCACGTCCTCCCTGCTGCCCGGCGCGAAGGTCGCGTTATCGTAGGGCGCGTAGTACTTCGCGCCGTGGAAGGTCCCCCAGGGCCGCTGATCGTCCACGCTGCCGATGTCGATGAACAGCACGCCTCCCGGGCTCCGGCGGACATCCCAGTGGCCGGACGCGGAGGCGGCCTCGCCCAGGTCATAGGCCACGGTGATCACCGGCAGGGCGTCGGCCTGCGGCACAAGCACCGGCGCATCCACG
>JBJEUJ010000217.1:0-10464 GCA_051883775.1 Aristaeellaceae bacterium | reverse complement strand
CGCCGTGGGGTACATGTTCAGCCATGAGTAAGAAGAAAAAGCAGAAGCGGCCCGCCGACGAGCGGGGCTTCAACCGGGCCTCCGGACGGACGCACCGGCTGCTCACGGGCATCATGAGCAACTTCCGCATGTCGCTGACCTTCCGCATTGCGCTGCACTACAGCGGCCAGCTGCTGCGGACGACCCTCCCCATGCTGCTGGTGATCAGCGTGGTCTTTTTCGCCCTGCAGGCAGCCACCCTGGAGGATGACCTGCTCCGCCTGCGGTGTGAAGCCCCGGCCGTGAGGAACGTGTTCGACCAGTCCGCCATCCAGAACAGTCACATGCAGGCCTGGCTCGGCACGCCTCCCGTGGACGAGGATGCGGACGGCTACTTTCGCCTCAGCTTCGGCCTGAACCCCGTCTGCGTCCGGCTGATCATGCCCCACACCTCCGGCTGGGCCATGTACATCGTCTATGACCTGACGGATACGGTGATCGTCTGGGCGTGCCTGATGGCTGCGCTGATGGTGATGGACCTTATGCGGATGATCTACTTCCTGCGCAAGAACCGCCGCCTGGACAAGCGCGTGCTGGCCCCCATCCGGGACATCACGGACATGGCAGCCACCCTCTCCGCCAGCAACCTGAGCAACCGCATCAATGTGGCGGGCATGAAGAACGAGTTGAAGGAGCTGGCCACGGTCATCAACACCATGCTGGACCGTATCGAGCGCAGCTACAACAGCCAGAAGCAGTTCGTCTCCGACGCCAGCCATGAGCTGCGCACACCCATCGCGGTGATTCAGGGCTATGTGAACATGCTCAAGCGCTGGGGCAAGGATGACAAGACCGTGCTGGACGAGGGCATCAACGCCATCGCCCAGGAGACCGCCAGCATGAAGGAGCTGGTGGAGAGCCTGCTGTTCCTGGCCCGGCACGACAAAAAGACGCTGATGATGGAGATGTCCAGCTTCGACGTGCTGGATGTGGTCAGCGAGCTGCACAAGGAGGCCGCCATGGTCACCCCGGAGGACACCTTCGTCCTCTCCCCCTCCGACCACTGTGTGGTGGAGGCTGACCGGGGCATGATCAAGCAGGTCATGCGCATCCTGTGCGACAACGCCGTCAAGTACACCCCCAAGGGCGGCACCATCACCATGGGCGTGCAGCGCAGGCCCGGCGGCTGCACCCTGTCCCTGTCCGATACGGGGCCGGGCATCGCCCCGGAGGAGCTGCCTAAAATCTTTGAACGGTTCTACCGCAGCGACTCTGCCCGTAAGGCTGAAAGCAGCGGCCATGGTCTGGGCCTGTCCATCGCGCGGATCATCGTGGTGGCTCACGGGGGCAAGCTGCGGGTTCGCAGCAAGGTGGGCATGGGAACCACCTTTGCCATCGACCTTCCCTTCAAGCAGGAAACCCTGCACACCGCCACCCTCAGCAAAAGCGCATAAGCATACAGCAACGCCGCCCCGGACAGCCCGGGACGGCGCTTTTTCATCGTCAGGTGCGGTTGCAGCCGCAGCAGCCGGTGCGGCAGGTGTTGGAGACGTTGCTGGGGCTCACAGAGCCCTCGTTGCACACGGAGGCGGGCGGGAACAGCGGCAGGCTGAAGAACTCGTCGCACACGCTTTCGGCGAACTCCTCCGCGGGAGGGATGCTGCAGAAGCCGTAGCTGGGGATGAGGATCTCCACCTTGGCCAGCACCTTCAGGATGATGGTGACGCACACGGTCATCTTGAACTGGTTGTTGCCCAGGTAGCAGCCGGAGACGCAGATGGCGCTGACCATGCTCTCCAGGGTGTAGGGGACGATGGACTCGTCAGGGATGGAAAGCAGAACGTCCTTCTCCACGGAGACGACGCCCTTGCCGATGTACTCAACGCAGCGGCTGTCCACAAAGAGGATGTCGATGGGCACGTCGATGGTGGCGCGCACACGGGCGAAGCAGGGACGGTCGCACAGGCGGTCCACCGTCAGGTTGCGGATGATGCCCTCGGTGGTGGTGCTGCGGCAGCTCTCGAAGGTGATGGGTGGCACAGGTGCGGAGGTAGGGGGCACGGTCTCCTGGGTGTCCTGGTTGCCGCAGGCGTTGCACTGGCAGGTGTTCCCCGCCACCTGCGCGAAGCTGGTGATGGTCACGATGCGGTTGTCCAGCTGCTCCTGCTGCATGGCGCTGTCGTACACCCGCTTGACCTGCACGCAGACCTTCTCCTTCAGGCCGTCCATGGCATTGCCCGCGATCATGCCGGGGCAGCAGGAAGGATTCGCATTCTTGTAGCTGTAGAACGACATGGCATCTACGCCTCCTTATTCTCCGGCTCCTTTGTCGGAGCCTTCACCAGCAAGGTATGACGCAGCCCCGATGGTGTGCGGAAGGCGCAAAAAAATCGCCCTGCCCATCAGGCGGAGCGATTGTATGGTGTTGTCCTTCCTTACAGCATCCTCACCGGGGTAAAACGCCTGGCCTTCACGGCCTCCATCAGCGTATCGTCGGGCACGTCCCGCTCCAGGGTGATCGTCGCGGTCTTGGCCGCCAGATCCACCGTGCAGGCCGTCACGCCCTCCACTGCGGAAAGGGCCTTCTCCACCGTGGTCTTGCAGTGGGCGCACATCATGCCGTCAATGAGCATCCTCTTTTCCATGCTGCATTCTCCTTTCATGTCGGGTCTTTCACACGCCCAGCTCGGGAACGTCCGTCTCCGGCTTGTCCTCCTGGGTAGGCTCGGGCAGGGGCGGCAGCTCCTCCAGGGAGGATATGCCGAAATGATCCAGGAACGCATCTGTGGTGCCGTAGAGAATCGGGCGGCCCAGGGTGTCCTTGCGGCCCACCTCCTGGATCAGCTGCTTGTTCATCAGCGTGGCCAGGGAGTAGTCGCACTTTACGCCGCGGATCTGCTCCACCTCCGCGCGGGTCACGGGCTGACGGTAGGCCACCACCGCCAGGGTCTCCATGGCCGCCTGGGTCAGGGACTGCTTCTGCACGGGCTGAAGCAGCCGCACCACGTCGGCGGAATACAGCGCACGGGTGGCCAGCTGCACATGCTCGCCGAAGCGCTTGACGCAGAAGCCCCGCTGGCCGAAGTCGTACTCATCCCGCAGGCAGTTCAGCTCCTGCTCCAGGCGGGCCCGGGAGATGCCGAGGGCCTTGGCCAGCTCGTCCAGCCGGACAGGCTCCCCCGTCACAAACAGAATGGCCTCGATGCGTCCCCGCAGGATGCCTTCCGCGTTTTCGTCATGCATGGTCCGTCGCCTCCTCCGTATACTCCCGACGGCCGGGCAGCAGGAGGATCTCGCCGCAGATCTGATCCTGCTCAACGTGCATTTCGCCCAGCTTCAGCAGCTCCAGCAGCGCCAGGAACAGCGTTGTCACCTCTTCCCGGGTGGGCGCCGCGGAAAACGCCTCGTCAAAGCGCATGCGCCCCTGGCGGCGGATGCCGTGCATCAGCGTCAGCATGCATTCCTGCACGGTGTGCTCGTCCCGGCGGATGTCCCGGGGCGCGTAATGGTTGACCTCCTGGCTCTCGTCCTGGCTGGGGCGGCGGGCCCAGATGCGCAGGAAGGCGTCCGTCAGCCCCTGCAGGGTCAGGCCCACCAGCTCCGTCTCCTGGGGCGGGAGGGGATATTCCTCCGGCAGCTTGGTAAACAGCTCCTGGGCCGCCCGCTCAAACTGCTGCATGGCCGCCGCCGTCTCCCGGAAGCGCTTGTATTCCTCCAGGCGGCGGATCAGCGCCTCCTCCGGGTCCTCCTCGCCCTCCTCCAGGGCGGGAGGCTTGGGCAGCATGGCGCGGCTCTTGATCTCCAGGAGCGTGGCTGCCATGACCAGGAAATCCGTCGCGTCGTCCATGTCCAGGTCGGGGGCGTTGCGGACGGAGGCAATGTACTGGTCGGTAATCTCGCTGACGAAAATGTCCTTGATGTCCACCTGCGCCTTGGTGATCAGGTGCAGGAGCAGGTCAAGGGGACCGTCAAAGTCCTTGAGCTGAAATGTCATCGGCATGGCAGCATCCTCACAGCCCGCCCGTCATCAGCAGGAACAGGTTGATGACCGAGGTGTACACCATGCTGTTGACCTTGCTCAGCAGCGTGGACAGAATGCCGGAAAAGCACACCAGCAGCAGCGCCATCTGGGCGATCTGGAACGCCTTTCGGTTCAGCTGCAGCTTGCCCTTGAGCAGGGTGTCGTTCAGCAGATGGTAGCCGTCCAGGGGCGGAATGGGCAGGATGTTGAACACCGCCAGGGCCAGGTTGATCTGCGCCAGCATCAGCAGAAACCGCTGCACATAGAGCAGCCACGGATACCTGGCGAAGGTGTTCAGATAGTCGTAGCTGCCGCCGCCGATGATAGCGCTGGCCCATATGCCGTCCTCATGATAAAGGTTGAGCAGCCCCTGCAGGGAGCCGTACTGATCCCGGAAGGCGGTCAGGAAATCCGGCTCCCAGATCAGCCGGTTGACCCCCACGCTCAGCGCCGCGCAGAGAATGAACAGCGTCAGGTTGGTAACGATGCCCGCAATGGACACCAGGAAGTCGTCCCGGCGGTAGTGCCTGAAGTTGCGGGGATTCACCGGCACCGGCTTGGCCCAGCCGAACCCCAGCAGGAACATGCACACCGTGCCCAGGGGATCCAGGTGCTTGCGGGGATCCAGGGACAGCCGGCCCAGCCACTTGGCCGTGGGATCGCCGCAGCGCAGCGCCACATAGCCGTGGGCCACCTCGTGCAGGATCAGGCTCATCAGCACCGTGACGGTCAGATAAAGCGCGTAAATGATAAAGCCCACGGGATCGGAGGTGAGCCAGCTGAACCATGACTCCAGGCGTGAGAACATAACCGGCCTCATTTCTTCATGTGATGGGGAGGAATGCCAGGACGCATGCGCACTGCAGGGCCACGCCGGGCATGAGCATCGCTTCGTCCACGCGGAAGGTATCCGTATGCAGGGCGGAACCCACCCCGCAGCCTATATCATAGAACACACCGGGCGTATCGTCAAGGAAAAAGGAGAAACTCTCCACGCCCAGGCTCGGCTTTTCCCGGCGGATGACCATCGCATCCCCCAGCACCTCCCGGGCTGCTGCTTCCACCACGGCGTAGCAGGCCTCGTCGTTTTTCAGCGGCGGATAGCAGGGCCTGATGTCCGCCTGCGCCTCCCCGCCCATAGCCTGCGCCACGCTCGCGGCCATCTCCCGGATGCGCCTTGTCAGATGGGCGCGGGCGTCCGCTGTGAGGGTGCGGAGCGTGCCGGTGACCGTTACCCGGTCGCAGATGACGTTCCCCGCCGTGCCGCCCTGAATCCTGCCGAAGGTCAGCGCGGCTGAATCAAAGGGCGACAGCTCCCGGCTGATGAGCGCCTGCAGGGCAGTGATCACCTGTGCGGAGATGACAACCGCGTCCACGCCGCTTTCCGGATACGCGCCATGGCCGCTGCGCCCGAGGATGGTCAGCACCACGTTGTCGCTGGAGCCGTTGACGTACCCCGGTTTGGCAAAGAACGTCCCCGCCGGATAGCGGGGATTCACATGCTGCCCGATGACCACGGCCACCTCCGGGTCGCGGAGGCAGCCCTGGCGCACCATCAGCTGCGCGTCGCCGGTGGTTTCCTCGGCGGACTCGAAGAGCCACCTCACCGTGCCGCGCCACAGGTGCCGGTTGTTGCTCAGCCAGATCGCGGAGCCCAGGGCCATGGCGGTGTGCGCGTCATGGCCGCAGGCGTGCATCACGCCGGGCCGCTGCGAGGCGTAGGGCACACAGCTCCTTTCCTCAACGGGCAGCGCGTCCATGTCGGCGCGGATGGCCACACAGGGGCCGTCGCCGTTGGCAAGCGTGCCCACCAGGCTGTGACAGCCGTCCGTCAGGCGAAAAGGTATGCCCAGCCGGTTCAGTGTGTCCATGACGAGCTGCCGGGTCTGCGTTTCCTGCCCGCTCAGCTCAGGGCAGCGGTGCAGCTGCCGGAAGGCCTCCTGTACCTGAGGCATCACGTCCACCAGCGCCTGCTCCCACTTTTCCAGCTTCATCATGCATTCCCCCTGTTTCAAAGGCTATGGCGTTTTCCTCCCAGGCATGAGCGGCGGTATCCCCGCATAGGGTAGGACAGCCACGAAATCATCCGTCAAGGAGGGACCATCCATGAGTGAAATGACCAACGAGTCCTTCAATGTGCCGCCGGAGCAGGACTTTAACACCGAAAGCTTCCAGGGCTCCATGCAGCAGGTGCTGCAGGACAACGTGGGCAACTATGTCCTCGTCGAGTTTCTCATCGGCACCAACCAGCTTGTCACCCGCCAGGGCCTGTTGTACTCCGTGGCCAGCCAGTTTCTGGTGCTCTACGACGAGATCGAGGTTCGCTACATCGTGTGCGACATTTTCGCCGTGAAGTTCGTGACCTTCCTGCTGCCCGGCTACCGTCCCGGCCAGATTCCCGCCGAGGGCAGCGGCGAAGCGCCCGTGCCGGATACAGCCATGACCACCTCCGCCACCCCCGCCCGGGAGGCGCGTCTCACCCCCGGTCAGGCAGCCTATGCCCATGCCACCCGTCACAGCCGCCGCTGACCTTACCGTCCGCAGCGGCGCAAAAGCTCCGCCTCGTCAATAACCTCAATGCCCAGGCTCTGCGCCTTGGTCAGCTTGCTTCCGGCCGCCTCGCCTGCCACGACGAAGGCGGTCTTTTTGCTGACCGAAGAGGCCGCCGTGCCGCCGTTTTGGCGGATCAGCTCCTCCGCATCCTTGCGGGACAGGGTGGGCAGCGTGCCCGTGACCACCACGCTCATGCCGCTGAACGCGCCCTCCGCCTTGCCCTCGGATTCCCGGGGATGCACGCCGCTTTGAAGCAGCCGCTCGATCATCACGCGGTTCTCCGGGAAGGAGAAGAACTCCGTCACGCTCTGGGCCACAATGTCGCCCACGTCCTGGAGGGCGACAAGCTCCTCCTGGGTGGCCTCGGACACCCGTTCCAGCGTGCCGAAGGCGTTGGCCAGATCCCGGGCGGTTTTCCTGCCGATGTTGGGAATGCCGATGGCGAACAGGAACGCGTCCAGGGTGCAGTCCTTGCTCTTGTCAAGGGCCGCCAGCAGCTTTTCCGCCTTGCGCTCCTTGAAGCCCTCCAGCGTCAGCGCCTGCTCCTTCGTCAGATGGTACAGATCCGCCGGATCCCGCACGCCCATCTGGTCGTAAAGCTGCTCGGCGGTCTTTTCGGACAGGCCCTCGATGTCCATGGCGTCCCGGCTGGCAAAATGGCTGATGCGCGCCACAGCCTGCGGCTTGCAGCTGACCCGGTTCATGCAGAACAGGTGCGCGCCCCGCTCCAGCAGCGGGCTTCCGCAGGCAGGACAGACATCGGGCTTCTCCACCGGCGTCTCGCCCTCGCCCGGCTCCCCCACCCGGCCCATGATCTCGGGAATCACATCGTTGGAGCGGCGAATCCACACCGGCGCGCCGATGGCCACCTGCTTGCGCTGGATATCGCCCCAGTTGTTCAGCGTGGCCTTGCGCACCGTCACGCCGTAAAAATCGACGGGATCCAGGTGCGCCAGGGGGGTCAGCTTGCCCGTGCGGCCCAGCTCCCAGGTGACCCGGCGCAGCGTGGTGACGCTTTCCTCCGCCTCAAACTTGTAGGCCACGGCCCACCGGGGAAACTTGTCCGTAAAGCCCATCTGCTCCCGCAGCGAAAGATCGCCCACCTTGATGACCACCCCGTCGATGAGGAAGTCCAGACTGCTGCGCCTTTCCTCAATCTCCCGGATGCACGCCTCGATTTCCTCCCGGTTGTGGGGCCTGCCCAGGTAGGGGCTGACGGGGAAGCCGTTCTCCCGCAGGAAATCCAGCATCCCCGGCTGGGACGAATAGGGCGGGTTCTCGATGGTGCCCACCTGATAAAAGAACGCGTCAAGCCGACGCGACGCGGTTACCGCCGGGTCCAGGTTGCGCAGGGCTCCGGCGGCGGCGTTGCGGGCGTTCTTCAGCGGCTCCTTGGCCGTTTTGTTGTACTCCTCCAGGGTGGAAAGGCGCATGATACACTCGCCCTGCACCTCAAGCAGCCCCTTGTAGGGGATGCTCAGCGGCACGGAGCGCACCGTGCGGGCCTGGGGCAGGATGGCCTCTCCCGTGACGCCGTTGCCCCGGGTGGCCGCCTGCACCAGCTGACCATCCCGGTAGGTCAGGTTCAGCGTCAGGCCGTCAAACTTGTATTCCACATAATACTGCAGCTCCGTCTGCCCGGTCAGCTTCTCCGTGCGGCGGATCCAGTCCTCCAGCGCGCCGATGGACTGCACCTTGTCCATGCTCCACAGCTGGGTGATGTGCCGGTGGGCCTCGAAGCCCGCCAGGGTCTCCCCGCCCACCCGGTGGGTGGGAGAGTCCGGCAGGATGATGCCGCTCTCCTTCTCCAGCGCGGTCAGCTGATCGTACAATTCATCCCACTGCTTGTCGGAGATGACGGGTTTGTCCAGCACATAGTAGGCGTA
The DNA here is from genome assembly GCA_051883775.1 of Aristaeellaceae bacterium. Classification (GTDB taxonomy): domain Bacteria; phylum Bacillota; class Clostridia; order Christensenellales; family Aristaeellaceae; genus UBA11524. The sequence goes on along the minus strand of JBJEUJ010000217.1, from coordinate 2,025 downwards.
GGCCGTTTCGTTCAGCCGTTCCACCAGGGGACGCATCAGGGCTGCGTAATCGGTCATGCTTCATCCTCCAGCTTGACGATGGGCGCGATGGACAGGCTGAACTCCTTCACGCCGTACGCCGTGAACTCAATCTGAATGCGGGCGTCGCTGCCCTTGCCGGTGACGGCCACCACATTCCCCTCGCCAAACTTGGTGTGCAGCACCCGGTCGCCCTTCTGGAACAGGTTCTGCATGGCGCTGCCGGACAGCTCCCGGGCCTTGCTGCCCACAAAGCCCTTCTGCACCCCGGGGATGCCCAGGGCATTGCCGCCCAGGGTCAGCTTGGGCTTGCCCAGATCGTTCATGGCGGGGGTAGAGCGCAGGCCGTAGCCGCTGCCGTAGCCCCGCTGCATGGGCTGCTGGGGCGCGTGGCGGGAGGCTGCTTCCTTCTTCACGGCCCACTCGTCCTGCAGGAGGCGGGCGGGAATCTCATCCAGGAAGCGGGAAGGCGCATTGTGGTTGACCTGATTGTAGAGCATGCGCTGGCTGGCCCGCGAGATGAACAGCCGCTTCTGGGCGCGGGTGATGCCCACGTAGCACAGGCGGCGCTCCTCCTCCACGCGGCTTTCGTCCATGAGGCTGCGGGCGGAGGGGAAGATGCCCTCCTCCAGGCCGGTCATGAACACATCGGGGAACTCCAGACCCTTGGCAGAATGGAGGGTCATCATGGTCACATAGCCGCGGTCATCTGCCTGGGCATCCAGGTCGGTGACCAGCGCCACATTCTCCAGGTAGGACTCGAGGGTGGCGTCCTCGCCGCTGAGGCGGGCGTATTCTTCCACCGCGCCCAGCAGCTCCTGGATGTTCTCCACCCGGGTACGGGCCTCATCCGTGTCCTCCTTCTGATATTGTTCCATCAGACCGGTCTTTTCAATCAGCAGCCTGACGAAATCCGTCAGCGGCATGGTATCCTTCATGGCAACCAGCATGGTCATGAGGGTGAAGAAATCGCTGACGCACTTGCGGGGCCTGGAGGACAGGCTCTCGGGAATATCGGACAGGGCGGAATACAGGGGCATGTCGTTGTCCCTGGCATGGGCGACCAGCTCGTTGACGGTGCTGTCGCCAATGGAGCGCTTGGGCACGTTGATGATGCGGCGCAGGGAAATGTCGTCCGCCGGGTTCACAATCACCCGCAGGTAGGCAATTACATCCTTGACCTCCCGGCGGTCGTAGAACTTCTGCCCGCCGAAGACCTTATAGGGGATGGCGGCCCGCATGAGCATATCCTCCAGCACGCGGCTCTGGGCGTTGGTGCGGTAGAGGATGGCCATGTTGCCGTAGGGCTCGCCCTGACGGCTCATCTGCCGGATGCGGTCGGCCACCCAGGCAGCCTCCTCCCGCTCGTCGCCGGCGCAGTAGAGCTTGATAGGCTCACCCTCGCCCCTGTCGGTCCACAGAGCCTTTTCCTTGCGCCCGGCATTGTGAGCGATGACCTGATTGGCCGCGTCCAGGATATTGGCGGTGGAGCGGTAGTTCTGCTCCAGCTTGATAACCGTGGCATCGGGATAGTCCTTCTCAAAGTCCAGGATGTTGCGGATGTCCGCGCCGCGCCAGCCGTAGATGGACTGGTCGTCGTCGCCCACCACGCACAGGTTGCGGCTCTGGTCGGTGAGCAGCTTCACCAGCATGTACTGGGCGTAGTTGGTGTCCTGGTACTCGTCCACCATGACGTAGCGGAAGCGCTTGCGGTAGCTGTCCAGGACGGGGGGATGATCCACCAGCAGCTCGAGGGTCTTGACCAGCAGATCGTCAAAGTCGAGGGCGTTGAGGCCCTTCAGGCGGGTTTCGTACTCCAGGAACACATCGTGGATCATCTGGCAGCGGTAATCCCGCTCCGTGTGCTGGAACCACTCGTCCGGGCCCATGAGCTTGTTCTTCGCGTCGGAGATCTTCGCCTTGATCTCCCGGGGCGAAAGGAACTTCTCGTCGATGTTCTGCCGCTTGAGGATTTCCTTGATCACCGCGTTCTGATCATCGTCGTCA
>JBJEUJ010000216.1:5324-10545 GCA_051883775.1 Aristaeellaceae bacterium | reverse complement strand
CGCCGCGGAAGTGCTCGGCCAGCTTGGCCAGCAGATCCAGGTCGATGCCGGTGTCGTACTCGGTGCCCTTCAGCGTGGCCACCAGGGACTCGGTGGCGGGCTGGGACGTGCCGGAGCCCAGGGGGGACAGGCAGGTATCCACCACGTCCACACCAGCCTCCACGGCCTTGAGCAGCACCATGTCGCCGGTGCCGGTGGTGTTGTGGGTGTGCAGGACGATGGGCAGCTTGGTGTGCTGCTTCAGGCGCTTGACCAGGCTGTAGGCCTTGTAGGGCAGCAGCAGGTTGGCCATGTCCTTGATGCAGATCAGGTCGGCGCCCATGGCCTCGATCTCCTCGGCCAGCTTGACGAAGTAGTCCTCGTTATGCACGGGGGACTCGGTGTAGCTCAGGGCGATCTCGGCCTTGCCGCCGTACTTCTTGGTGGCCTTGACGGCGGTCTGCATGTTGCGCAGGTCGTTCAGCGCGTCGAAGCAGCGGATGATGTCAATGCCGTTCTCCACGGCCTTCTTGACGAAGAAATCCACCACGTCGTCGGAATAGGGGCGGTAGCCCAGCAGGTTCTGGCCGCGCAGGAGCATCTGCAACTTGGTGTTGGGCAGGGCCTTGCGCAGGGTGCGCAGGCGCTCCCAGGGATCCTCGTTCAGGAAGCGCAGGCAGCTGTCATAGGTGGCGCCGCCCCAGCACTCCAGGGAGTAGTAGCCCACCTTGTCCAGCATCTCGCAGGCAGGGAGCATCTCCGCGGTGGTCATGCGCGTGGCGGCCTGGGACTGGTGGCCGTCGCGCAGGATGGTATCGGTAATCTGTACCTTCGGCATGAAATTCTCCTCCTTCATGGCATCACGCAGGCGCGTGCATGCCGAAAAACGCTCGTTCGCTCAGCCTCAGCCGAACATGGACAGCAGCACGCCCGCAGCGATGGCGGAGCCGATGACGCCGGCCACGTTGGGGCCCATGGCGTGCATCAGCAGGAAGTTGGCAGGATTGGCCTTCTGGCCTTCACGCTGGGACACACGGGCCGCCATAGGCACGGCGGACACGCCGGCAGAGCCGATCAGCGGGTTGATCTTGCCGCCGGAGATCCAGTTCATCAGCTTGGCCAGCAGCACGCCGCTCGCCGTACCGATACCGAAGGCCACAATACCCATGGCGATGATCTTGAGGGTTTCCACCTTCAGGAAGGTGTCGGCCGTGGCGGTGGCGCCAACGGTCACGCCCAGGAAGATGGTCACGATGTTCATCAGCTCGTTCTGCATGGTCTTGTTCAGGCGCTCGGTCACGCCGCATTCCTTGGCCAGGTTGCCCAGCATCAGGCAGCCCACCAGCGAGGCGGCGGAGGGCAGCAGCAGGGACACCAGGATCGTCACCACGATGGGGAAGATGATCTTCTGGGTCTTGGTGGCGGGCTTGAGCTGCTCCATGACGATGGTGCGTTCCTTCTCGGTGGTCAGGGCGCGCATGATCGGGGGCTGAATGACGGGAACCAGCGCCATGTAGGAGTAGGCAGCCACGGCGATGGGGCCCAGCAGATGGGGGGCCAGCTTGCCGGTCAGCCAGATGGCGGTGGGGCCGTCCGCGCCGCCGATGATGCCGATGGCGCCGGCTTCCTTGGGCGTGAAGCCCAGCAGGGACGCGCAGATGAAGGTGAAGAAGATGCCCGCCTGGGCAGCGGCGCCCAGCAGCAGGGTCTTGGGGTTGGAGATCAGGGGACCGAAGTCCGTGCCCGCGCCAACGCCCATGAAGATCAGGCAGGGATAAATGCCCAGCTTGACGCCCAGGTACAGGTAGTCCAGCAGGCCCGCGGAGATCACTTCACCCGCGGAGGCCAGCAGCACGCCCACCTCGGAGTAGACCTGACCGCCGTTCAGGAACGCGTCCTCCATGATGATGGAGGCGGCGTTGCCGTTGGCAGCCAGCTGGGCCAGGGCGTCGGTCAGGGGAATGAGGGTGGTGGGATCGGAGACGGAGACGCTGTTGACAAAGTGACCGATGACCTGGCTGGTGGTGGCGTTGAGCACCTGGCCCGCGGCGTTGACCACATACAGCGCATGGTCGATCAGGTTGTTGCCGTCTATCATCACCGCGCCGCCGATCAGCGCCCAGTTGGCGTGGCCACCGGCGAAGAGCTCCTCGTGGTACACCTCGCTGCCCAGCAGGTTGGTCAGCAGCATACCGAAGGCGATAGGCAGCAGCAGCAGGGGTTCAAACTGCTTGACGATGGCCAGGTACAGCAGCACGCAAGCGATGCCGACCATGATCAGGGCCTTGGGGTCGGCAAGATACTGATAGATGCCGGACGTCGTGACCAGCCCCATCAGGGTTTCGCCCACATTGATTTGCATCTTATCAACTCACTTTCCTTGGACGGTACGCTTCTTACGCCAGCACAACCAGGGTGTCGCCCGCGTTCACGGAAGCGCCCTTGCCAGCCACAACCTGCGCGACGGTGCCGTCCTTGGGGGCGGGGATCTCGTTCTCCATCTTCATGGCTTCCAGCACGCACAGGCACTGGCCAGCCTTCACGGCGTCGCCGGCCTTGACCTTCACGTCCAGGATGGTGCCGGGCATGGGCGCCTTGACGGGGGTGCCGCCGGCAACGGGAGCAGGCGCGGCAGCCTTGGGGGCGGCAGCGGGAGCGGCGGCAGGAGCAGCGGCGGGAGCGGCCACAGGGGCAGCCACGGGCGCAGCAGCACGGACGGGAGCAGCGGACACGGCGCCGCCGACTTCCTCAACATCAACCACATAGGTCTGACCATTGACGGTAATATTGAAGGTACGCATGATGACAGTTCCTCCTATTCAATCAATCGTATTCATTCCGGGGGTGCATCAGAAGCGGCTGTAAACCTGTTCCTCCCGGCCGGAGCGGCTCCAGGCGGGGGTGTTGGAAATGCGGCGCACGCGGCGGACGACGAAGCCGCTGTTGTCATCCATCATGGCGGCCACGGCGGCGGTGATCACAGCGATGAGCGCATCGTCATTCTGCTCCGGGGCGGGCGCGGCCTCCGCCACAGGGGCGGGAGCGGGCGCGGGAGCCGGCGCAGGCGCCGGGGCGGCCTTCTTCTTGCCCATGCGGCTGGTGGCGAGCTCCATCAGCTTGATCAGGCCGATCAGGATGATGAGGCCGAAGAACACGACCAGCACGCCGATCAGGGTAACTGTCAGGCCGAAAATCAAAGTATCCATGCTTACACGTTCCTTTCCGTCACAGCGGCAGGTTGCCGTGCTTCTTGGGCGGATTGCTCTCGCGCTTGGAGGAGAGCATCTCCAGGGCGGCGATGACGTACTGGCGGGTCTGCGCGGGATCCACCACATCGTCGATCATGCCGGCCTGGGCGGCGGCCACGCCATCAGCCACTTCGGAGGCGAACCTGCTCTCCAGCTCGGCGCGGGTCTCCAGGGCGGGCTTGTCGCCGGCCTTCAGCTCCTCGGTATACAGCACCTGCACGGCGGCCTCGGGGGTCAGGGCGGAAATTACCGCGCCCGGCCAGGCGTAGGTCATGTCGGCATTGGCCTTGCCGCCCATGGCGACATAGGCCTGGCCGATGGCGTTGCCCACCACGACGCTCACCTTGGGGGTGGTGGCCTCAGCGTAGGCATAGAGCAGCTGGGCGGCGGTGATCATGGTCCAGGACTGGCTGGAGGCCTCGGGCACGGCCACGCCCTTGCTGTTGATCAGGGACACCACGGGGATGGAGTAGCAGTCGCACAGGCGGATGAAGCGGGCGGTCTTGGCGGCGGCGGCGGGGGTAATCATGCCGTCGTTCTCCTTGGCGTTGCCGACCACCAGGCCCACGGTGCGGCCGCCCATGCGGGTCAGCGCCACGCGGATGGCCTTGCCCCAGTCCTTGTACATTTCCACATACACGCCCGCGTCGGCCATGGCGGCCAGCAGGCTGTCGGAATCGGCGGGATCAATGGCGGGCAGGATGCGGTTCATATCGTCGGTATCGACAATGGGGGCGTCCTCGCCGTTGGAGCCGGGCAGCAGATCCAGCACCTGCACGGTCAGTGCGATGGCGGCGTCCTCATCCGCGGCGGTCAGGGCCACGCCGCCCTGGGCAGCCATGGTCTTGGCGCCGCCGAGGGTCTTGGCGTCGTAGGTCTTGCCGGAGATGGCGCTCATCACCTGGGGGCCGTAGACCATCAGCTGGCCCACGCCCTCAGCCTCAATGGCGATGTCCGCCAGCTGGGCGATCAGCGCCGCGCCGCCCACCACGGGGCCCAGCACCACGGCGATCATGGGCACCACGCCGCTGAGCTTGGCCATCTTCGCATAGATGGAGGCGTAGGCGTTCATGGCCGCCGCGCCCTCGTCAATGCGCACGCCCGCGCTGTCGCACAGGGCGATCACCGGCGCGCCGGTCTTCTGGGCCAGATCCAGCACCTTGCAGATCTTTTTGGCCTGGGCCACGCCCATGGCGCCGCCGTGCACCGTGAAATCCTGGGCGAACAGGTACACGGGCCGATCCTGCACCGTGCCGTAGCCGGTGATGACGCCGGCATAATCATCGCTCGTGGAAACCAGGGCGTCCGTCTCGACAAAGGAGCCCGCGTCCAGCAGCTTGAGCACCCGCTCCCGGGCGGTCAGCTTGCCTGCGGCGCGCTGCTTGGCGATACGGTCTGCGTCTCCCTGCAGGATGGCCTGCTTCTTGGCCAGCACCTGCTTGAGGTCCTGCATACTCATGTCCAAATCTCCCTCCAGTTTGTAAGAATCTGCCCCTCGCGAGGCAGGACGAAATGAGAGTGGTTCAAGTTTCCCCGTTTTCTGTTATTCAACGGAGCCCTCCTGTTTCCCTCCCTCCCCTGGAAATTTTGTCGGGCCGTATCCATTCCTGGGAAATGGCGCAGAAAAGACGGCTTCTCCCCCCATTTCACAGGGGAAGAAACCGTCATGAAGCAGAGCGCCCGCACCGGCGCAGCTTTTCCTGCATTTCAAATGATATGTGCCGTTGTTGTTTCCCTGTCCCCAACGCAAAAAAAGCGACATGATGTTCAGCAACTCGCTGTCGGCAGACTGTAATCGAAAACCGGCGAGCCCCATCGGGGCGTCCAGGCGGGGTGATGCCCCTTTGCGGCGGTTTTCGCGCGATATAGCTCTGCCAAATCGCTTCCTTACACCGAGGGAGGCCTTAAGGCCGAATCAAGCGAACGGCCCGACCAGTGAGCGAGTGCCAAACTCAAAAAAGTGGCCCTCCGGCCACTTTTTTGACGCTTTATCC
>JBJEUJ010000216.1:0-5224 GCA_051883775.1 Aristaeellaceae bacterium | reverse complement strand
GCGAGTGCCAAACTCAAAAAAGTGGCCCTCCGGCCACTTTTTTGACGCTTTATCCGTTGAGCCTGCGTTCGATCAGCTTGGCCAGGTCGTACACGTCCTGATCCATCTCGTGCTGATCCGGGCCCTCGATCATCACCCGGACGATGGGCTCCGTGCCGCTGGCGCGCACCAGCACCCGGCCCCGGCCCTCGTACTTCTTCTCCAGCTGCGCGATGGCCGCCAGGATGGTCTCGTCCTTGTCGAAATCGAACTTGCGGGCGTCGGACACATGCGCGCCGTAAAGCGCCTGGGGCAGCACCTCCATGATCCGCGCCAGGCGGCTGAGGCTCTGCTTGCTCTCCACCATCACCGTCAGCAGCTGCAGGGCGGTGATCAGCCCGTCGCCGGTGGTGTTGTAGTCCAGGAAGATCACATGGCCGCTCTGCTCGCCGCCCAGGCTGTAATTGTTGGCCAGCATGTTTTCCAGCACGTAGCGGTCGCCCACCTTGGTTTTCACGTTCTGGATGCCCAGCTTCTTCAGCGCCAGGTCCAGGCCCATGTTGCTCATGATGGTGGTGACCAGGGTGTTGTTGCGCAGCCTTCCCTGCTGCTTGAGGTGGTTGGCGCAGATGCACATCACCTGGTCGCCGTTGACCACCCTGCCGCGCTCGTCCACGGCCATGAGGCGGTCAGCGTCCCCGTCAAAGGCCAGGCCGATGTCCGCGCCCAGCTCCCGCACCAGCTCGCACAGCCGCTCGGGGTGGGTGGAGCCGCAGTTTTCGTTGATGTTGGTGCCGTCGGGCTCATGGTAGTAGGCGGAAACCTTCGCCCCCAGCTCCTGCAATACCGCCGGGGCCACCTCGTAGCTGGCGCCCTGGGCGCAGTCCACCACAATGTGCAGCCCGTCCAGGCGCACGCCGGTGGTCTCCTTGGCGAAGTCGATGTAGCGGCGCTGGGCGTTGCGCTGGCGCACGGGACGGCCCACGCCCTCGCCGATGGGCAGCTGCTTGCCCTCGGGCAGGCCGTTTTTCACGATCTCCTCGATCTCGTCCTCAATGGCGTCGGGCAGCTTGTAGCCTTGACTGTTGAAGAACTTGATGCCGTTGTACTCCACGGTGTTGTGGCTGGCGGAAATCACCGCGCCCGCGTCCGCCTGATAGTAGCGGGTCAGGTAGGCGATGGCCGGGGTGGGCAGCACGTCCACCAGCACGGCCCGCGCGCCCATGGAGCAGATGCCCGCCACCAGCGCGCTTTCCAGCATTTCGCCGCTGATGCGGGTGTCCCGGCCCACCAGGATGGTGGGGCGATGGACGTTGCTGGCCAGCACGCAGGCCGCCGCCTGTCCCAGCCTGAAGGCCAGATCACAGTTCAGATCCTGATTGGCGATGCCCCGCACGCCGTCGGTACCAAAGAGTCTTGCCATGGACATATCCTCCAGTTATCGAACATTCTCTTGTCTCATGTTATGGCGTTGCGCCTTTACCAGTATACGCCTTCGACAGAAAAAAGGCAAGGAAAACAAAACATTTTAATACATTTCATTGATTTCCGCCACGGTGTACTTCCCCGCCGCGCGGTAGCCCAGCTTCCGGGCAATATGGGCCGATACCGGATTGGCTGCGTCCCAGGTGGCGGCCAGGCCCAGCGCATGGGCCCGGAGGATCAGCGCGGCGGAGGCCAGCGTGGCATAGCCCCGGCCCTGGCAGTCCTCCCGGGTGGTCACCTGCACCTCCAGCCCGCCCGGATAGCGCACGTAGGCGCTGGCTCCCGACACGGGCTGGCCCTCCCGCATCACCAGCATCCCCAGGCCCTCCGCCGCAAAGCCCGCGTCCGTGAACTGGCTGACAAAGTCCCGGCTCCATGCCTGCAGGCGGCACCAGGGGATCCACGGGCCCTCCAGGGGACGGATGCGCATGTCCTCCGGCAGGCGCGCCAGCAGGCTGCGAAGGGGCCCGTCCTCCGGCTGCACCTCCGGAAGGAAGGCCTGCCGCTCCGTCAGGCGGAAGGGCGCGACGCTCTCCAGCGCCCGCAGCCATCCGTCCGGGCCATAGACCAGCCAGGGCTTCCGGGCGGAGCGCACCGCCTTGCGCAACAGGGCCGCATCCGCTTCCCCGCCGCACAGCAGAAAATCCCCCACGGCCATCACCGCCGCGCGGGGATTCACGGGCGCATCCGCCCAGGCCCGTCCCGTACCGTCCAGCCCGGCCTCCCACAGGCCGTGCAGGCAGGGCATGGAGGCATACAGCAGCCGGAGCGCTGCCCGCTCCCCCGCCGGAATGAGCGCCGTCATGCCTTCGGTTCCTCCTGGATCATCAGGTTCTCCTGGCCGAAGGTGGCCGTCAGCTCATTGAGGAAGTCCGCCTCGGTGCTGTCCGTCTTTTTCGCCTGGCCGGGCATCACCGCCTCAAAGCGGCTCTCCACCCCCACGGCCTCCGTCAGCGCGGCTGCCACGGAGGCCCGCTTCTTCTCCTGGTTCAGCGACCCCACGAAGAAATCCATGCCCTCGGGGGCCTCCCAGCGGAACAGATCCCCCTCGCAGCCCGCAAAGCGCCCCATGCTCAGCATGCTGTATATGCCCGTATCGCTCTTCTTCAGCGCGGCCATGGCGGCCTTCCAGGCATCCTCCGCGCTGCGGCCGGTGGGGGTCAGCGTCTTGGGAGCGGCAGGCTCCGCCCTGGGCGCGGCGGGCTTGGCAGCGGCGGGCTTCGCGGCCCGGGCGGGGGCAGCAGCCACAACGCCGTTCTTCAGCTTCTCGGTGAGCTCCTCCACCTGCTTCTCCAGCTGGGCGATGCGGTCGTTCAGGGCGGCGGCGTCGGTTTCCGCCGTGCGCAGGCACGCCTTGAGGGCCGCAGCCTCCACCGCCGTACGCGGGGAGGAGACGTAGCGCAGCTCCGTCTCCACCGCCATGAACAGCTCCATCATCCGCATCAGCCGCGTCTCGGTGAAGCCCTCCGCCTGGCGGCTGTATTCCGCCGCATCCTCCTGGGTCAGGTCCAGCAGCGCGGCCATGTCCCCGGGGCAAACCTTGGCCATCAGCAGCGCGCGCAGGTGCTGGCTCACATCCTTGGCAAAGACCATGGGCTCCCGGCCGGAGCGCATCAGCTCGTCGATCATGCCCAGCAGCGCGGCGGCATCCTGAGCCTGCAGGGCGTCGGCAAAGCGGAAGAGGAAGCTGCGGTCGCTGGTGCCCAGGACGCTGCGCACCAGGGCCTCGTCCACATCGCTGCGGTAGCCCAGGCACATGTCCAGGATGGACAGCGCGTCGCGCATGCCGCCCTCGGCCGCACGGGCAATCATGGCCAGCGCGCCGTCGGTGGCGGTGGCCTTCGCGCCCTCCACCGCCTGGCGCAGCCGCCCGGCGATCTGCCCGGCGGGTATCCTGCCGAAGTCGAAGCGCTGGCAGCGGCTGAGGATGGTGGCGGGGAGCTTCTGGGGCTCGGTGGTGGCCAGGATGAACACCACGTGGGCCGGGGGCTCCTCGAGGGTCTTGAGCAGGGCGTTGAAGGCCGAGGCAGACAGCATGTGCACCTCGTCGATGATATAGACCTTGTAGCGGCCCTGCTGGGGGGGATACTTCACGGTCTCCCGCAGGTCGCGGATCTCGTCCACGCCGTTGTTGCTGGCCGCGTCGATTTCCATCACATCCAGGGATTCGTCCGCGAGCAGGCGGCGGCAGCTGTCGCACTGGCCGCAGGGATCGCCGTTCACCGGATGCTCGCAGTTGATGGCCCGGGCCATGATCTTGGCCGTGGAGGTCTTGCCGGTGCCGCGGCTGCCGCAGAACAGGTACGCATGGGCGATGCGCCCGGTGGTAATCTGGTTGCGCAGCGTAGCGATGACCGCCTCCTGGGCCACCATGGAGGAAAAGTCCATGGGCCGCCACTGGCGGTAGAGGGCCTGATAGGCCATAGGGTTCCCCTCCTTCCTTCACAGCCCCGCTCAGGGCTTTGCCACGCCGTCCTCCGGCACAAAGCCGCAGAAGCGCTTGTCCCGGACCGTCAGGTAGCCGTGGTCGCCCTCCCGGATGGCCCCGTAGGCGCTTTCGTCCACCACCAGCTCGATGGGCTTGCCGCTATCCGGCTCAAAGGTCACATAATGCTGCATGGTCGTAACGCCGTCCGTCTCCTGCTCCGCCCGGGTGGGCATGCGGGTGCGCTTGCCCAGCACCGTGGCCGTCAGGGTCACGTCCAGGGCCCGCCCGGCCTCCAGCCGCCCGCCCAGCCGCTGGGCAAGCACCGCCGCCAGGGTGATCAGCACCACCGCCACCAGGCCGTAGCCCAGCATGGTCAGCGCAGGGCGAATGATTTCCGTGTTCATGGTTCCTCCTCTGCCGCGGGGCGGGTCAGGTCAAGCCTGTCCCGCAGGCCCGCCAGGGTCTTTTCGCCGATGCCCCGCACATCCAGCAGATCCTCCGGATAATAATAGGGCCCATGGAGCCCGCGCTCCTCCAGGATGGCCTGGCCGATCACCGGCCCCACCCCCGGCAGGCGCACAAGCTCCTGCACGTCGCCGCTGTTCACATCCACATCGCCTGCGGGCAGCGAAATGTCCGTCACCGCCGCAGCCCTGCGGCCCGACGGGGCGAAGGCATGCGCCTGCTTCTCATGGCGTGATAAGATGACTGACAGAATCAGCAGCAGCGCACAGGTTGCCAGCAGAATACCGGCCATCGCCTTTTTGGCGAACCTATGCGCTGCGTTCATGGGTTACAGAGCCTTGCGGACCTTCTGGCCCTCGCGGGAATCCTCCAGGATGTAGCCCGCGGCCTTGATGGCGTCCCTCAGCTCGTCGGAGCGCTTCCAGTCCTTGGCCTTGCGGGCGGCGGCGCGCTCGTCCACCATGGCCTGGATGTCCTCGGGCAGGGCGTCCTCGTTTTTCTGCACCAGGCCCAGCACGTCGGTCAGGGCCTTGAAGGAGCTCATGGCCGCCTCCACCGCCGCCCTGCTGCTGGAGGAGGTCAGGGACACGTTCGCGTCCTTCACCAGCTCGAAGATGGCGCCGATGGCGTCGGCGGTGTTCAGGTCGTCGTCCATGGCCTCGTCGAAGCGCTTCTCATAGCCCTTGAGCCGCTGGACGAAGGCCTGCTCCTCCTCCGTCATGGGCGCGTCCTTGGCGGAGGAAAGGAGGAACTTCATCTGATCCCGGGCGGTGTACAGGCGGGTGAGGCTTGCGTGGGCCGCGGCGATCTGATCCCGGCTGAAGTTGATGGGGCTGCGGTAGTGGGCGCTGAGCATGAACATGCGCA
>JBJEUJ010000215.1:0-2059 GCA_051883775.1 Aristaeellaceae bacterium | reverse complement strand
ACCGGCCAGCCGTTCTCCCATCGGACAGGGCACAGAAAGGTTTCCCGGCCCAGGTGGTGGAAGTACAGCTCCGACGGGCGGAACGCCAGAAAGGTCATCCACCAGCTGCCGTCGTGGGCCTGAACCAGATCGCCATGGCCCGTCCCTGCAATATCGCCATGCCTGCCATTGGCAGCGTGGGTCAGAATGGAGTTGTGGGGACAGGGCTCATAGGGGCCGTAGGGCGTATCCGCACGGGCGATGGTCACCATGTGGCCATACTCGGTACCACCCTCGGCAATCATCAGGTAATAGCGGCCGTCGATCTTGTACAGATGCGGGGCCTCGGGGCATTTCCCGCCCGTGCCGTACCAGACGATCCGGGTATCGCTCAGGCGCCTGCCCGTCAATGGGTCCAGCTCAAACATGCCGATGCCCTGGATGTCACCCGGGTTGCGGTGCGTGCCTGTATAGTAGACCTTCCCGTCATCATCAAAGAAGAGCGAAGGATCAATCCCCTGCTGATCGACAAGCACCGGCTCCGACCACGGCCCGGTTGGGTTCTCAGCATGAACAATGAAGTTGCCGGTAGCGCCTACATTGGTTGTGATGACGAAGAACCGTCCATCATGGTAGCGGATGGTGGGCGCGTAGATACCCTGGGAACGCCGCACATGCTGCAGGGGCAGCTGACTGTCCCGGGTCAGCACATGGCCCAGCTGCTCCCAGTGCACCAGGTCACGGCTATGGTAGAGAGGAACGCCGGGGAAGTATTCAAAGCTTGAGGTCACCAGATAGTAATCCTGCCCAACCCGGCAGATGCTCGGATCAGGATGAAAGCCCGGAATGATGGGATTCTGATACACCGGGAACACCGCCCTTTACAAGCAACAGGGTGGCCGGCAGTTGTCGGCCACCCCTGGATCGATCCGCCGGATTACTCGCTCAGCGCGGCTTCCCAGGCGGCGTTGTAGATTTCTTCCATCTCGGTGGCGCCGGCCGCACGGGCAGCCTCGATCACCTTGTCGTAGTTCTCGATGGGTTCCTCACCCGTGATGTACTTGTCAACCTCCTGCCAGATCATGGTCTCCACCTTGACCAGCAGCTCGTTGTAGCGCTCAGTCTGCTCGGTGGTCAGCGGGGGATTCAGCACGGGGTTGCGCAGGCCCGTATCAGCCGCAATGCTGTCAATCAGCGCGCGATAGGCCGCGACTTCCTCCTCGGAGCCCAGCATGTAGATTTCCATCTGGTTCTGCAATCCGGTGTCCACATAGGGAGTGATGTCGAGCAGGCCGACGCCCAGGGCGGACTGGATGTCATACGCAGCGTTGGCGCCGCCAACCACGTACTTCTCCAGCAGCTCCTGCTTCACCACGTTCCTGCCGTCCACCACGTCGTAGGTCTCGCCCAGCTTGCCGTAGCCGTTCACATCAGCGCCCTGATCGGAATAGCACCAGTCCAGGAACTTGATGCAAATGTCCTGCTTCTCGCTGGAGGTGGCGATGACCCAGGCCTCGGAGGACCAGTTGGTGTCGAAGCAGAAGTTGCGGGTCTGGCCCAGGGAGTTGGTCAGGGTGGGGATCACTTCAATCTTGTAGCTGGGATCAACGGTCTTGAGGGCGGCGTTGTAGTTGCGCACCACGCCGTCGTTGTCCACGGTGCACACGGCCTGGCCGGAGGACAGCTTCTCAGCCCACTGGTCCTTGGTGTTGGTGGCGTAGTCCGCATCCAGCAGACCGGCGACGTAGAGCTTGTTCAGATAGGCCAGGGCTTCCTTGAAGTTCTCATGCGCGGGGCCGTAGATCCACTTGCCGCCCAGGTCCTCGTCATAGTACATGGTGGAGCCGGAGCCCAGAGGATAGGCCATGCAGTCCAGCAGCTTCCGGGTGCCCTTGCGGTCGGTCATGCAGATCAGGTCAGGCTCCTTCTCATGGATGGCCAGCAGCACGTCGTACATCTCGTCCCAGGTGGTGGGGGTGGGCAGGTCATACTTTTCCAGCAGATCGGTGCGGAAGTTGACCAGCTGGCCGGAGCGGCGGCCGTCGGGATTCTCGCGCTGCAGCACGGGCGCGCTGTAGAA
>JBJEUJ010000214.1:0-10707 GCA_051883775.1 Aristaeellaceae bacterium | reverse complement strand
CTCCGTCGGCCTCCGCAGGAGGTCGCCGCCTCTCACCCCCATGGCGGAGGGCGCAACCCAGCCCCCTTCCCCGGAGGGGAAGGTGTCACGGCAGTTGCCGTGACGGATAGGGGGAGCCTCGCACGACCGCGTCGCGCCTCGCCCGTTGCGAGGCGTGACCCCCGCAAGCCCGGCGCGCCCTCCGCGCGCTGGGCCTCCGCGCAACCCGCACGACACTTGCACGCGGGCGTACCGTGACCGAAGGCGCGCAGCTCAATCGCGTGCCGGGCGTGGGCACTGCCCACAAAAATCCCCCTCCCGTCAAACGGAAGGGGGATCGGTTCAGCCAGCGACCAGCAGGGTGATGATGTCCAGCACCGCGGACACAATCATCGACACGCCCACGAAAATCCAGACAACCATCGCCGTGCTGAAGGGGTTCAGCAGAACAATCACCGCCAGGATGATGTAGAGCAGCGCCGCCAGGCCCGGCATGTACCACCGGGGATGCCGCAGCCGCTTCAGGTCCGCCATGCGCTGCAGCTTGACAATGCCCGATACCAGCATGATCACCCCGTAAATGGTGAAGAGCGCGGGCAGCGCCGCCAGCAGCCACTGGCTCTTGAACATGCAGAACGCACCCACCAGGATCATCAGCACGCCACGGCTCAGCGCCCAGTCGCCGCCCAGCATCTGCACGGGACGGCGGAAATACCGCACAATGTTGTACAGGCCCATCAGGCACAGGATCACGCCCAGCACAATCACAATGCCCCTGGTGAAGGCCTCCGGGTTAATCAGCAGCAGGATGCCGATCACAATCTCCAGCACGCTGGCAATGATGCCGCCGGCGCGTCCGCCCAGCAGAACCGCGAGCTTTTTCAGCATGTTGCCTCGCTCCTTTTACTTGTTCAGGATGGCCATGAACTCGTCGCCCGTGATGGTCTCACGCTCGTAGAGGAACTTCGCCAGCTCGTCCAGCTTCGCCCGGTTCTCCGTCAGGATCGCCATGGCCTTGTCGTACTGGGCCTTCACCGTGTCAACCACCAGCTGGTCGATCTTGGACTGGGTTTCAGCGGAGCAGGCCAGGGACGCGTCGCCGCCCAGGTAGGCGTTCTCCACCGTCTCCAGCGCCACCATGCCGAACTCGCTCATGCCGTAGCGGGTGATCATCGCCCGGGACAGCTTGGTCGCCTGCTCAATGTCGTTGCTTGCGCCGGTGGTGATGGACTGGAAGACCAGCTCCTCCGCCGCTCGGCCGCCGGTCAGCGTGGCAATCTTGTCCTCAATCTC
Organism: Aristaeellaceae bacterium; assembly: GCA_051883775.1. GTDB lineage: Bacteria > Bacillota > Clostridia > Christensenellales > Aristaeellaceae > UBA11524. The sequence continues at coordinate 9,435 of JBJEUJ010000214.1, read as the reverse complement.
TTCCTTGGTCATCAGGTAGTGGTTGCCTTCCTCCACCTGCATGGTGTAGCCCAGCGCGCCGGAGGTGCGGGGCACGATGGTGATCTTCTGCACGGGGGCGGAGTTGCTCTGCTTGGCCGCCACCAGCGCATGGCCAATCTCATGATAGGCCACGATGCACTTCTCCTTGTCGGTGAGGATGGCGTTCTTCTTCTGGTAGCCCGCAATAACGACCTCGATGCTCTCCTCCAGGTCGGCCTGGGTGGCGCAGTGACGGCCGTCGCGCACAGCGCGCAGGGCAGCCTCGTTGACGATGTTGGCCAGCTCCGCACCGGACGCGCCGGAGGCCATCCGGGCAATACGGCCGAAGTCCACGTTGCCGTCCACCTTGATCTTCTTGGCATGCACCTTGAGGATTTCCTCGCGGCCCTGCAGGTCAGGCAGCTCCACAGGCACGCGCCGGTCGAAGCGGCCGGGACGGGTCAGTGCGGGATCCAGGGAGTCGGGGCGGTTGGTGGCCGCCAGAATGATCACGCCCGTGTTGCCCTCGAAGCCGTCCATTTCCGTCAGCAGCTGGTTCAGGGTCTGCTCACGCTCGTCGTTGCCGCCCAGCTTGCCGCCGTCGCGCTTCTTGCCGATGGTATCAATCTCGTCGATGAACACGATGCAGGGGGCCTTCTCCTTGGCCTGCTTGAACAGGTCGCGCACCTTGCTGGCGCCCATGCCCACGAACATCTCCACGAACTCGGAGCCGCTGATGGAGAAGAAGGGTACGTTCGCCTCACCAGCCACAGCCTTGGCCAGCATGGTCTTGCCGGTACCGGGAGGGCCCACCAGCAGGATGCCCTTGGGCATGGAGGCGCCGATGTCCTTGTACTTGTTGGGGTTGTGCAGGTAGTCCACAATCTCGGTCAGGTTCTCCTTGGCCTCATCCTCGCCGGCCACGTCGGAGAACTTGATGCCCTGGGAGGACTTGACGTACACCTTGGCGTTGCTCTTGCCCAGGCCGCCCATGCCGCCGCCACCGCCGAACATCATGGAGTCGCCGCCCATTTTCTTCATCATCCGGCGGGCCAGCCAGTTGCCCAGCAGAATCATCAGGCCGATGGGCAGCAGGTAGCCGATCAGGAAGGACAGGATGGGCGAGGCTTCCTCCTGAATCTCGCTGGAGAATACCGCGCCGTGCTGGTACAGACGATCCACCAGATTATCGTCCTGAATGATGCCGGTGCAGTAGATTTGCGTCGCTTCCTTGTTGGTGAACAGGATCTGGTTGGGCTGGATCTGCACCATACCGATCTGGTCAGCGTAGGTCATCTGCATGAAGGTGCCGTAGTCCACCTCGATCACCCGCTGCTTGCTGATGGAGGGCACCAGCAGCATGTTGATCAGCATAATGACCAGAATCACGATCACATAATAGAAGATCAATGGCTTCTTGGGGCTTTTCTGTTCTTCCACGCTTTTTCCTCCGTTTCCTCCTGGTCCCTGGGTTCCCTTGCTTATCCTACGAAGGTATTATATCGTTAATTTATGAACTCAGTATGACATTTATCCTATCCTTTCATGAACTCTTCACTTCTCCGCCCGGGCATGGAAAAAGGAGCGGTGCAAGGCCGCTCCTTTCGGTCTATGCCGCGCCTTACGCGTGGGTCTCGCCCTGCACGGGCACCGCGGCGCTCTGGGTGCTGCCGCTGATGGCGATGCGGCGGGCCACCTTCTGCTGCTCGGGCTGGGCCTTGGGCAGGGTGATGGTCAGCACGCCGTCCTGATAGGCGGCGGCGATGCCCTCCTGCCGGATGCCCTCCAGGCTGAAGCGGCGCTCCATGTGGCCGGTGCGGCGCTCGCTGTACAGGTAGTTCTGGTGCTGCTCCTTCTTCTGGGTGTTCACCTCGGCGGAGATGGTCAGCACGTCGTCGTCCACGGTCAGGTTGATGTCCTCCTGCCTGACGCCGGGCAGCTCAGCCTCCAGCAGGTAGGAATCCTGCTGCTCCTTCACATCCACCCGGAAGCCGGCGGAGCCAACCATGTCGTTCATGTCGAAGAAGGAACGGAAGAACCTGTCGTCAAAGGGGTTGCTCATTTCCCTGCGGGTGCGGAACGGAACGATGGTATACATAAGATTGCCTCCTTCAATAGCCTTGCTCGGTCTATAGCTTAAACATTTTTCCTGCGGCTCATTCCTGAACCGTGACTATACTATACATCAATGGTCAAAGATAGTCAATAGCTAACAAGGTCAAATTCTGTGAACAATTTGTAAACGTGGCGCTGATTCCCTGTAAAGCCAGGAATATCAAGGCTTTCGGGCTTCCGCTCCCACAAAAAAAGCCGGGGAGCAGCTCGTTGCTCCCCGGGAAAGGTCAGGAAAATGATCAGGCCTTTTCGACCTTGGCGTTCTTGACGCCCTTCTTGCTGTTGACCAGGAACACGCTGCACAGCATGGCGATGATATACAGCGTCAGCGTGAAGTACAGAACCGCCTGATAGCCCACGGGGTTCAGGCCATGGTCGTCGAAGGTGCCCACATGGTTGACGATCAGCGTGGCCACCTGGTTGCCGGTCAGGCCAGCGAAGGCCCAGGCAGACAGGGTGATGCCATGGATGGCGGAAATGTTGCCCATGCCGTAATGGTCGGACAGCAGGGTGGGCACGTTGGAGAAGCCGCCGCCGTAGCCCGCGTTGACCACGAACAGCAGCAGCAGGCACAGCACCATCAGCACACCGTTGGCCGCGCCGTTGACAATGCCCTGGGTGAGGATCACCAGCGCGGTGGCGCCGATGGACAGGCCGAAGATAATCTTGTAGACGGTGTTGCGGTCCTTCATGTAGTCGGCCCAGGTGGAGAAGCCGAAGCGGCCGCCGGCGTTGAACACCGCGGTGATGGAGGACAGCATGCCCACGGAGGAGGCCAGGCCGATGCACTTGAAGATGGCCTTCTCCTGGGAGATCAGGGCCAGGCCGCAGGTGATGTTCAGGTAGAACATCAGCCAGATGCCGATGAAGGTCACGGGCTTGGACTTGATCACGTCGATGGCACGGGCGCCCTTTTCCTGCTTGGCGGGCTCATGCCAGGTGGCAGGCTTGGCCAGCAGGATATGGCCCACCAGCATCATCACGAAATACACGCAGCCCATGATGATGAACATCTTCCAGATGCCGTTGACGGGATCCGCGTCCAGGATGCCCTGCATGATGGGGCTGGCAATGGCCTTCGCCGCGCCGAAGCCCGCCACAGCCAGGCCGGTGGCCAGGCCCTTGTGGTCGGAGAACCAGAGCATCAGGGTCTTGACGGGGGACAGATAGCCGGTGCCCAGGCCCACGCCCATGATGAAGCCGTAGCAGATGAAAATGCCGATGAGCACCAGGACGTTGCCGGGATTCTTGCCGCCCACCCAGATCAGGGCGCCGGTGCCCAGCATGCCCGCGCTGAAGCAGATGGTGGCGATCAGGGAGGAACGGTGGATGTTCTTCTCCACCACGTTGCCCAGGAAGGCCGCGCTCATGCCCAGGAAGAAGATGGCCAGGCTGAACGCCCATTCCACGCTGCTCTTGGCGAAGCCGATGTAGTCGGCAATCTCCTGGCTGAACACGCTCCAGCAATAGACCGTGCCGATGCTGCAGTGCAGCAGCAGCGCCGGAATGGCGCCGCGGACCCATTTGTTCTGACTCTTGATGTTCATTGGTACCTTCCGCTCCTTCATACCGTCTGTGCAGTCAGAGGGAGCCGGCTGTACAGGCGTTTTTGCCACGGGACGCATCGAACGCTGCCGCAGCGCCCCAGATAGTGACATTATATCGTATTTCCGGCAGAAAATCAATCCATCCCTGCCGGATTTCGTCCGATTCCTCCCATTCACGACAAAAGCAGTATGTTTGCTCCAGCAGGCCACTGCCACCCTGCCATCAGCGCCGGTGGATGATGCGCGCCGGCTGCGTGCGCCGGACGGCTGCATGGCATGCTTCCTCACCAGTCGCGGAACAAGCAAAGCGCGGCAGGCTCCCCGCCTGCCGCGCGTCATGCGCTGCGCCGTATCAGTTTTCCGCGGAAACCTGGATCAGATCCTCCACCAGGCGGGGGTTGCCCCCGTCGGCGATGAACTGGTCGATGGCCTCCTGCAGCTGCTCATGGAATTCCTCCAGGCACAGCCCGTTCTCCATGATGTAGGTGGCTGCCGGAATCCCCACGTACCGCAGATGCCAGGGCTCGTAGTTGATTTCCGTCACGTCCTCCTTGTCCGCCGGGTAGCGGATGATGAAGCCGTATTCCTGGCAGTGCTCGGCCATCCACTGGCATTCCTCCTCCCTGGCCATGTCGGAGTTCATGCCGCGATCCGTCCAGTTGCCGGGCACCACGTCGCAGCCCAGGCCGGTTTGATGGTCGCTGGCCCCGGGCTTGCTGACCCAGCCGTCATCCTTGCCGCCGTTCTGCTGAAGGCGGTTGTAGTACATGGTGTTCTGCGTCTTGTAGGAGCGGTAGGCGCTCTTGAGGTACAGCTTCTGTCCATCGGCCAGGGCTGCCTCCATCAGCTCCACCAGCGCGCTGGCGCACTCCTCCTGCAGCTGCATCGTGCCCGAGGAAGCCTTGTACACGCCGCCGTTGGTGTTGTTGCCGTCCTTGTCCGCCTTGCGGGAAGGAATGGTCACCAGCGGCGCGGGCACAAAGTCGCTGCTGAGAAGGACGTACTTGTTCGCCAGGCGGATCATGTCCGGATCCAGGTCCATCAGGTCCACCGGGAAGTTCCACAGCACGTCGTCGTAGATAACCTCCTCAAAGATGACGCCCGTGTCCTCCAGGGTGATTTCCACATCCTCCGCCGCCGCGCAGGCCGCCGTCAGGCACAGCCCCAGGGCCAGGCTCAGCGCGCGCTTGATTGCTTGCTTCATGCCTTACTCCTTGCTGATCAGGTCAAAGAGGGAGAACTCCCAGTCGCCGTCGTCGGTTTCCCCCAGCAGCTGTACGCCGCCGGGCAGCGTATCGGGCACCGGCGTGGGGCCCACCCGGGGAATCTCCGTGGCGGCAGCCCTGCGGGCGGCGCTGCTGGGCTGCCAGGTGGCCCGCACCTGGTCGCTGCCCTCCGGCATCGTGTAGGCGCCCGCGGACGCGTCCAGCTCCCTGCGGAAGGCCTCCAGGGTCAGGTTGCTCCGGGCCATGTAGGCCGCGACACTCTCCCCCACATAGCGCAGGTGCCACGGCTCCGCGTCATGGCCGGTCACGTCCTCCTGCCCCTGGGGATAGCGCACGATAAAGCCGAACCGCGCGCAGTTGGCCGTCACCCACTGGCCCTCCACCGTGGCCAGCCATTCCTCCGCCGTCAGGGTTCTGGTGCGCAGGCTCTTGCTCACCACGGTCACGGCCAGGCCGGTCTGATAGTCGCACTGGCCGGGAATCTCCGAGGGCGTGCCACGGGCCACCATACGCTCGTAGCGGCTGCCCTCCTCGGCATAGGAGCGGTAGGCCTGGCGCAGGTACAGCGTCATGCCGTCCGCCTCCGCGGCGCTGAACATGGCCTTCAGCGCCGTCAGGGCCGTATCCACCAGCTGCATGGTGGTGCTGGAGGCCAGGTACAGGCCGCCGTTGGTATTGGCGCCCTTGTTGTCGTTGCGGCGGGAGGCCACCGTTTGCAGATTCATGGGCACGTAGGTATCCGCCAGCGGCTCCGCAGCGGAGGCCAGCATCAGATAGCGGCTGTCAGCCTCCGTCAGCGCTGCTGCGCCGCCCGCTGCCCGAGCAGGCGCAGGCGTCTCTCCGGGCAGAGCCACCACGTCCTCATCCCCGTCGGGGATCACCGTCATATCCTCCGCCATTGTCCAGCCCCAGGTCATCATCAATGCCACAGCCATCACCAGCGCGGCCAGCCTGCCCATCCGATTCACCCAAAAAGCACCTCAATCCTCGATGATCTTTCCGCTCACAATATCCAGCAGCGTTTCTCCCCGCAGGTCCAGCAGATAGGTTTCCAGGGGAACGTTGGCCTGCTGGATCAGCTCGGCGTTTTCCTTCCCCACATAGCGCACGTGCCAGGGCTCGTACTGATAGCCGGTGACGTCCTCCCAGCCCTCCTGATAGCGCAGGATGAACCCGAACCGCCAGCAGTTTTCCCGCACCCACGCGCCGCCCTTGGTGCTGCCGAAGGAGGCGGTCAGGTTCGTGGTGCTCTTCTGCCCCACGTCCATGGCCATGCCCAGCTGATGCTCGCTGGCCCCGGGCCGGGCGACGTATTCGTCGGCCTTCTCCTTGCTGCCGCCCACCCGCTTGAGCTTGTTGTTGTAGATGGTGCTCTGCTTGGAATAGCTGCGGTACCCGCTGACGGAGGTCAGCGTCACGCCGGCCTCCTCCTTGCAGGCGGCAAACATTTCCTCCAGGGCATAGGAGGCGTCCTCCCGCATGTTGCGCAGCTGGCCGGTCACATTGGCCGCCCGGAGCTCAGGCACAAATTCCTTGCTCACGCGCCACTCCCTGTTGACCAGGAACAGCAGCCCGTCCACGTCATGCTGGGGCGCAGCCGTATCCACCGGGCCGGACACCATCAGCGTCCCCGCCGCCATCAGCGCGGCCAGCCCCTGTAAAAGCGTCGCCATGGTTCCCTGTGCGCTCCTTCCCGCCGGAGTTCGTTCAGCCCATCCATTCTGTCAGACGTCCGGGCGCATGGTCAGGTTTCCATCCGGACAGGCTTTTTTGTCCTTCCGGTCCATGACCATACGCAGTCATTCTATTATACCGCGAATCCCGGCGGAAGCAAGCCAGGCGGTGTAAATTTTTCAAAACTTTGTCTGATTTGCACCGCCCGCCGCGGGCGACAATACCGCCGAGGAGGCGAATCAACTTGAAAAGGACCCTTGTTGCAGCATGTCTCGCGGCGCTGGCTGGCCTGATGCTCACAGGCTGCGCCGCAGGCACGGAACCAACCCCGTCACCCTCGCCCTCAGCTGCCGTCAGCCAGAGCCCGTCCGTCCAGCCTGAAGCCACCGCCGGCATGACGCCCGACACCTCTGCGGGCGTGATGCCCGAGGGCACGGGCCTGGTGCCGGAGGAGGAGGGCGTGACCACCGCCGCCGACGCCCGCCGGGCCGTGGAGGCCATCGAGGATGAGCTGGAGCGGCTCAGCGAGGTGAAGGACGCCCAGGTGGTCATCGCGGGGGACACCGCCGTGGTGGCCCTGACCTTTGACAGCCAGTACCAGGGCGGCCTGGACGAGCGCATGCGCGAGATTGTGAAGGAACGGATCGACGGCGTGGTCAAGGGCATCAAAACCGTGGAGATCACCGAGGATACCGACCTGATGACCGAGCTGGAGAAGCTGGGCGACCGGCTGGAGGGCGAGGCCGACATGGCGGAGATCCGCCGTGAGCTGGACACGCTCCTCCAGCGCATCACCGGCAAGGCCATGTGACCTGTCATTTCCCCAGGCATGAACGACCGTCCCTGCGCATAGCATGAAGTGAACAGAACGCGGCTGCTGCTGCGCTCCGCATCCGGCCTGTCCGCCGTCATGAGGGGCGCGGCTGTGTTTTCTGCCGCGGGCTTTCTGCGCCCCACCGCCGCCCTGCCCGGGCGCGCCGTCCGCTCCATGCAGGCGGCGACGGCGTTTGCCCCTGCGGCCGTGGGACGGATTCTGCCCGCCCTGTCACAGCGCGTTCCACCATGTCGTTCACGCCCGCGGTGCATGCGCGGAGCCATCGTTCAGGAGCGTCCCGGAGGCTGCCGGAGGGATTGCAGGCCCTCCGGCCTTGCTGTGTCCGGCGGGCGGCATGATCGCCTCCCCCTCGACCGCGAAGGAAATGCGTGGCGGCGCGGGAACGCGCTCCCTTGCGTGCCTTGCATTGCCAGGGTAGCGGCGCTGAATCTGCGCAAGCTATCATCGACAACGGAAACAGGAGGTGAATGCAGGCATGAATCAGCAGTATCAGCGGAATCAGCAGGGCCAGCAGCCCCAGCAACAGCAGCAGGGCAGCAACAGCCAGACCCAGATGGTTCCCGAAGCCAAGGCGGCCCTGGACAACATGAAGTTCGAGATCGCCCGGGAGCTGGGCGTCAACCTCAAGCAGGGCTACAACGGCGACCTGTCCGCCCGCGAGAACGGCTACGTCGGCGGCTACATGGTCAAGCGCCTCATCGAGCAGGCCGAGCGCCAGATGGCCGGCAAGTAACCATCGACAATGAAGGAGGACAACCATCATGGTCAACAACAATCAGTCCAGCAGCCAGCAGGGCTCCATGGTTCCCGAGGCCCGCGCCGCGCTGGAAAACATGAAGTATGAGATCGCCGGCGAGCTGGGCATCAACCTCAAGCAGGGCTACAATGGCGACCTGCCCTCCCGCCAGGCCGGCTACATCGGCGGCTACATGGTCAAGCGCCTCATCGAGCAGGCCGAGCGCCAGATGGCCGGCAAGTAATCCCCTTCCGGCATCGCATCCTTCCAGGCCAGTCCGGGCACGCGCCCAGGCTGGCCTTCCTGCTTTACAGCCAGATCGGCTCGTGCCCCAGCGCCGGTACCACCTGCTCCCAGAATACAGCCTGCTCAAACACGCAGGTGGCCGTGTTGTCGCAGGGGTGGAAGGCGATCTTCCCTTCCCTGCGCACCGAATGGTCAAGCGCCAGCCGCACCTGCCCCGCCCCGTCGAACCACAGCCCCAGCGGGCTCAGGCTGCCGCTTTTGAGCCGCAGAAGCCTTTCCAGGCATTCCTCCGGCGCGAAGGACAGCCGCGACGACATGAGTGCGTGGCTCACCTCCGAGGTGCGCAGGGGCTTGTCCGGCAGCGTCACGTACAGGTAGAAGGCCGTCTGCTGCCGGTTGCACAAAAGAATGTTCTTGCAGAAGGTCACCTCCGGCCCCGCATAGGGCAGGGCCAGACAGTCCTCCATGGTTCGCGCGGGAGCATGCTCGTACCAGGCAAAGGGAATCCCCAATGCCCGCAGCCGCTCCGCTACCTCCGTCTTCACCGGCATTCGTCCCCGCTCCTTCCTCCGCCGCCCGTGGGCATGCAGAAATCACAGCTTTTATGGAAAATCCAGTGGAAAAACCACCGCAACCATGCTATAATACCCTCATAGGCTCACAGATTCAAGTGGAGGAGGGCGTTCATACAATGAAAAGACGAATCGGCATCCTGACCAGCGGCGGCGACTGCCCCGGCCTGAACGCGGCCATCCGCGGCGTGACCCGCGCTGCCTATGAAATGTTCGACGCGGAGATCATCGGCATCCACGATGGCTACCGCGGCCTGATCGAGGGCGACTACCAGCTGATGAACCGCAGCGATTTCTCCGGCATCCTCACCCTGGGCGGCACCATCCTGGGCACCGCCCGCACGCCCTTCCGCAACATGCGCGTGATCGGCGAGGACAAGGTGGACAAGGTCGCCGCAATGAAGAAGACCTACAAGGATCTCAAGCTGGACTGCCTGGTGACCCTGGGCGGCAACGGCACCCACAAGACCGCCAACCTCCTCTC
>JBJEUJ010000213.1:0-2090 GCA_051883775.1 Aristaeellaceae bacterium | reverse complement strand
TTGCGCAGGTGCAGGGGCGGCGTTAGCCCCTGCGCAGGTCTGGGCGGCAGCCCAGCGCAACGGAAAAGACAAGAAAAAAGGAAAAGAAAAAGCGCGAGTTTCCAAGCAGGCGCCGAAGGCCGCCCGCGATGGAAACGGCAGGAAAGCCTACTCCCATGGAACCGCGCCAGCAAACGGGTCAATAGGCCGCCGAAGGGAACGACCTCATCCGACCTCGCTGCGCTCGGCCACCTTCCTAAGAAGGGGAAGGCTTAGGCTTTCATGATGTTTTTATATTAAATCGGCGCGCCGGAATCCATCCGACGCGCCGTCCATGCTTACTGATGAAAGGCGTGATACTCCACCGGAAAAAACTGGAAGGTGGAGGGCGGCAGGGAGTTGAAATACGCCGTGACAATGGGATTGTCCTCGCTGCGCATCTTCTGCCGCCACTGGCTGGGGGAAATGCCGTGGATCCGCCGGAACTGCCGGTTGAAGCTGGAGGGCGAGGGATAGCCCACCTGCATGCCGATCTCCGTGACGGAATACTCGCAGTTGTACAAAAGCACGCAGGCCCGGTCAATGCGCACCATCTGCACATAATCGAGGGGGGCCCAGCCCAGCACCTGCCGGAACAGCCGCCGGAAATGCGAGGTGCTCACGTGGCAGAGCTGGGACAGGGTGTCGATGGAAATCTCGTTCATGTAGTTTTCCGCAATGTAGGCGATGGCCGGGGAGATGCAGCCCAGCTGGCTGTTGACGTAGCGGTCGCCCTTGGCGGTGCCGGAGAAGGAGCGCAGCAGCAGCAGGAACAGCGCGCAGAACAGCTCCTGCACCACGTGGTGGTAGTGGGGCTGGGCCTGCTCCATTTCCTGGATGATCAGCCGCAGAAGGTCGAGAATCTCCGGGTGCTCCGTCCCCGCCAGCACGCACTCCGCGCCCCCCAGATCCCGCTGATACTCGCTGAGCTTGCCCGCCAGACGGGGGCTGAGCTGGGGCAGCATGGCCTGAGGATCCACATAAAGCCAGTTCCAGCGGCAGGTTACGCCCTCATCCACCAGGTTGGCATGGGGCACGTTGGGCGGGGCCAGCACCACGCAGGGCGCCTCAAAGCGCACCTGCTGATTCCCCACATAGTACAGCCCGCTGCCCTCGAACAGATAGCCGATCTCCATACAGTTGTGAAAGTGCATGCGGGTCACAGGCTCTCGGACGCACCGCCAGGAATCCCCCAGCAGGCCGATGACGGGAAAGTTGGCAGGCAGATCAAAGTGCCGGTAGTAAATGCTCTGCGGTACATCCCTTCCCTGCTGCATGCGCCCTCACCTCATCCTCTGTACTTCCTGGAGGAAGCGATTCCATTGGCATGAATGACAGCCTGGTTTCCCATTCTGTCAAGGGCAAACGCCCTATTACGCCATGCGGCCGGCAGCCTCCACCACCCAGGCAAAGCGGTTCACATCCACCGTGGCGGGCAGGGTGCAGTCCGCGCCCAGGATCACACCGGTCTTGCCGGAGCGCTGAATCAGCCGGACCGTCTCGGCCTCCACGTCCTCCCGGGAGCCGCTGTACAGCACGCCCTGGGGACGGTTGTCAAAGCCGCCCAGCACACACCGCCCGCCGAAGAACCTCATGCCCTCCACCAGGTTCATGTTCTCCACAAAGCAGGCCCAGTTCACCGCCTTGGCGGGATAGTCCTGCCAGACCTCCAGGTTATTGGGGATGCCCGCCCAACCGCAGCAGTGCAGCACGTTGGTATCGCTGAAGCGGTTGGCGTGCTCCAGCACCCGCTTGTCCGTGGGGGTGATGAGGCGGCGGTACTCCTCGGGGGTAAAGCGGTTCTTTTCGCCGCCCTGCACGCAGTAGTAGATGCCGTCAATGCCCGCGTCGGTGATCAGCAGCTCGCTGAGGGTGCAGCAGTCCTGGGCGATCACGTCCAGGGCGTAGGCGATAGCCTCCGGCTCCCGGCGCAGGTGATCCATGACCAGCTCGTCCCCCACGCCGAAGCGGATCAGCGAGAAGGGGGCAAACACATTATAGATGACCACCATATCGTCCTTCAGGCCGGCCTTCACCGCCCGGGCCCGCTCCACCTGCTCCCGGATGAAGGG
>JBJEUJ010000212.1:0-2092 GCA_051883775.1 Aristaeellaceae bacterium | reverse complement strand
CCGTTGACCAGGCTGCTCTTGCCCGAGCCGGACACCCCCGTCACGCAGCACAATACCCCCAGGGGCACGTCCACGTCGATGTTCTTCAGGTTGTGCTCCTGGGCCCCCAGCACCCGCAGGAAGCCCGTGGGCTCCCGGCGGCCGGCGGGCACGGCGATCTTCTTCGCCCCGGACAGGTACTGCCCGGTGATGCTCTCAGGGTTGCGCTTGATGTCCTCCACCGTGCCCTCGGCCACGATGCTGCCACCGTGAATGCCCGCCCCCGGGCCCACGTCCACAATCCAGTCCGCGGCGTACATGGTTTCCTCGTCATGCTCCACCACGATCAGCGTGTTGCCCAGATCCCGCATGCGCTTGAGGGTGGCGATGAGCTTCTTGTTGTCCCGCTGGTGCAGCCCGATGGAGGGCTCGTCCAGGATATACAGCACCCCCATCAGCGACGAGCCGATCTGCGTGGCCAGGCGGATGCGCTGGGCCTCGCCCCCCGACAGGCTCCCCGCCGCCCTTCCCAGCGTCAGGTAGCTCAGCCCCACGTCCATCAGGAAGCCCAGACGGGCGTCAATCTCCTTGAGGATCTGCGCGGCGATCATCCGCTCCTTCTCCGTCAGCGTCAGCCCCCGGAAGAACTCCCGCGCCTCCGCGATGGACATGCTGCTCACCTGGGCCAGGTTTTTGCCGTTCACCGTCACGGCCAGGGCCTCGGGCTTCAGCCGCTGCCCCTGGCAGGCGGGGCAGGGCTCCTCGGCCATCAGCTCCTCATAGGCCTGCTTCATGGCGTCGGAGGTGGTCTCCTGGTACCGCCGCTCGATGGTGGGAATCACCCCGTCGAAGGTGGTGGCGTAGGTGCCCTGGCCGTGAGCGCCCTCGTAGGTGATGGAAATTTTCTCCTTGCCCGTGCCGTAGAGCAGGGCTTGCATGGCCTCCCCGGACATATCCTGAATGGGCGTGTCCAGGGTGAAGCCGTATTTGTCACCCATGGCGGTGAAGTACTGGCCGGTCATGCTGTTTTCGTCGCTGAGGTTGAAGCCCGTGGCGTTGAGCGCACCCTGGCGCAGGGAGCGGCTCCTGTCCGGGAAGAGCATGTCCAGGCTGATCTTCTGCCTGACGCCCAGGCCGGAGCATTCGGGACACGCACCGAAGGGGCTGTTGAAGGAGAACATGCGGGGGGCCAGCTCCTCAATGGACACGCCGCAGTCCGGGCAGGCGTAGTTCATGGAGAACAGCAGCTCCCCCTTGTCGAACAGATCCATGATCACCAGGCCCCCGGAGCGAGCCGTGGCCGTCTCGATGGAGTCCGCCAGGCGCTGGCGGAATTCCTTTCCCTCCCGGACGATCAGGCGATCCACCACGATCTCGATGCTGTGCTTTTTCTTCTTGTCAAGAGCGGGGGTATCGTCCAGCTCGAACAGCTCCCCGTCGATGCGCACCCGGACAAAGCCGCTCCTGCGGGCCTCCTCCAGGAGCTTCACATGCTCGCCCTTGCGGGCGCGAACCACCGGGGCCAGCACCTGCATGCGGGTGCCCTCGGGATACTTCTGCACCGCGTCCACCATCTGATCCACCGTCTGCTGACGGATCTCCCGTCCGCACTGAGGGCAGTGGGGAATGCCGATGCGCGCCCAAAGCAGGCGCAGATAATCATGAATTTCCGTCACCGTGCCCACAGTGGAGCGGGGGTTGCGGCTGGTGGTTTTCTGGTCAATGGAGATGGCGGGGCTCAGGCCGTCGATTACGTCCACATCGGGCTTTTCCATCTGCCCCAGGAACTGCCGGGCATAGCTGGACAGGCTTTCCACATACCGCCGCTGGCCCTCGGCATAAATGGTATCGAAGGCCAGGCTGCTCTTGCCCGAGCCGGACAGCCCGGTGAACACCACCAGCCTGTCCCGGGGGATGGTCAGGTTCACGTTGCGCAGGTTATGCTCCCGCGCCCCCTGAATGACAATATTTTCGTTCATGCGCTTGCTTCTCCTTCGCCGCGTTGCTCGCTTTCCGCGGCGCGCGTCCGTCCTCAGTGTTGCTGTCGGGCGCATGGCCCATACGGCTGATTTTCGCCGCCCCCGGCGGGACGGCGCATGGACAGTGTAGCACA
>JBJEUJ010000211.1:0-10796 GCA_051883775.1 Aristaeellaceae bacterium | reverse complement strand
AAGTCGGAGGGACTGCGATCCCTCCGACACCACCTGGGGCTTTTTTGACAGTCTGCAGCGCCCTGCCTTTCACAAGAAGGCAGGGCGCTGCAGTGCGTCGATGACTCAGGGCTCCGCGGCAGGCGTGGGTGTAACGGTGGGGGTGGGGGAAGGCGTGGGCGTGGCCAGGGCCTCCTCCAGCTGCGCCTGCACAGAGGCCAGCTGATCCTGAGCTTCCTTCAGCTCCGCCTGGGCGGCGGACAGGTCGGCGGTGCGGGCTTCCAGCTCGGTCTGGGCGGCGGTCAGCTTGTCGGAGCAGGCGGTCAGGTCGCTCTGCACGGTGGCCAGGCTGGTCTCCGCAGCAGCGCGGGCAGTCTTTTCCGCTTCCAGATCGGCTGCCAGGGCGTCCTTCTCCACGGTCAGCACCTCGTTGCCGGCGGTGAGAGCCTCCTTCTCAGCGGTCAGCGCGGCAAGCTGCTCGGTCAGCTCGGCCACATTGGCGGTGAGGGCTTCCTTCTCCTTGGTCAGGGCCGCAACCTCAGCCTCCAGGCCGGTGGCGTTTTCAGCGGCGGTGGACAGGCTCTTGGCGGCCTCGTCGTTCTGAGCGGTCAGGTCGGCAATCTGACCCTCCAGCTCGGTTGCCTTGGCGGTGGATTCCTCCAGGGCGGTCTGAGCCTCGCGCAGGTCGTTCTGAACAGTCTCCAGCTCAGCCTGCAGCCCTTCCTTCTCGGCGGCGGTGGTTTCCCAGGACGTGCGGCTGGCGGCCAGCTCGTCGTTCAGGGCGCTGACCTGTGCGGACAGGCTTGCGCGCTGATTGAACAGCACCACGGCCAGAATGACGGCGACCAGCAGCACCACGCACAAGGCGATCAGGACGGGGTTTTTCTTGGCAGCATTCTCAGACATGGGTACAACAACCTCCTTTTCGTTCACAGATGACCGGGGGATAACCAACGATGATGTCAGCACGCTGCCGCGCGTGCGGAAATCCAACTTTACTCGGCACTGCCGTCTTCCTCCAGCAGCGCTGCGATCTGCGCCCGGAGCGACTCCTGCTGCGCCTTCAGCGCCGCCACGTCGCTGGTCAGGGCGTCAGCCTCGGCCTGCAGGGCGTCAACATGGGCCTGGGCCTCCTCCAGCTGCTCCGCCAGGTCGGAGGCCTGGGTGCGCAGGGCCTTGCGCTGATCCCGCAGCGCCTGCTCCCGGGCCTGGGCAGCCTGGGTGAGGGGAAGGGTTTCCTCCAGCTCCGTCCGGGCCAGGGGAAGCGCCTCCACCACCGCGCCGTATTCGTACTGCTGCTTGGCCTCGCGCTGGCGGCTGGTGTCCAGGCTCAGGGCAGTGTCCTCCAGCTGGAAGCGCAGCTGATACTGGGCGGGAGCGTACCAGGCCAGCAGCGCCGCCAGCCCCAGCATCACCGCCACAAACGCTGCGCCAAGCCACCCCGGGACACGCTGCTCTTCCATAGACCGACCGCCTTTCCCAACCGCTTTGCAGAATTGTATGATAGCTTATTGTACCATACCTGTGCGAAAAAGAAAAGAGTTTCCCTGATTTGCCATGGGATTTGTTTTGACCAGTCCGCGCCGGTTGTCCCTTGACGATTCTTTACAAAAATGCTATGCTTGTTCCGCTAAATCATCAGGAGGTGCAGCATGTACTGGATCGTAACGGATTCCACCATTGATATGCCCAGGAGCTACGTGGACAGCCAGGAGAGCTTTCGGGTTTTGAATATGTCCTATACCATGGATGGCGTAAGCTATGTGCCCGACGGCACGGATGAAAACAGCCGGGAGATTTACCGGCAGCTGCGGGCGGGGAAGAACATCGTCACCGCCCAGGTCAACAGCGAGAGCTGGCGGGAGGCCTTCGAGGAGATCCTCGCGGGGGGCAATGATCTGCTGGTGATCGCCTTCTCCAGCGGCCTGTCCGGCACCTGCCAGGCGGCCTTCAACGCTGCGGAGGAAGCGCGGGAGAAGTATCCCGACAGGAAGATCGAGGTTGTGGACAGCCTGTGCGCCAGCGCCGGCGAGGGCCTGCTGGTGGATTACGCCCTGCGCAACCGCGACAGGGGCATGTCCCTTAAGGACAACGCCGCCTGGGTGCGGGACAACGTGCAGAACATCATCCACTGGTTCACCGTGGACGACCTGATGTTCCTGATGCGGGGCGGCCGCGTGGGCGCGGTCAGCGCGTACATCGGCTCCCTGGTGAAGATCAAGCCCGTCATGCACGTCAATGAGGAGGGCAAGCTGATCCCCCGGGAGAAGGTGCAGGGCCGCCGCAAGAGCATCCGCGCCCTGGCGGACAAGGTGAAGCAGAACATCGTGAACCCCGAGGGGCAGCTGGTGCTGATTTCCCACGGCGACTGCGAGGCCGAGGCCCAGAGCCTGGCCGACATGATCAAGGCCGAGCTGCCCGTGGCGGAGGTTCGCCTGAGCTACATCGGGCCGATTATCGGCGCCCATTCCGGCCCGGGCACCCTGGCGGTGTTCTTCATGGGCAGGGGCCGCTGAGACACCATCCGGCTGTGCCGCCGCTTCCCGGCAGGGGGAGCGGCGGCGCTGCTTTTTGGGCTTGCCGTGCTTTGCTGATCTGGTGAGGTTTCCCACCGTTTCCCTCTGCTTGCACATCAAATGAAGATGCGGTAAAATATACTTTATCAATGCCTTCCGGCATGCCCGGGCGGATGCAGCCAACAGCCGCCCCTTTTTTTCCAGGCATGCCGCTGCTGACAGAAGAAAGGAGCAGCTGTTATGACCAAGCTGGAAACAGATCTGCTGGATCTGCTGAGGGAGGATTGCCGCCTGCCGCTGGAGAAGCTGGCCATCATGACCGGCGCAACCGTGGAGGAGGTGGCCCAGACCATCGACCGCCTGGAGGAGAGCCACGTCATTCTGCGCTATGCCCCCACCATCAACTGGGACCTGACGGACCGGGAGCGGGTGGAGGCCATGATCCAGGTGAACACCTCCCCCCAGCGGGACACCGGCTTTGACGCGGTGGCCAAGCGCATCTACCGCTTTGAGGAGGTCAAGAGCGTCTACCTGATGAGCGGCAGCTACGACCTGCTGGTGCTGGTGGAGGCCCGCACCCTCAAGGAGCTGGCGCACTTCGTCTCCTCCAAGCTGTCCACCCTGGAGACTGTCACCGGCACCTCCACCAGCTTCGTCCTCAAGCGCTACAAGGAGGAGGGCGTCATCTTCGAGACGGAAAAAACTGACAACAGGCTGGTGATCTCCCCGTGAATTACGAAAGCTACCTGAACCGCGATATTGCCGCCGTGCCGCCCAGCGGCATCCGCCGCTTCTTCGACATCGCGGCCACGATGAAGGACGCCATCTCCCTGGGCGTGGGCGAGCCGGACTTCGTTACGCCCTACCACATCCGCAACGCCGCCATCAACAGCATCCTGGACGGCGAGACGCAGTATACGGGCAACCGGGGTCTGCCGGAGCTTTTGCGGGAGATTGCCTTCTACCTGGAAACCCGCTGCGGCGTCACCTACAACCCCGACCATGAGATTCTGGTGACCGTGGGCGCCTCCGAGGCCATCGACATCGCCCTCCGGGCCATCGTCAGCCCCGGGGACGAGGTGCTGGTGCCCGAGCCCAGCTACGTCAGCTACAGCCCCAGCGTCATTTTCGCCGGGGGCACCCCCGTGGGCGTGGAAACCACCGCCGACACGGAGTTCCGCCTCACCGCTGAGAACGTGCGCAAGGCCATTACCCCCCGCACCAAGGCGCTGATTCTGCCCTATCCCAACAACCCCACCGGCGGCGTGATGACCCGGGAGGATCTGGAGAAGCTGGCCGAGGTGATCCGGGAGAAGAAGATCCTGGTCATCAGCGACGAGATCTACTCCGAGCTGACCTACGGCGGGCTGCAGCATGTGTCCTTCGCGTCCCTGCCCGGCATGTGGGATTATACCCTGACCATCAACGGCTTCTCAAAGGCCTTCGCCATGACCGGCTGGCGCGTGGGCTACCTGTGCGGGCCGGAGCCGCTGCTCAGCGTCATGCTGAAGATTCACCAGTATTCCATCCTCTGCGCGCCCCGCTCCGGCCAGGTGGCCGCCGCCGAGGCCCTGCGCACCGGCCGTGAGAACGGCTATGAGGACGTGGTGAAGATGCGCGAGAGCTACGACCGCCGCCGCCGCCTGATGGTGGAGGGCTTCCGCAGCATGGGGCTGGATTGCTTCGAGCCCCTGGGCGCGTTCTACGTGTTCCCGTCCATCAGGTCAACGGGCCTGAGCAGCGAGGAATTCTGCACCCGGCTGCTGAATGACAAGAAGGTGGCCTGCGTGCCCGGCACGGCCTTCGGCGCCTGCGGCGAGGGCCACATCCGCTGCTCCTACGCCACGGGCATCGACAAGCTGAACATTGCCCTGGACAAGATGGGCGAGTTCGTCCGCAGCCTGTGAGGCGCGGATGAAATCCATGCCCGTCAACGTTTGATAGGCATCAACGCACCACGGAGGTAAACCATGCGCAAATTCGCAGCCCTGTTCCTGGCAGCCCTGCTGACGCTGTCCCTGCCCGCCCTGGCCGAGGAGGGGGACTGGTCCCTGGAGGAGATCCTGATCAACGCGGATCCCGCCGTGGTGAACCAGACCGTCACCGGCAACGGCACGGAGGAGGAAGGCGGAGACGCTGCGGAGGTGAAGAGCATCTACGAGAGCGACGGCTCGGTGCTCATCACCATCACCGGCACCGGCGACTTCACCATCGGCGGCGACAGCCGCAAGAGCACCGACATCTTCGACGATGAGCTGCGCAAGCAGGGCGGGGACATCAACTTCACCATGCGCAACGTCCGGGAAATTCTCCTGGAGGACGACCTGACCATCGTCAACTTCGAGGGTACGCTGACGGACAGCACCTACGTCCCCAGCAACAAGAAGGAGAACCTGTTCCTCTTCAGCGCGCCGCCCTCCTATGTGTCCATGCTCTCCGACAACGGCGTGGAAGCCGCTGCCTTGGAGAACAACCACATCATGGATCACGGCGAGGACGCCTACGAGGATACCAAGAACGCCCTGACGGACGCGGGCATTGTGTACTCCAACTCCACCGAGGTGGGCGTGATCGAGGTCAAGGGCGTCGAAATCGCCATGCTCAGCTACCTGTGCATCGACCGCTACGAGTCCCTGTGGGACAAGGTGCCCGCGGATATTCAGGCGGCGAAGGAGAAGTACCCCATCGTCATCTGCAATTTCCACTGGGGCAATGAAAAGGACTACTCGCCCACGAACAACCAGATCAAGATGGGCCGCCTGGCGGTGGACGCCGGTGCGGATCTGGTGCTGGGGCACCACAGCCACCGGCTCAACCCCATCGAGCAGTACAAGGGCGTGTACATCTGCTACTCCCTGGGCAACTTCTGCTTCGCGGGGAACTCCAAGCCCAGCGACATGAGCAGCTTCATGTTCCAGACCCGCTTCCGCGTCAAGGACGGCGTGGTGAGCAACGAGGGCTTCCGGATCATCCCCATCCGCATATCCTCCCGCACGGACTACAACGACTTCACCCCCACCCCCCTGACCAAGGATACCGCCATCGACAGCGTGCTGACCACCCTGAAGGAGAACGGCAAAAAGCTGGAGTACGCCGTGGCGGAATATCCCCTGGACTGGTAAGCCATCCCGCGCCGCGCGTCCGGATCATGGATGCGCGGCGTTTTTGCTTTGGCGGCCCTGCCGCCTTGCCCGACGAGGGAAAGCATGGTATAATGAAGGCCGAATGGATGCAAGGAGGTTGCCCGATGGACGCGGCCATGCTGCTTGACGCCTGCCACGGGGCAGGAATCGACTTTTTTACCGGTGTGCCGGACTCCCAGTTGAAGGGCCTGTGCGACACGCTGTATGCCCGCTATGGCGCGACGGGGGCGGAGCATATCGTCGCGGCCAACGAGGGCAACGCCATCGGCCTGTGCGCCGGGCATTACCTGGCCACGGGCAGGCCCGCCCTGTGCTACATGCAGAACAGCGGCCTGGGCAATGCCGTCAATCCCCTGGCGTCGCTGATGGACGGCAAGGTGTACAGCCTGCCCTGCCTGCTGGTGATCGGCTGGCGGGGGGAGCCCGGCGTGCATGACGAGCCCCAGCACGTCAAGCAGGGGGAAATCACCCTGGGTCAGCTGGAGCTGCTGGATATACCGTATTTCATCCTGGACAAGGCCATGGACGAGGATGCCTTCCGGGAGCGCTTCGCCTGCCTGACGGAGGTGATGGCGCAGGAGCGCGTGGCGGCCATCGTGGTGCGCAAGGGCGCGCTGACCTGCGCGGAGAAGCCTGACTACGGCAACGGCCGCACCATGGCGCGGGAAACGGCGGCGGAGGTGATCGTCCGGGAGGCCGGGGCGCGGGATGTGTTCGTGTCCACCACGGGCAAGCTGAGCCGGGAGCTGTTCGAGATCCGCGAGCGGCTGAGCCAGGGCCATGAGAAGGACTTCCTCACCGTGGGCAGCATGGGCCATGCCAGCAGCATTGCCCTGGCCATCGCCCTGGCCAGGCCCGAGCGCCGGGTCTGGTGCCTGGACGGGGACGGGGCGGCGCTGATGCACCTGGGCGCCATGCACGTCATCGGCCAGCGCAGGCCGGCCAATCTCCTGCACGTGGTCATCAACAACGCGGCCCACGAGACCGTGGGCGGCATGCCGGTGTGCGAGGGCGCGCTGGACGTGTCCGCAGCGGCAAAGGCGGCGGGGTACCCGGCCATTTACCGGGCGGACTCCCCGGAGACGCTGGCGGAGGCGCTGCGTGCCGCCCAGACCTGCGGCAGCCTGGCGCTGGTGGAGGTCCTGTGCGCGGGCGGAGCGAGGGCCGATCTGGGCCGTCCCACCACCACGCCCCGGGAGAACCGCGACGCGCTGATGCGCTTTATCCGGGAGGGCTGAGCATGATTGCGCTGCTGCTGAATTCCGGCCGGGGTACCCGCATGGGCGCGGAAACGAAGGAACACCCCAAGTGCATGTGCCGCCTGGACGATCAGGACACCATCATCTCCTGGCAGGTGAAGCTTTTGCGCCGGGTGGGCGTGAAGGAGGCCGTGGTGACCACCGGGCCCTTTGCGGACATGCTGCGGGAGCACCTGGAGTCGCTGGACGCCGGGATTGCCTTCCATTATGTGCCCAACCCGGATTTTATGAACACCAACTACATCGTCAGCATGGACAACGCCCGGGCGCTGCTCATGGAGGACGACGTCATCTCCCTCCACGGCGACCTGGTGCTGGCGCCGCAGGTCATGGACATGCTGGCCGCCGCGCCCGTGAGCAGCGTAGCGGTGGACGCGTCCCTGCCCCTGCCGGAAAAGGACTTCAAGGCCAGGCTCAGCGGCGGGCGGGTCAGCGCCATTGGCGTGAACGTGTTCGGGGAGGACTGCGTGGCCTCCCAGCCGGCATACAAGTTCCTGCGGAGGGATTTTCTTCGGTGGATGGAGGAAATCCGCCGGTTTGTTGCCCGGGGCGAGCGGACGTGCTATGCGGAGAACGCCTTCAACGCCGCGTGGGAGGAGATTCCCCTGTACCCGCTGGACGTGGGCGGACGGCTGTGCGCGGAAATTGACAATCCCGAGGATCAGGCGCGGGTGTGCGCCCAATTCCTCCGGGCGGTAAGGAGTAAAGCATGAAGCAGGTCTACATCTGTTTTTCCACGGACATCATCCATAACGGACACCTGGCTATCCTCAAGAAGGCCGCGGCCCTGGGCGAGGTGACGGTGGGGCTGCTGACGGACGAGGCGGTGGCCTCCTACAAGCATTATCCGCTGATCCCCCTGGAGGAGCGGATCCAGATGTTCGAGAGCCTCAAGGGCGTGAGCCGGGTGGTGGTGCAGGAGTCACTTGATTATACGGACATCCTGCGCCGTCTGAAGCCGGACATCGTTGTCCATGGGGACGACTGGCACACCGGGTATCAGGCGGACATCCGCAGCCGGGTGATCGGGGTGCTGAAGGAGTGGGGCGGGGAACTCAAGGAATTCCCCTACACCCATACGCCCACGGAGGAAACGCTCTCCACCCTGGATCAGCTGCTCTCCCTGCCGGAAACCCGCCGCAGCCGCCTGCGCAAGCTCCTGCGCTACAAGCCCTGCCTGTCGGTGATGGAGGCCCACAACGGCATCACCGGCCTGATTGTGGAAAAGACCGTGGTGGAGACGGAGAAGGGCCGGCGGCAGTTCGACGCCATCTGGGTCAGCAGCCTGTGCGACTCCACCGCCAAGGGCAAGCCGGACATCGAGCTGGTGGACATGACAAGCCGCCTCAGCACCATCGAGGAAATCATGGAGGTGACCACCAAGCCCATCATCCTGGACGGGGACACGGGCGGCCAGGTGGAGCACTTCGTCTACAACGTGCAGACGCTGGAGCGCATGGGCATCTCCGCGGTCATCATCGAGGACAAGAAGGGTCTGAAGAAGAACAGCCTCTTCGGCACCGGCGCGGGGCAGACCCAGGACAGCATCGAGGACTTCTGCGCGAAGATCACCGCGGGCAAGAACGCTCAAAAGACCCGGGACTTCATGATTATCGCCCGGTGCGAGAGCCTGATCCTGGAAAAGGGCCTGGAGGACGCGCTCACCCGCTGCGACGCCTACGTGAAGGCAGGGGCGGACGGCGTCATGATCCATTCCCGGCAGAAGACCCCCGACGAGGTCTACGCCTTCTGCGAGGCCTTCCGCAGGGAGCATCCCTCCACGCCCATCGTGGTGGTGCCCACCACCTACAATACCGTCACCGAGGATGAGCTGGCCGCCCACGGAATCAACGTGGTCATCCATGCCAATCACCTGATCCGCAGCGCCTTCCCGGCCATGCAGACGACGGCCCGCACCATCCTGCAAAACGGCCGCAGCAGCGAGGCGGACGCGCTGTGCATGTCCATCAAGGACATCCTGACCCTGCTGCCCAACAAATAAGTCAACCCCAGGGAAGCGCGCCAGCGAAAAAGGGTCAAGGGGCGATGCCCCTTGCGGGGTTTGGGGTGGAACCCCAAGCAGGTCTGGGCGGCAGCCCAGCGTCCCCTAAAGCCAAGCGAGTTTCCGAGCAGGCGACGCAGTTCGCCCGCGATGGAAACGGCAGGTTCCGCGCGCTGCATCGGAGCGCCCAACCTCCCGCAACACCAAAAAAACAGCATCGGCCCCTGCCGAAAAAGCGGAGGGCCGATGCTTCATTATGCTGTGGATTTACCCGAAAATCAGCTGCCCCATGCGGGTGATGCGGCTCTGCATGGTGTAGCCGCCCCGGCGCACCGCCAGCACCCGGCGAATTTTCCCCATGGCCTCCGTGGCCAGGTAGCGGTCAATGACGGCGGCAGCCTCCCCGGGCAGCAGCGTGCCGTAGGCGTCCCGGAAGGCCCGGGTGTGCCGGTAGGTCAGCGCGATGCGCGCCTTGCCCTTCCTCCATGCGCCCAGAGCCTTCACACCACGCTGGAGGAGCGTCTGCCGGCTGGCGCCCATCACGTTCACGCCGTGCTGACGGTAGCGCACCAGCGGCTCGTCCAGGAACACAATGTGCCCAAAGGCCGCTGCGGTCAGGGCGATGAACCAGTCGTGCATGTGCATGCTGGCAGGGTCGGCATGCTCCGCCACCAGGCGGCGGAGGGCGGCGTTCATCATCAGCGTGCAGCCGGTGACGTTGTTCTGCACGATCAGCCGGGGCAGCGTCACCGCGGCGGGATCCCAGCCCTGGTGGCGGAAGAAGCTCTCCTGCAGCACCGCGTCCTCCGCGTCGATCAGGCGGCTGTCGCTGTGCACCATCAGCGGCGTGTCCGCGCCCCAGCGGGCCTCCGCCTGCTCAAGGGCCCGCCGGCAGCGGGAAAGACGGCCCCGCTCCCACACATCGTCCTGGTCGCACAGGGCGGTATAATCGCCTGTGGCCTGGCGGATGAGGCTGATGAAATTCCCTTTCGCGCCCAGGTGACAGCCGTTTTCCGCCGCCGGACGGAAGCGGCTGTCCTGCGCCGTTATGGCCTCAAGCAGGGCGGGGGAGCCGTCCGTGGAGCCGTCGTCCTGCACCAGCACGGTGAAGGCGGCGTCATCCTGGGCGGCCAGGGACTGAAGCAGCGGCGGCAGGAAGCGCTCGCCGTTATAGACGGCCAGCAGCACGTCGATGGTCTTCACCAGGCAACGCCCCACTTCCTGAAAAATTTGATGATGGAGGATACCTGGCGCAGGTTGCCCCGGAGGGTACGGGTGTTCTCCCGGGCCCAGGCGTGGGTCACATGCATGTCCGGGTGGTAGACAATCTGCCCTGTCTCCATGGCCCGGCGGGACAGGTCGCTGTCCTCCTGGTAGAGGAAGAACCGCTCGTCAAAGCCGCCCAGCGCGCGGAAGGCCTCCGTGCGGATCATCAGGAAGCATCCCGTGGCAAAGCCCACCGGTGTGGGCGCGGCGATCTCCTGTCCCTGCAGGGTGTAATCCCGCCGCCAGCGGCGGAAGGGCTCGCCCAGCCGCTCCAGCCGCCCCCCCAGCAGGTAGCGGACGGTGGGCTGCTTCTTGGGCAGAAACTGCTCGGTGCCGTCCTCGTTGAAGACCCGGGGCGTGAGAATCACGGCCTCGGGGTGCTCGTCCATGTAGGCGGCCATGCGTTCAATCAGATCCGGCGCGAAGGACACGTCCGGGTTCACCAGCAGGTGGTAGCGGCTTTGCAGGTGGGGCAGGGCGGCGTTGTTGGCCCGGCCGAAGCCCACGTTTTCCTTCTGGGGAAGGATGCGGGCCTGGGGCCAAAGGGCGGCAATGCGCCCGGCGGTGTCGCATTCGGGGGAGTTGTCGGCAATGAAAAGCTCCACGGGCAGGGTGGAGCCCTTCACGCACT
>JBJEUJ010000210.1:0-2102 GCA_051883775.1 Aristaeellaceae bacterium | reverse complement strand
TGTAGGAGGCTCGGTCGAGGTGGGCGACGGCCCGCCTCAGCATCCGCCACCCTGTCACGCATGGCATTGCCGGGCATAACTTTCAGACACGCTCCCGTACGTAAGCAGTCGTACAAGAGCGAGGCTAATCAGTAGACCCAGAATGCCAAGCACGTACATTGCAGCGAACATCCGATAATCTCCATCCTGTTTCGTTCGTATTGCCACCGAATTCTTTGACAGCATAACACATCCGCCAGGGGATGTCAACGCTTGGCCCGGCCTGACGCTGTCTTTTTTGTGTACAGGATTTTCTTACATAAGCCCGTCCATGGCCAGCTGTCCGTCCCTCCAGGAGGTCTGGCGGGGGGTGTGGATCACGTCCCCGGGCATGCTCCCGCCGATGAGAAAGGGCGAGGCCGGGTCGTGGCGTCGCATGGTTTCCCGAACAATGGCGGGGTTTTCGTTGGCGTAGCAGTAGCGGCAGAAATGCCCGCAGCTGTTGTACGCGCCGATGTCGCAGGTCAGGTGGCAGGCACACTGGCCCTGCCGGTTGGACGCAACCCGGGGTGCGCGCAGGCGGCAGCCCAGGGCCCGCTCATAGGTGGCGATGGTCATGCAGCCGGAGCAGTCCACCCCATAGGGGGCCAGCTCGTCCCCCTCGGCGCAGGCTTTCAGCGTCATGCCGTGGCGGCGGGCAATCTCCGCCATGGCCGCACCCAAATGCAGCCTGTCCTCCCGGGAAACCTCCCGGGCCTCGGAAAAATTCCGCCGCACCTTCTTGTACAGGTCGATGAAGCTGATGACGCAGGTGTCCGTTGCGCCCTCCAGGGCCGCCGCCATCTCCGCAAAGGCCGCCAGGTGCTTCTCCACCGTCCATTCGCCCCACAGCAGGATGGGGTCGTACCGCCAGCCCATGGCCTGCGGCCCCACCGCCTTCGATAGTGCGCGGAAATCCGCCATCACCTGCTCCCTGGGCGGCACATGGGGTTCCAGCTCCCGCCCGTAGGGGGTGATGGTCACGAACCAGTACTGACCGTAGCTCCTGAGGGCGTCCAGATGGGGCAGCATGGGCCGGGGATTCTTTGTGCAGAAGGCGATGAGGTCCACCACCTCCGGCGAAAGCGTGTACCGGGTGACGCTGGAGGGATGAAAGGGGTTGCGCACCAGCACATAGCCTTCCCGCAGGCGGTTCAGCAGCCAGGGGGCGTAGAAGGCGGGAATGTCCGTGCGCAGGCCCGTGTGGATAATCATGCGTCCTCCTCCGTGCCGCCCTCGAGGGTCTCCACCGCGCCCAGGCGCTTCTGAATGGCCCGGGTGCGGGTGAAGGCCGTGTCGATGGACTCGCTGGCCTGCTGGAGCTTCTGCCGGGTCTTTTCGAGGGTGTCGGCGAACTTGCCGAAGTCGCTCTTCACCTGGCCCAGCAGCTTCCACACCTCGCTGGAGCGCTGCTCGATGGCCAGGGTGCGGAAGCCCATTTGCAGGGCGTTGAGCAGGGCGGAGAAGGTGCTGGGGCCTGCCGCCACCACCCGGTACTCCCGCTGGATCGTCTCGGTCAGGCCGGGGATTTGCACCACCTCGGCGTAAAGCCCCTCCACGGGCAGGAACATCACCGCGAAGTCCGTGGTGTGGGGCGGCGCGATGTACTTGGTGCTGATGCGGCGGGCCTCCTGCTTCATGCGCTGGGCCAGAGCCTTGCGGGCCTCCTCCACGGCCTCCCGGTCGGCGGCCTGGCTGGCCTCGGTCAGGCGCAGGTAGTCCTCCTGGGGAAACTTGCTGTCAATGGGCAGGAAGGTGATCTCCCCGTCATGGCCCGGCAGGCGCAGGGCGAACTCCACCCGCTCGGCGGAGCCGGGCGTCACCGCCACGTTCTCGTCATACTGGCCGGGGGCCATCAGCTGCGCAAGCAGCGCGGACAGCTGCATCTCGCCCCAGTTGCCTCGGGTCTTCACCCCGGAGAGCACCTTCTTCAGGTCGCCCACGCCGCTGGCCAGGGTCTGCATTTCGCCCAGGCCCTTGTATACCTGCTCCAGCCGCTGGCTCACCTGGGCGAAGGAGTCGTTCAGCCGCTTGTCCAGGGACTGGGTCAGCTTCTCGTCCACGGTGCGGCGCATCTCGGTGAG
>JBJEUJ010000209.1:0-10898 GCA_051883775.1 Aristaeellaceae bacterium | reverse complement strand
CCGGGGCTCCTGCATGGGATAGCCGCTGGTGGGATAGATGCCGAATTCCGAGGAGGTTCGGAAGCCGAAGCGGTGGTAAAAGTTGAAGTTGCCCTCCACGGTGATGCCCCTGAAGCCCGCCTTCCGCACGGCCTCAATGCCCTTCGTCACCATGGCCGTGCCGATGCCCTGACGGAAATAATCGGCGTGCACCGATACGGGCGCCAGCATGACAATGCCGGAATCGGTGTCATGGCATCCGCCCTGCGGGGTGGGGGAGAGCGGAAAGCGGGAAAACATGAAGTGCCCCACGACCTGCCCGTCCTTTTCCGCCACGAAGGACAGCTCCGGGATATGGTAGGGCGAAACGCGGATTTCCTCCACCAGGGCGACAACGTCGGTGCCGTCGGAATAGTTTGTTCCCTCCCGGAAGGAGCGCAGAATGAGGGAGACGATGCTCCTGTAATCCCGGCGCTCCTCGGGCCGAATGGTAACCTGCTGATGCGTCATAGGCTTTTCCTCACAATTCATGCTGCAGGGCGGGCCTGCGCTGCACCCAGTGTAGCTGAAACAGGCGCGGAAAGCAACCGCTGCAATAAAAAAAGCCCGACGGATTTTGCGATCCTTCGGGCGTTTCCTTTGGCAGGGATGCCTGCGGGCTGCGTCAGGCGGTGGCCATGGGCATCTTGGCCCGGGCGGGCTCCGCCTCCTGACCCACCTTGGGCACATGGTATTCGCACTTGGGGTCGAAGCGCACGGAGACGGGGGGCGCTTCCAGCTCCTCGGGATGGTTCAGCAGATGGTTCATCAGCCCGAAGAAGCTGGCGTAGTGCGCGCCGGAGCACACGCGCTCGTCGGCGGTGATGCCGATGGGCAGCCAGCGCTTCATCTTCGCCGTGCCGGAGGGCTCCACCACCGCGCTGCGCTCCACCGTGCCCATGCCGAAGAACAGGCTGGTGGAGCCGAAGTTGTAGATGTGATGGTTCACATGGTGCAATCCGATGGAGGCGTTGTTGGTGATGTACATGCTGGTGTGGAAGGGCAGCTCGTCCAGCAGCGCCGCGGGGCACAGGCCGTAGCGGTCCAGCAGGCGCACCAGGGCCACCACCGCCGTGGCCAGGCCGGGCACCGCCAGCACCACCCGGGCCAGCTTGTCCACAAAGTTCATGCCGGATTCGCCCCGGTTGGCGTTGATGACGGCGTTCATGCGGTCGCGCACGTCGTAGAGGGTGTCGGTCAGGTCAAACTTGATCTTCACCGCCGTCTCGTCGGACTCGGCGTTTTGCGGCTCCTTGAGCATGGTGAAGGACACGGTGCAGTTGTTGCGGGAGTAGTACTGCTTGTTCATGATGTAGCGGTTGATTTCCGGGTGCTGGCTGACGGTGCGCACGAAGGCGGCGATGATGATGTTCATGAAGGTGATCTTCTCGCCCTTGGCGCTCTGGGCGGCAATGTAGCGGGCAAGCATCTCGTAGTCCACCTTGTGCTGCAGGAACACCTGCGCGTCGCAGCGCATGGGCATCAGGTAGGGGGTGATGCGGACAATGGGGTCGATGGACGACACGCGCCGTCCGTCGGGACGATGACCGAACATGGGAAAACCACTCCTCTCCTCCGGGCTGGCGGTGGATGAATCGAAACAAAAAATGAAACAAATGTAAAAAAACCGCCACATTGAACATTGTAGTCAACATAACGGTTTTGTCAAGAAAAAGCGTTGCGCTGGAAGAGATTCTCATGCGGGGCATGGCAGGGGCGGGCGATCATACGATCGCCCGCCCCTGCGCGCATTATGCCTGCAGCGGCCCCTCGAAGCGGTATTCGCCGGAAGCAAGCACCTGCACCTCATGGCCGGGCAGGCGCACCTCGGCCTCGCACCCGAAGGGGATGAGGATGCGGTACTGCACCCTGTCGCCCTCCACGCGCCAGTCCACCTCGTAGCGGCCGCTGGCGGAGTCGTAGCTGCACAGGATATGGCCCAGCCGCTTGTCCGGCATGGGGGCGATCACCGCCCGCCGGAAGCCGGGAGCCTCCGCCACGGGCCGCAGACCCGCCAGGTACTGGTACATCCAGCCCATGACGCTGCCATAGGCGTAGTGGTTCATGCTGTTCATGCCCGTGTCGCTGACCAGGCCGTTGGGCATGACGGAGTTCCACCGCTCCCAGATGGTGGTGGCGCCCATGCTCACCTCATAGAGCCAGCTGGGGTAGTCCTCCTGCAGCAGCAGCGTCACAGCGGTGGCATGCTTTCCGCCCTCGGACAGGGCGGGAAGCAGCACCGGCGTGCCCACAAAGCCCGTGTCCAGGTGGTTGTCCCGCTTCTCCAGCTTCTCCTGCAGCTGGGCAAGCGCCAGGGCCCGGCCGCTCTCCGGCACCAGGTCCCAGTGCAGGGCCAGGGCCAGCGCGGTCTGCGTCTGGATGGTGCAGACGCCCTCGCCATAATACCTGCGCTGGAAGGCCGCCTTGACCTCCTCCGCCAGGCGGGCGTAGCGGGCCGCGTCCTCCCCAAGGCCCAGCACGCCCGCGGCCTTGGCCGTCAGCAGCGCGGAGCGGTGGTAGTAGGCCGTGGCGATGTAGGTGTTGTCCGTGCCGCCGAAGCGGCTTTCCTTGTCCGGGTTATCCAGGGCCAGCCAGTCCGCAAAGTGGAAGCCGCAGTCCCACAGGCGGCTGCCGCCGCACTGGGTTTCGTCCTGGGCGCGGATCCAGTCCACCCAGGCCTTCATGCCGGGGAAGGCCTCCGCAAGCAGCGCCCTGTCGCCGTAGAATTCATATACCGTCCAGGGGATCACCGCCGCCGCGTCCGCCCAGGCGCAGGAGCCGTATTCCTTCTTCTCCTCGTCGGGATGGCCCAGCCGGGCGTGCTTTTTGCTGATCTGGCCGATGGTGTCCGGCACCACGTGGGGCACCGCGCCCTCGTGCTCGCTCTGCTCGGCCCGCATGTCCGCCAGGTACTTGCGGTAGAAGGCCGGGGTCTCCATGTTGTAGCTGGCGGTGGGGCAGAACACCTGCGCGTCGCCGGTCCAGCCCATGCGCTCGTCACGCTGGGGGCAGTCGGTGGGAATGTCCAGGAAGTTGTCCCGCTGGCTCCACAGGACGTTCTCCAGCAGGCGGTTGAGCCTGGGCAGGCCGGTTGTGAGGGTGCCCGTGCGCTCCAGGTCCGTGTGGACGGCCTGGGCCACGAAGCCCGCAGCCAGAATCTGCTCCTTCGTCATGCCCTCCACCTTCACATACCTGAAGCCGTAGAAGGTGAAGTACGGCCGCACCCACGCGCCCTCCCCGGCGGAAAAGTAGGTGTATTCCGCCTTGGCGCTGCGCAGGTTCTCCCGGTAGAAGCAGTCGTTCTGCAGAAGCTCCCCGTATTGCAGGTACACCGTGTGCCCCATGGGCAGCGGGCAGCGGAAGGCCACCCAGCCGGTGATCACCTGGCCAAAGTCCAGCACCAGCTCGTTGGCGGGGGTGGTGAGCAGCTGCACGGGAGCGCGCTCCTCCGTAATGCGCACGGGCATGCTGAGCCGCTCCGTCAGGCGGCCCCGGGGCGCGGGCGCGATCTCCACCTGCCGCCAGCTGCCGGCGGCTTCCATCCGCGCATCGTAGCGCTCGCCGTCGTAGATGCTGCTGAAGGTCACGGGGGAGGGGCGGCATTCCCAGCGCTCGTCCGAGGGAATGACATCCTCCGTGCCGTCCATGTAGGCGATGCGCAGCTCGCATATCAGCTGCATCCTGTCGCCGTACAGGCAGCCACCGGGCTCGCCAAAGCCGTAGCGGCTCATGTACCAGCCGCCGCCCAGCATTACGGTCAGCTCGTTGTCCTGCTGCAGCATGCCGGTCACGTCCCAGGTCTGGTACTGGATGAAATGCTCGTAGCTGTCATAGTAGGGGGTGAAGTATTCATCTGACACCCGCTGGCCGTTGAGGCTGGCGTCGTAGAGCCCCAGGCCGCAGATATACAGCCGGGCGGAGGCTACAGCCTTCCCTGCGGCAAAGCGGCGGTGCATGACCGGGTGAACCCTGCCTTCCCCGGGCATGGCGATCCACTGCCCCGCCCAGGGCTCGTCCATTTTGCCGGTCTCGAAGAAGGACGGTTCGGACACGGCCCTTTCGCCGTCATCCGCCGTGACGCTCACCTGCCAGAAGTAGCGGGTGCGGGGCGTGAGGGTGATGGGCGCGGCATAGCCCAGGGATGAGAAGTCCCCCTCGCCGCTGTCGTGGAGGACATGGGTCATGGCCGGGTCGGAGGCGATGAGAATGCGGGCGGAGCGCTGCTTCTTCCCGGCGGAGCCTGTGACCTTCCAGCTCAGGACGGGCTGCTCCATGGCCGCGCCCAGGGGGCGATCCATGTGCATGGTGCGAAGATGCGTAATCTGCATGGGTATAGATCCTTTCTGCTCAATGAGCGTGAACGTGACGGGTCAGGAACGCCTCGAAGCGGGGCGTCCACCAGGCGACGTAGCCTTCCCGGGTGGGGTGGATGGGGTCGTGCATGTAGCGGGCGTAATCCTCGGGGGAAACGGCCAGCATGGCCGGGTCGTGCCACAGGTCCAGGATGGCGATGGGCCACTTCTCCCCAAGGGCCAGGAGCCGCTCCACCATGCGCCCGTAGGCGGGGCTGTCGTAGCGGGTGCCGGTGTAGAACAGCACGGGGCAGCGCCAGGCCGTCATGGCATGGACGATGATGGTCTCCAGCGCGCCGGTGACGGTGCGGGTGTCGAAGTCCGCCAGGCTCCGCCCGGGGCTGATCTCCCCCAGGGGCAGGGCGCGGGTGGCGTCGTTGGTGCCCAGCTGGCACAGGAACAGATCGGGCCTGAGGGTGGCGGGCAGGCGCAGCATCCGGGCAATGTAGGATTCGTCGTCCACATCGGCCAGGGTGGTGCCGGACACGGCTTCCTTCACGGGGATGAGCCCCGTGCGCTCCGCCAGCGCCTCCACAAAGGAATATCCCTCCGCGCATGCGCCATAGGTCACGGAGCTGCCCAGGAACAGTACGGTTTTTCCGGCAAGGGGCGTATCCACGGGTAACAAAACCTCCTTCATCCTATGTGATTGTCAACGATGCCGCAAAGCTACCCATATTATAGAAGATCGTTCCGGGCGAGTCAATACGCTGCTGCGCGCCGTAGCAGCAAAAAGCTGTCCGCGTGGGGCATGCGGACAAAAAAATACCCCGTCCCGCCTGGGCGGGGCAGGGGAAGGCGGCCTCAGGCAGAGGGCCTGTCCTCCGGCAGGAAGCCCTCGAAGATCATGATGGCGCAGCGCTCCCGGCAGGCCGTCATAGCCTCCGGGGAGCGGATGGTCCAGGCGGCCAGGGGCGTGCCCATGCGCCGCAAAAGACGCAGGGTCAGGCTGCGGGCGGCCTCGTCGCTGAGCTCGCAGGCCACGAAATCCGGGCGGGAGAGGGCGTTTTGCAGCATGGAGGCCGCCGCCAGATGGGCCAGCAGGGCGGGCAGCGAATCGCTTTGCCGGATGCGGTGGAAGGTCAGCTGCCCGCGGATGACCTCCGGCGCGCGCAGGCGGAACCACATCATCGCCAGGGGCGAGAAGCTCTCCGCGCACCAGGGCCCGGGGTAGGAGCGCATCTGCGCATACACCGCGCGGCTCAGGCGGAAGGCGTTGCCCCGGGCAGGCTTCAGCTCCACAATGAGGGGCGCGCCCTTCGCGGCAGCCAGGGCTTCGGCCAGGGTGGGGATGGGCTCGCTGCTGTCCCCCAGGCGGCAGGCGCGGATACGGGCCAGGCTGCTGCGCTCAATGCGGACGTCCTCGCCGCACAGCCGGGCCAGGCTCCCGTCGTGGTGGATCACCAGCGCGCCGTCCGCCGTCATGCGCACGTCCAGCTCAATGCCGTAGCCCGCATCCGCCGCGGCGGTAAAGGCGGCGCAGCTGTTCTCCGGGCGGGCGGCGCTCCAAAGCCCCCGGTGGGCATAGTCCACGCCGGTGAAGCGCGAAAGCTCCCGCCGGGGCAGCCGTGGATGAATCAGCCAGGCATAGAGGGGCGGCAGCAGCAGCGCAAGCAGCAGCCAAAGGGCGGCAGGCATGGCGGCACCTCCTTCAGGGGTTGTCGGAGTCAGGCTCATCGTCGGTACGCTCGGGCAGGGGGAGGCCCATCACCTCCGCCACCGCCCGCCAGAAGATCCCCAGCGCATGCCCCAGCAGCCGGGCGGTTTCCCGGTCGGTTTCACGCAGGCGGCGCAGGATCAGCCGCGTGTTGCGCAGCCAGCCGCTGAGCAGGTCGCCGGCGGTCTGCGCTCCCGTGGCGGAGATGATGTCGTACACCGCCTCCACGAAGCGCTCCCGCGTGGGCGGATCCAGCTGCTCCAGGGCGGCGCGGAGCACGTCCCCCAGCTTCTGCCCGGGGCGGCTGCGGCGGGGCGCATAGGCAAAGTCCGGGCCGTCGGTGCGCCAGTTGTAGGGATAGTGCTGCTTGGGCCCCATGGCACGGCTCTCCACAATGCGCACCTCCTCCGGCTGATGGAACAGCGCGCCCAGGAGGGTGAAGGTGGGCGTCAGCAGCCGCAGGCGGCCCTGCACCTCCTGCCAGGCGGGGGATTCGGCCATCCGCCGGGAAAGCCCCGGCCCGTCGAAGCTGACGGCGCAGCGCAGGCGGGCGCGAACCTCCCCGCTGCCCATGACGGCCGCGTACAGCGCCAGGTTGCCACCCTTGGAGTGCCCGCACAATTCTATCGCAGGCGCGGTGGGGGCCACCTCCTCCGCCAGCTGGCGGGCCATGGCCTGGGAGGGAATCTCCTCCATAAAGACCAGGTTGAAGTCCTCCTTCCACCCGGCCAGGGTGTTGTCCGTGCCCCGGTAGGCGATGAGCACGGCCCCGTCCGGCAAGCGCAGCACCAGGGCGGCAAACTGCCGCTCCTGGGCGTGGTCGAAGGCGCTGTGGAAGCCCTCGAAGGTCACGCCCGCATAACGGCTGCAGCCGGACAGCAGCGCGCAAAGGCTTTTGTCGTCCGCGTGCTGGTAGGGAAAGCGCATCTCCGTGGCGTCCGCGTCGGTGTCGAAGGCCGCCTGAGCCAGCGCGCCGGACAGGGGCTGATGCGTCTGGGCCCCGCGCAGATCCAGATACGCCAGCTGGGCGAAGATCAGCCTGTCCACATCGCCCAGCGGCAGGTCATCCAAGGAGCGGTTGCCGCAGCTGCGCAGATAATCCAGCAATCGCAAGCCTCCTTTCAGGGTTGTATCGTTCAGTATAGCACATTCCGCCCCCAATGACAAATGCTCATCAAAATGCAAAGCATGCTTGACAAAACGTGCAAAGCAGACTATACTAAAAATGCAAAGCATGCATTGCATCTGACCGGGAGGGATGGGCGTGGAGACGCGGATACGGGAGCTGAGGAGGGCCAGGCGCATGTCCCAGGAGGAGCTGGCGGACGCTGTGGGCACCACACGGCAGACGATCACCTCCATTGAGACGGGGAAGTATATTGCCTCCCTGCCCCTGGCGCACAGGATTGCCCGGTACTTCGGGCTGGCCATTGAGGACGTGTTCATATTCGGCGAGGAGGAGTAAGGCATGGCGATGGATGGATTCCGGCGCCTCATCCGGCGCAGGATGAGGCTGCTGGGCGTGATGGAGGGGCTGTTCTTTCTGATGATGTATCTGGGCCGCGGCATGGAGGGGCCGGTGGGGAGCTTCCTGCTGGGGATGGCAGCGGGCGGCGCGATCATGGGCTTTCCGGTCATCATGCGCTATGGACGTGCGCTCAGGGACGATACGCGCCTGAAGCGGCTGTACAACGAGGAGCATGACGAGCGGCTGCAGGCCATTAGGGCCCGGGCGGGGCTGCCCATGGGGCTGTACCTGTCCCTGGGGATGCTGGCGGCGGGGTGCGTGGCGGGCTTCTTCAGTGAAACGGTGATGATGACGCTGGTGCTGGCCGCGGCGGCGCAGCTGCTGGTGTGCGTGGCGGCGAAGCTGATTCTCATGCGGGTGATGTGAGGGGCTTCCCTTCCGGGGGAAAACGTGGTACACTGAGCGCATGCGACCGAGAGCCATGGGAGGGAAGAGCATGGAGGTTATCGCCCGGATCAGCAACGATTTTCCCACCAAGTTCGGCCTGCCCCGCCAGAGCGGGCTGGTGGAGGAGGTGGAGGCGAGGGTGGTGTTCGAGCCTGCCTACCGGGTGGCGGAGGCGCTGCGGGGCATCGAGGCCTTCTCCCACCTGTGGCTGATCTGGGGCTTCCATGAGGCCCGGCGCGCAGGGGAGAAGGAGGGCCGCTGGCAGCCCACCGTCCGTCCGCCGCGCCTGGGGGGCAACACCCGCATGGGCGTGTTCGCCACCCGCTCGCCCTTCCGGCCCAATCCCATCGGCTTGAGCTGCGTGCGGCTGCTCCGGGTGGAGGAGGATCCCACTTTGGGGCATGTGCTGGTGATCGCCGGGGCGGACATGATGGACGGCACCCCCGTCTACGACGTGAAGCCCTACCTGCCCTATGCCGACTGCCATCCCGAGGCCACCGGCGGCTTCACCGATCAGACGGCGAAGCGGCAGGTGGAGGTGGTGATCCCGGATCACTGCCTGGCGCTGGTGCCGCCGGGGAAGGCGGAGGCGCTGCGGGGCGTGCTGGCCCAGGATCCCCGCCCGGCCTATCACCACGACCCCGGGCGGGTGTACGGCTTCGGCTTTGCGGGGCTGGAGGTTCGCTTTACGGTGGAGGAGGATGTGCTGACGGTGCGGGAGATTCTTCCGGCCCGGGCACAGGAGGAGAGACATGACCATGCTTGAGGAAATCCAGGCGCGCTTTCCCGTGCGCAAGAGCCGGGAGCAGAAGGAGAGCTTCCGCCGCTGGGCGGTGGAAACGGCAGAAAAGCAGGGCTGGACGGCGAGGGTGGAGCCGGCGAAAATGCTGTGCATGAACCACAATATCGTCATCGGCAACCCGGAGGAGGCGGAGATCATCATCACCGCCCATTACGATACCCCGGCGCGCATGCCCCTGCCCAACTTCATCACGCCCCTCAACGTGCCGCTGTACATCCTGTATCAGCTGGCGCTGGTGGCGGCGCTGGCCATTCCGGCGGTGGCGGCGGGCGTGGCGGTGTATGCGTGGCTGGGGGTGTTTATGGCGGCGTACTGGACGGGCTTTGCGGTGTACATGGCGCTGCTGCTGCTCCTGATGCTGGGCCCGGCCAATCCCCACAACGCCAATGACAACACCTCCGGCGTGGCGGCGGTGATGGAGCTGCTCTCCCGCGTCCCGGAGGACAGGCGGGGCAGGGCGGCCTTCATCCTCTTCGACAATGAGGAGAAGGGCATGCTGGGCTCTGCGGCCTACGCCAGGGCCCACAGGCGGGTGAAGCAGGAGAAGCTGCTGGTCAACCTGGACTGCGTGGGCGTGGGGGAACGCCTGCTGTTCTTCGCCCCGAAGAAGGTGCGCGCCCTGCCCGTGTGGGAGCGCCTGCAGCAGGCCATGACGCCCCGGGCGGGCAAAACCGCCGCCTTCTATCCCATGGAGCGGACGCTGTACCCCTCCGACCAGGCCAACTTTGCCCAGGGTGTGGCGGTATGCGCCTGCAGGCGTCACGCCGTCGCGGGGGATTACTGCAGCCGCCTGCACACCCCCAAGGACACGCTCTGCGACCCGGCCTGCCTGGAGATGCTCACCGGCGGCCTGGCGGCGCTGATCGACGCCCTGTAACAACACAGAAGGAGGAACCCTGATGACCATCCTGGAGGAAATGCTGGGCCGTTATCCCGTGCGCAAGACCGCCGTGCAGAAGCAGGCCTTCCGTCAGTATGCCCTTGACAAGGCGAAGGAAGCCGGGTACAAGGCCCGGGTGGAAACCTGCGGACGCTTGGTCAAGCACCACAACGTGGTGATCGGCGATCCGGAGCACGCGGCGGTGATCTTCTCCGCGCCTTATGATACCCCTGCCGTCAGCCTGATCCCCAGCCTGATGATTCCCCGCAACCCGGCGGTGTTCTATTCCTGGCAGCTGCTGGTGGTGCTGGCGCTGCTGGTGGTGGCGGCGGCGGCGACCACGGTGCTGAGCCTGATCATCGCCCAGCCCGCGGCTGTTTTGTGGATCTTCGTGATCTGCTACCTGGCCCTTTTGATGCTGCTGAACTACGGCCCTGCCAACCGGCAGAACGCCAACAACAACACCTCCGGCGTGACGGCGCTGCTTCAGACCATGGCCGCCATCCCCGAGGACAAGCGCGGCAAGGTGGCCTTCCTCCTCTTTGACGACAGCCAGCAGGGCAAGCAGGGCTCCCGGGCCTATGGCAAGGCGCACCTGCAGGTGCAGTGCATGAAAACCGTGGTGAACCTGAACTGCGTGGGCGTGGGGGAGGACGTGCTGGTCATCGGGAAGAAGATGGCCCGTCTGCGCCCGGAATACGCCCGCCTGTGCGCCGCCATGAAGGCCGGCACGGAGCGCAGCGTCCATGTGCTGGAGGGCGGCGTGACCACCTACACCGCCGACCACGACAGCTTCCAGTGCGGCGTGGCGGTGATGACCTGCAAGCGCACCGCCGGGGTGGGCTGGTACGTGCCGCACCTGAACACGGCCAGGGATACCGCCTGCGACCAGGGCAACCTGGATTTCCTGACGGATCGCTTCGCCGCCTTTGTGGACACGCTGTAATCGCCGCCGCATCCATGTCGGTTTGCGCCCCGCCTTTCCTTGCCGGAAGGGCGGGGCGCAGCGTGTATTCGGGGAATGCTCCCCGATGTGGCTCGCGAGGGGGAGGCGCGCAGCGCGTCATAGCCGCTCGGGGGATACGTCCGTCGGGCACCCTGCCTGCGCCATGCCTCCGGACGACGGGAAGCATGCCGCCCATACGCCCTGCCGCGGCGCATCCCCAGGGGCCTGTGCGCCATGGAAAAGCGCCCTGCCTTTCACAAGAAGGCAGGGCGCTCAGCGTGTCAAAAAAGTGGCTGCGGCCACTTTTTTGAGAAGGAGGAACGCCGTC
>JBJEUJ010000208.1:0-10934 GCA_051883775.1 Aristaeellaceae bacterium | reverse complement strand
TTGCGCGGGTGCAGGGGCGGCGTTAGCCCCTGCGCAGGTCTGGGCGGCAGCCCAGCGCAGCACAAAAGCAAAGTAAAAAAGAAAAGAGAAAAGCGCGAGTTTCCGGGCGGGATGCCCCGCATCCCGCGATGGAAACGTCAGGACAGACAACTCCCATGGAACCGCGCCATCCCCCGCACAGCAGCGCAATATACCCCCGCACACAAAAAAGAGGCCATGCGGCCTCTTTTTTTGCTGAATCAACCGGGTTACAGCTTCCGAACGCCCGGGTCACCGCTCACATAGTCCGCGTCATGCCACCAGCCCCTGGGGTGGCACTTGGTGCGGTAGCGGAAGTGCGGCACGGGCAGGGGATCCTGCGCCTTGAGGATGGCGGCGGTCAGTTCGGTGAGCATGTCGGCCTTCACCTGGGCGTATTGCGGATCATCGGCCAGGCTGCGCTGCTCCAAAGGGTCGCTGCCCAGGTTGTACAGGTACACGGAGCCCATCATGTCCGCCTGAAGCTTCCAGTCGCCCTTGCGCACCATGCGCACCTGACCGCACTGGGTCCAGGTGTTCAGACAGTCGAAGGTGGCGTAGCCGTCCTTGCACGCGCCCTCCGCCTGCAGGGTCAGACCGTCGCGCTCGTCCCAGTACAGGCCGGAGAAGCCGCTCTCCGAATAGGCCACGTCGTATTCCCCGGCGGGATAGTCGCTTCTGCCCTGCATCAGGGGCAGAATGCTCTTGCCCTGCACGCCGAAGGGTACCTCCACCCCCAGCAGGTCGCACAGGGTGGGCAGCAAATCCACCAGGCTGACGCATACGTCGCTGCGCAGACCCTGCGGCTTCACGCCGGGGCCCTGCATGGCCATGGGAATCCGGCAGAGAATCTCCGGCAGATCCGCGCCCTTGCGGATCAGCCCGTATTCGCCCACGTAATCCCCGTGGTCGGACAGGAAAATCACCAGCGTGTTCTCCCTCAGCCCGCGCTCCTCCAGCCCCTCGATGAGCCGGCGGAACTGATCGTCAATCAGGCGGAGCATGCCGTGATAGTTGGAGCGCGCCCGGAGAATGCGGTTCTCGATGTCCTCGCCCAGCACCTTCTCCCATACGTCCCGCAGCCACGGCCAGCGGTGGCCCTTGTCCGCCAGGCAGTCCGTGCCCGCGGTGACGGGCGGCAGGGACTCCGGCGGGAACATGTCGAAGTAGGGCTCGGGCACCTGGTAGGGATTGTGGGGCTCGGCAAAGGAGACCCAGGCGAAGAAGGGCTGATCCCGGGGCGTCTCGTCCATGAAGCGCAGGGCGCTGGACACATTGCGGTAGGGATGCTGCACCTCCACGCCGTGGGGGGAGGGCGCGTGGGACTCCATGTGCCGCGTGCCGCAGAGGAAGTCGGCAAACTCCTTCAGCTGCCCGGTGGGGTTCGCTTCACCCTCGTAGCCCAGATGGCCGCAGGTCTCGTGGAAGTCGAAGGCTTCGGGCTCCCGGTGGGAGTGGTTCTTGCCGCACAGGGCGGTGCGGTAGCCCTGGGCCTTGAGCACGTCCAGCAGATCCTGGGTGTAGCGGGCGTCGCGCATGTTGTGGTTGGTGCGCACCTGATGGCAGGAGGCGTAGCGGCCCGTGAACATGCTGACGCGGGCGGGCATGCAGGTGGGGTTGGGGGTGTAGGCGCAGCCGAAGTCCACGCCCTGGGCCGCCCAGCTGTCCAGGAAGGGCATGGTGTCCAAGGCATAGCCGCGGCTCTTGCGCAGATCCTGCCGCTGCTGATCCGTCATGACGATGATGATGTTGGGCTTGTTCATGGCTTGACTCATCCTTTCACAGCGCCGATCATGACGCCGCTGACAAAGTAGCGCTGGGCCAGGGGGTAGAGCAGCAGTACCGGGACGCTGGAGACCACGATGACCGAGTACTTGATGGCCTCCACCATCTTGATCTTCTCGCCCATGCCCACGTCGTTGGAGCCCATCTGCTCCGTCTGCCCCAGCAGGAGGATGTTGCGCAGCACAATCTGCAGCGGGTGCAGGCTTTCATCCCGCAGGTAGATCAGGGCGTTGAAGTAGGCGTTCCAGTGGGCCACGCCGTAGTAGAGGATCAGCACGGCGATGATGGCCTTGGACAGGGGCAGCACGATGGTGAACAGCGTATGCACGCTGGAGCTGCCGTCCAGCTTGGCGGACTCGTACAGCTCCTGGGGGATGCTCTGCTCAAAGAAGGACTTGGCCACGATCAGGTTGTAGGTGGAGATGGCCGAGGGAATCAGCACCGCCCAGATGGTGTTGTACATGCCCAGGTCGCGCACCAGCAGATAGGTGGGGATCAGGCCGCCGTTGAAGTACATGGTGAAGAGCACCAGGAGCGTGAAGAACCGGCGGCCCTGCATCTCCCTGCGGGAGAGGGGATAGGCGGCCATGATGGTCATCAGGATATTGATGGTGGTGCCAAGCAGCGTATAGAGGATGGTGTTGCGGTAGCCGCACCAGATGTCCTGGTTCTCAAAGACCATGGTGTAGGCCTGCAGGGTAAAGCCCTTGGGCCATAGCAGCACCTTGCCCCGCAGCACCAGGTCGGGGTCGGAGAAGGACGCCGCCACCACGAAGATCAGCGGAATCAGCACGATCAGCATGACCAGGATACCGATCACATTGACCGTCACGTCAAACACGCGATCCCCCGGGCTTTGACGAATCCGATGTTTGATGGTATGTGCAGTCATATTCGTCGCTCCTTACCAAAGACTGTTGTCGCCCAGCTTCCGGGTGATCGTGTTGGCGCTGACCAGCAGGATCAGGTTGATCAGGGAGTTGAAGATGCCCACGGCCGCGCTGTAGCTGAACTGCCCCTTCTGGATACCGTTGCGGTAGATGAAGGTGGAGATCACGTCGCTTTTGCCCATGTTCACGTTGTTCTGCATCAGCAGCACCTTTTCAAAGCCCACGTTCATCAGGCTGCCGATGCGCATGATGAACAGGATGATGATGGTGGGCAGGATGCAGGGGAGCGAAATATGAATGATTTTCTTCAGCCTGCTGGCGCCGTCGATGGCCGCCGCCTCGTAGAGCTGCGGATCAATGGCGCTGAGCGCGGCAATATAGATCACGGAATTGAAGCCCATGTTCTGCCACACGCCGGAGAGGACGTACATCGTGCGGAAGCATTCCTCCTTGGCCATGTAGTCCACACCGCCGCCGCCCCACAGCCCGGCGATCCTGTTGAACAGGCCGTAGGTAGGGTTGGAGAAGAGCGTCAGCATGCTGACCACAACCACCATGGACAGAAAGTAGGGGATATAGGTGATGTTCTGCACGGCCTTCTGCAGGGGCCGGCAGTGAATTTCGTTGACAATCAGCGCCAGGAGGATCGGGATGGGGAAGCCCAGCGCCATCTGGTAGACGT
The DNA here is from genome assembly GCA_051883775.1 of Aristaeellaceae bacterium. Lineage (GTDB taxonomy): Bacteria > Bacillota > Clostridia > Christensenellales > Aristaeellaceae > UBA11524. The sequence continues at coordinate 7,559 of JBJEUJ010000208.1, read as the reverse complement.
TGAGCACCAGGGTGTTGATCAGCAGGTCGGAAAAATAGTAGGAGCCGAAGAACTGCTTGAAATACTGCAGGCCCACCCAGGGGCTGCCCGTAATGCCCAGCCTGGCATTGTAGCGCCGGAAGGCGATCTGCAGCCCGTACATGGGGTAATACATGAATACCAGGTACCAGATCAGCGGAACCAGAAACAGCAGATACAGCCCGTAATCCTTGCGGACGGCTGTGAGGAACTTCCGTGTCTTCTGCAGCATCGGCCAGGTCTCCCATTCTGTCAGGTAGGATGATGAAGGAAGAACCGGGAGGGAGCGCCTCCCTCCCGGCTCGGGAAAAATGCGTCAGTTGGACGCGTCCAGCGCCTTCTGGTAGATTTCCTCCAGCTGGCGGATGCCGATGGTCTCCAGGGTGGAGCAGTACTCGTCCCACTTGTCGAAGCTCCACTCGCCCAGGATGAACTTGGTCACGGAGGTATCGCGGTAGGTGTTCAGGTCCTGCTCGATGGCGTTGACCAGGTCCGCGTCCTCCATGGAGACGGTGGGCTTGGCTACGACGGTCCTGGGCAGGTAGGGCACGAACGCGGCAGCCACTTCCTTGGTCAGGTCGCTGGCCACAATGCCGTCGGTCTGGTCGTCAATCATCACGGGGAAGCCGCCGCCGGGCACCAGGTTGATCTTGCCCAGCGCGGTCATGAAGCCTTCCTCAGCGTTGAGGATTTCGTCAAACATGCGGGCCTGACCCTCGTCGTCCACGTAGTAGGTCTCGCCCTCGATGCCGTAGCGGAAGAACAGGGAGCCCTCGGGGGAGTAGAAGTAGTCCACCCACTGGATGGCCAGCTCGGGGTTCTCGCACTCGCAGGAGATGGCGAAGGCGCCCTGGCCGCCCACGGTGTTGGCGTCAGCCCAGAGCTGGTCGCCATAGGGGCCGACCATGGGAGGCAGCGCGGTGAACTGATCCTCCACCGCCAGGAACACGTCGCTGTAGGGCATGCCGAACACGCCGAAGAGGGCGTTGGACAGGTTGGAGCGCCACAGGGGACGGTCGTTCTTGTAGTATTCCTGCCACAGCAGGCCCTCGCTGTACAGGTCGTTGAGCCACATCAGGTAGGCCTTGAATTCATCGTCGCACAGCCAGTTGTGGATCTGGCCGTTCTCGTCGATGTTGTAGGTGTCGCCCAGCTGATGCTCCAGGCCGAAGGAGCCGCCCATGACGTAGATGGTGCTGGGCTCGCGGAAGCCCAGGGGGATCTCATCCTTTTCGCCGTTACCGTTGGGATCCTGGTCGCGGAAGGCGATCAGCACCTCCTTGAGCTCGTCGGTGGTGGTGGGGTAGGCCAGGCCGAGCTTCTCCATCCAGTCCTTGTTGATCCACTGCTTGAAGCCCATCAGGCCCGTGGCGGAAACGTCCACCGTGGGCAGGGTGTAGATGTTGCCGTCAGCGGAGGTGATGGCCTGGCGGATGGAGGGATACTGCTCCATCAGGGCGGTCAGGTTGGGAGCATACTCGGCGATCAGGTCGTTCAGAGGGATCAGCTGACCGCTGTTCATGCCGTAGAGGGTGACGTCGTTCTTGTTCAGCTGAGCGCGGACGAACAGGTCGGGCAGGTCGTTGGACGCGAAGAGCAGATTCTTGACCTCCTCATAGCCCTGGGCGGGAACCTCCTGCCAGTCCATGGTGACGCCGGTCATCTCGGCGTAGCGGTTGAGCACCAGCACATCGTCCCAGTTGGCCTGATTCTGGTCGCGCTGACCAAAGACCGTGAAGGTGACGTTCCCGGTGGTCAGCGGGAACTGATCCGCCAGTGCGGGCGCCATGACGGAAAGCGTCATGGTCAGGGCAAGGAGCAGACAAAACCAGCGTTTCTTCATGGAAAGACCTCCTAACGGTGTTTTTGTTGCTGTTATTTTGCCATAATTTCCATCCGTTCGGCACGGCGTTTTGCTATCCGCCCTTGAACAAAAACTATCCGTTTTTGCTCAGATACCTCATCCCTCCGGGGAGGCGCCGCCGGGGCACAGCGTTTCTCCGGATCAAAAAAAGTGGCCGCAGCCACTTCTTTGACATAAAGCACAGAAAAGCTATCCGTTTTTGCTTTTGTTCAGGTACTGCTTGATGGTGCAGCCCTCCTTCTGCTTGAATACCCGCAGGAAGTGCGTGTACTGCACATATCCCACCTCCGAGGCCACCTGCTTGATGGGCAGCCCCTGGGCGAGGAGCTCCTTGGCGGCGCTGAGGCGCAGCTGGGTCAGATAATCGCTGAAGGTCATGCCCGTCTCCTTGCGGAACAGGCGGGAGAGGTAGGACTCGTTGACCCCCACGGCCCGGGCGGCGGCGCTCAGGCTCACGGGCCCGGCGTAGCTGGCCTCCAGGTAGCACAGCGCCCTCTGCACCACCTCCGAATACTGGGTCAGCACCTGCTTGCGGCGCAAGGTCAGCAGCTCGGAGAAAAGGCGCTGGAGCTGTGCGATCAGCGACGGATGATCGAACTGCCACATCCAGGCGAACTGCTCGTTGCCCTCCCGGGGCAGGGGCAGCTCCACCTGCCACTCGTGGGCGGCGGAGCGCAGCAGATCCATCACCGACCGGCAGATGAACAGCCTCTCCCGGGGCGCGCGATCCTTCAGCGGCAGGAGGATTTCCTCCAGCGCCGCGCACAGCGCCGCCTGCTCCCCCGCGGACATCAGCGTCAGCAGCCGCTGCTGATCCGACAGCGACAGGCTTTCCTGGCTGACGGGCTGGGCCGGCTCGGTGCGGGCCACCCGCTGGAGAATGTAGGCCGGCAGGGCGGAGGCGTTGGCCATGACGGGGCCCATCTCCATGTGCAGCGGCGCCTTGTACACGCTGGCCACGCTGTCGGCAATGGTGGTGCAGATGTAGTGGGCCTGCTGCTGCATGGCGGCGATGGACAGCCCGTTTTCAAAGCGGAGAATCAGCAGGAACAGCCCGTCCCGGCAGCACACCGCCGTGCGGCGCAGGGCGGGGGTGGAGCCGGCCTCCATCAGATCCTCCACGCCGCGCTGCATGCTGTCGCGCTGCGCCCGGGACAGGCTGGGGCTGTCGGCAAGGCGGCCGAAGCAGGCCAGGGCCTGGCTGCCGTCCTGGGGAAAGGGCCAGGAGGCTTCGCCCCGCAGGAAGCGCCGGAGCTGGCGGCGGTAGTGGGAATCCTCCGGCACGGGGCAGGTGCGGCGGCTGCGCAGACGGCGGAGCAGCTCCAGCAGGCTGTCGTCGGTCAGGCGGGACTTGAGCAGATAATCCTGCGCGCCGTTTTTCATGATGGGCCGCACGTAGTCGTAGCCGTCAAAGTTGCTGATGGCCACCACGTCGGTCTGGGGATAGAGGCGGGCAATCTCCCCGGAGAGCGTCACGCCATTGACCTCGGGCATGAACACGTCCATCAGCACAATGTCCACGGGCTTTAGCGCCAGGGCGGAGAGCAGCTCCTGGGCGCTGCCGGCGGAGATGGCCAGCTCAAACTCGCCCTGGCGCCACAGCGACAGGCTCTCCACATAGGCCCGGGCCACCTGCTCGTCATCCACCAGCGCTACCTGTACTGCCATGGGCGTCGTCTCCTTTCTCCGGCGGAAGCTCGATCTCCACGCTTGTGAAATTGCCCGGTATGCTAACAATGTCGAAGTGGGCCTGCCCCTGATAGCACAGCGCAATGCGCTCGCGCACGTTGCTGATGCCGATGCGGCGCAGCCCCGCCGGCGGGGCCTTCATGATGCCCGCCACCTGCAGGGCGTCCATGCCCTTGCCGTTGTCGGTCACGCGGAGCAGCACGCCCTTGCCGCTGCGCCTGGCGGAGACGATGATCTCGCCTCCCTCCTGCATGTGGATGCCGTGGATCAGCGCGTTTTCCACCAGGGGCTGCAGCAGCAGCTTGGGGATGCGCATGGCCCACAGGGGCTCCTCCACCTCCCAGCGCAGGGTGAAATCGTTCTGGAACTTGAAGCGCTGCAGCACCACATACTGGTCGATGTACAGCTTCTCCTCCCACAGGGTGATCCACTCGTCATGGTTGCCCAGCACGCTGCGCATCAGCTCGCCCAGCGCCGCCGCGGCCTGCTCAATGTCGGTCTGCCCCCGCATCTGCGCGGCGTACTGCATGGCGCTGATGGAGTTGTAGACGAAGTGCGGCTGAATCTGCGCCTCCAGCACCCGCTGCTCGGCGGCGCGCTTGGCGGCCTCCTGGGTGCGGATGTCCTCCATGAGCATCTGCAGCTTGTCCATCATCAGGTTGAAGGCGTCGGCGGCCTCGCTGATTTCATCCCGCGTGGACACAATGGCCTTGCGGCCCAGGTCGCCCTTGCGCACGGCGCGCATGCACTCCATCAGCGTGTTGAGGTTGCGGAACAGGCTCCTGCTGAACAGCCACGATACGCCTGCGACCAACAGGGCCAGCCCCACGCACAGCAGCAGCAGCTGATGCCCCAGGGTCAGCGCGTCCCCCAGCAGATCCTGCAGGGTCATCACGCTGATGATGGTCAGGCTCAGGGCGCTGCTGGGGTAGCGCAGCACAAAGAACCCCTCGCCGCCCACGAAGTGCACCCCCGTCTCCCAGGTGGCCATCAGCCCAGGGGAGAACCGCTCCGCGTCCGGGCCGCCGGCGTGGATCAGCTGCAGCTGCTCGTCCAGGATGTACAGGTTGGTCATCGCCAGGGGCTGCAGCGCGTACTCGGCAAAGAGCTGCTCCGCGTCCAGGATCATGTACACCGTGCCAAGGATCTCGCCCTTGACCATGATCGGGCGGGAAAGCAGGAAGTAGCCGTCCGGATGGTAGCGCAGCGTCAGCACGGTGCTGTTCAGGGCGTCCTCCAGGCTTTGCTTGTCCACATCCCGCCGGTACAGCTGGATGTCGTTGGAGGACTGGTAGATGCTGCCGTTGCGCATGATGACGGCCAGGTGCTCCACATAGCCCTTGTCCACAATCAGCCCGTCCAGGTAGGAGCGCATGCGCAGCTGATCCTGAAACCAGGGATAGCTGCCTTCGCTGGCGGTGGTGGTGATGGCGGCCTGAACAATCTGCCTGTCGCTGGCGATGGTGTGCGCCAGGAGCTTGACGCTGCTGATCTGGCTGGCGAAGCTCTGGTCGGCATACTGGATGTAGGTGCTCAGGTAGCGGCTGGTGGAGGCCGCCACGGACTGCACGGCATTGTAGTAGGTGCAGCCCAGGGTGACGAAGAGAATCAGCAGGGAGACCGTCAGCGTAAAGAGAAAGAACCGCCGCTGCAGGGAGGTTTTCTTCTTCCGTTCGGGCATGATGCTTCACCCTCCTTGGCGTCGGTTCCTCCATGGATAAACGGATACGCCCCGGCTTTGACCCCGGGGCGCATGCGGCTTTCAGGCGTTCATGGCTTTGATTACCTCGGGCAGACGGCCCTGCTCATACAGCTGACAGATCATCTCGCCAAACATGGAATTGGCCCAGGCAAACCAGGCGCGGGTGTAGCGCTCCGGCGCATCGGGGTTGAAGCTTTCGTGCATGAAGCCGGTGCCCGCGTGGGTGTCCAGTAGCATGCGCAGGATGGCCGCAGCCTCGGAGACGCTGGTGGCGGTCATGGCCTGCACGCACAGGGCGATGGGCCATACGTAGCCCTGGGGCGTGTGCGGGCTGCCCACGCCCTGGGCGTAGCGGCCGCTGTGGTAGTTGGGGTTGTGCCGGCTGAGCACAAAGCTGCGCGTGCGCAGGTAGCGGGGATCGTCCGGCGCGCATACGCCAAGATACGGCAGGGACAGCAGGCTGGGCACGTTGGCGTCGTCCATCAGCAGCTGATGCCCCAGGCCGTCCACCTCGTAGGCGTAGATCTCCCCGAAGTTCGGATGCTGGTACAGGCCGAACTGCTCCACCCCCGCCCGGATCTGCCCTTCCAGCACCTGCGCCTGCCTTTCCAGCGGCTCGTCCCGCACAAGGCGCGCGAAGGATGCGATGCAAGTCAGCGCCTGGGCGGCAAAGAGGTTGGAGGGAATCAGGTACCCGTAGACGCAGGCGTCGTCGCTGGGACGGAAGCCGGACCAGGTCATGCCCGTATAGCCCGTGGGGGCGCCCCGCCCCACGTTGGACAGCGTGTCCGACGGCGGGCAGTTGGCGCGCATGAACCAGTAGGGGCTGCCTTCGTGACGCTGCTCCACAGTCCATATCCCCACGATGGTTTTCATGGCCTGATGGAAGCGCTCCATCAGGAAGGCCGTGCTGCCCGTGCGCTGATGGAAGCGACCGGCCAGCAGCATGGGATAGGCCAGGGAGTCGATCTCGTACTTGCGCTCCCACACCCACCCGGAATGCCGGGGCAGGTCGGTTATCCAGTCGCCGCCGCTATCGGTCAGGTTGAAGGCGTTGGCGTAGGGGTCCAGGATGATGCACTCCGCCTGGCGGGCGATGAGTCCCTCCACCAGCTGGCGGAGCTCCGGTATATCCAGGAAGCGCAGGTAGTGCAGCACCTGCGCGGTGGAGTCCCGCAGCCACATGGCCTCAATGTCCCCGGTGATGATGAAGGTATCCCCTGGGGAATGGTGGCGCACGGTGGTTTCCAGGGTGTTCAGGAAGCATTTCCGGAACATGCCGTACAGACCCTCCACCGGCGACAGGACCGGTTCGAGGGCCTGCAGACGCCGGGCAACCGCAGAGGCGGCGCTCATGCCTTCGCCCCCATGGTCAGCAGCGGCATGTACACGCCGCCCTGCACGCTGCGGGCGATAAAGGCCACGTACCGGCCGGTTTTGGTGTCATACCAGTCGGAGAAGGGCACGCGGGTGGAGGTGGTGCGCAGGTAATGGGCCAGCGGCGCAATGAGCCTGCCGAAGGTCTCCCTGTCGGCGGCCATGGCGGCGGTCCACACCAGCCAGTCGGACTTGGTGTAATCCGCGCGGGAGTCCAGGGGCAGCCCGTACTCGTTGACGCGGGGCAGATAGCTTTCCGTCTCCGCCTGATAGAAGGACGCGGGCATGAGCTCCAGCCCCAGGGCCAGATCCCAGGCCAGGTTGTACTTCATGCTCCAACCGCTGCCGTCGAAGGTCAGGGCCGTGCCCTGCTCGCCCCGGGCGCGCTCCAGCCAGCTGGCGGCCATCTCATGGGCGCGGGCCTCCCAGCGGCGGGCCTCCTCTTCCCGGCCGAAGCGGCGCATGATGCGGGCGTAGCAGGCAACGCCCACGATGGCCTTGGCGGCCAGGTTGATGTTATGGCTGAGGTGGCCCGCAAAGTCGTCCGTGCAGAGCTGGTCGCCGGGATCCTCGCCGTACTGATCCAGGTAGCGCACCCACTTCTCCAGGATGGGCAGGCAGCCTGCGGCCAGAGCGGCGTCCGCGCCGCAGGCCATGGCGGCCTCCAGCATGATGAGCATGTTGCCGCATTCCTCCACCGGCATCTGGTAGCGGAAGTCATACACGTCCGTCCCGGCGGGATAGAGGTAATACGGGGGATGTACCGCGCCGTTGGCGGCATGCTTGCGGGCGGCGTACACCTGGCCGGTGGCGTAGGGGTAGCGGCCCACGTCGTGGGGAGCGAAGTCGCAGTCCCACACGGGCATGGCGGCGAAGGCCAGCACCGGGCGGCACAGGGCGTTGACCAGC
>JBJEUJ010000207.1:5395-10964 GCA_051883775.1 Aristaeellaceae bacterium | reverse complement strand
CGTATTCCCTCCTGGCGTCGTCGAAGTATCCGTAGCGCATGGGTGATACCTCCTTTTTTTGCAAGCATGGCGTTACCGCCATGATAAAGCCCTGCGCCGGGCAGCAATACCCCAAAAAATCGAGAACTTGTGCCGTGCATCCCCGCACTCGCGCCCCCGCGCCGCCATCAGGGGGCAGGATGATGATGTGCATTTCTAAATCATCGGGTATTTCTGCTGGATTTTTTCGGGTATTTTCTACGGTTTGAGCAATCTATAATGAAATTCAAGCATAGCAGAGGGCAATTCATCTGCTAAATACACCGAAAGAGGGAGTTGTATGCGTTCAACAAAGGCCATGGGCGCGCCTGCTGCCCATCCGGCAGAGCGGCTCTACTACCCGCTGCGCATCGCCGTGATTGCGGCGGTGGTGTTCCTTTTCATTCCGGCGCTGAATCCGGCCAGGATCAGCGGCATGATCAACCAGAACATGTCGCTGTTCACCTCCGGCACGGCGTATGGCAGCCTGATCAACGAATTCGGCCGGGCCTTCCGCAAGGAATGGGTCAGCGAGAGCAGCTTCCGGCTGCTGTTCGCCGCATCGCTGATCGGGTGCCTTGGCATCTGTGCCTGCGTGGCGGCAGGCTGCATGTCGCTGGGCAACCTGAAGCTCAAGCGGCTGGGCAATCTCTTCGGCATCGGCGGCGGCGCGGTGCTGCTGGGCGGCCTGGGCGGGATTTTCGCCGCCTACAGGCAGGTGGCGGCCACCTCCAACCCCGACCGCATTGAGCCGATGCTGCCCACGGGCTTCACGCTGCTGCTGGTGGTGGCGGCGGTGATCCTGGGCATCAGCGCGCTGCTGCAGGCGCTTCTTCCCCGGGCGGAAAAGACGGACAAGTACGAGATCGCCGTCAAGTTCCAGCTGTTCCTGATGCTGCTTCCCTTCATCGCGCTGGTGGCGGTCTTCGCCTATCTGCCGCTGTGGGGCTGGCGCTACGCTTTCTTTGACTACAAGGTGGGCGACACGCTGTCGATGAGCAACTTTGTGGGCTTCAAATGGTTCACGGAGCTGTTCAAGAATCCCGCGACTGTCCGCGACATTGTGCGCGTGCTGCGCAACACCCTGGCCATGAGCGGCCTGGGCATCGCGACAAGCTGGCTGCCAATGGCCTTCGCCATCTTCCTGTGCGAAATCAAGAACATGCGCTTCCGCCGCTTTGTGCAGACCTTTACCACCGTGCCCAACTTCATCAGCTGGGTGCTGGTCTACGCCATTGCGACCTGCATCTTCTCCACGGACGGCTTCATCAGCAGCATCATGGTGAGCATGGGCGTGTGGGATCAGGGCGTGAACATGCTCATGGGCGAGAGCCACACCTGGCTGAAGATGCTGGCCTGGGGCCTGTGGAAGGGCATCGGCTGGAGCGCCATCGTGTATGTGTCCTCCATTTCCGGCATTGACCAGCAGCTCTACGAGGCCGCCACCGTGGACGGCGCAGGCCGCTTCGCCCGCATGTGGCACATCACCGTCCCCTCCCTCATGCCCACCTTCTTCGTGCTGCTGCTCATGTCCGTGGGCAACATTCTCTCCAACGGCATGGATCAGTACCTCGTCTTTGAGAACGCAACCAACTCCAACGCCATCATGGTGCTCGACCTGTACGTGTACAAGCTCGGTATCGGGCAGGGGCAGATTCCGCTGTCCACCGTGATCGGCATGACCAAGTCCCTTGTCAGCGTTGCGCTTCTGTTCACGGCCAACGGCCTCTCCAGGAAGCTGCGCGGCGAGAGCATCATGTAAAGGAGGCAAGCCGTCATGGAACAGCTGAAAATCATCAGGCGCAGAAAGACCAGGGGCGATGGCGATTCGCCGATGTACCGCGCAACGCCGGTGGACGTTGTCTTCAACATCTTCAATTACCTGTTCTTCATCGTCTTTACAGCGGCATGTCTTTTCCCGTTCTACTACCTGTTCATCAACACCATCAGTGACAACGATCTGGTGATTCAGGGCGCGATCAACTTCATCCCCCGGGGGCTGCACCTGGACAACTACCTGGCGCTGCTCAATGTGGGCGATCTGTCCGCGGCGGTCATCGTCTCCGTGGCGCGCACGGTGCTGGGCACGACGCTGATGGTGGGCGCCTCCGCGCTCATCGGCTACCTGGTGACCAAGAAGGAGATGTGGGGCCGGAGCTTCTGGTACCGCTTTATCCTCATCACCATGTACTTCAACGCCGGCACCATCCCCTGGTTCATGAACATGCAGATGCTGGGCCTGACCAACAGCTTCTGGGCGTACATCATCCCCGGCATTGTCGCCCCGTACAACATCATCCTGGTCAAGACCTACATCGAGTCCATCCCCGCCGCGCTGGAGGAGAGCGCCATGCTGGACGGCGCGCCCCATTTCACCATTTTCTACAAGATTATCCTGCCTCTGTGCAAGCCGATTCTGGCGACCATTGCCATCTTCGGCGCGGTGGGACACTGGAACTCCTTCACGGACTCCCTGATCCTCATGCAGTCCAGGCCTGATCTGTATACCCTGCAGCATCGCCTCTACATCTATCTCAACCAGGCCTCCAACCTGGGCGCGATGATGCAGTCCGGCGGCGCGGTCAGCGATGCGGCGTTCAAGTCCGCCATGAGCGGCAAGGTCATCAAGTACACCATTTCCATGGTAACGGTCATCCCGATTCTGTGCGTCTATCCGTTCATGCAGCGCTACTTCGAGAAGGGCATCATGCTCGGCGCTGTCAAGGGCTAATCAAGGCACATCCGCAGAGTCTCTGCGGTTGCACGATCATCTCATCAATAGAAGGAGGAAAACCCATGAAACGCTTCCTGCCCCTGCTTCTGGCCCTGGTTCTGCTTTGGTGCGCGGTGCTTCCCGCGGCGTATGCCGAGGATGAGGACGCCCTGCTGGCAGAGATCATCCCCGAAAAGACCGTGACCCTGGACGTTTTCGACCAGCTGGCCAACTACTCCGGCGAGCAGATCGGCTGGTTTGCCCAGGTCATCCTGGAAAAGTTTAACGTCAAGCTGAACATCATTCCCGATTCCGACGGCGTGTATGAAACCCGCATGGTGTCCGGCAACCTGGGCGACCTGGTCATCTGGGGCAACGATTCGGACGAGTACCTGCAGGCTGTTGACCGCGGCATGCTCTTTGACTGGGAGGAGGATGACATCCTCGCCGATTACGGCGCGTACATCGCCGAAACCTTCCCCCTGGCCCTGGAGAAGAACCGCAAGCTCTCCGGCGGCACGATCTACGGCTTTGGCCATGACGTCTCCGCCAACCCCAACGACCGTCAGGGCTTCATGTACACCTGGGATATGCGCTGGGATCTGTACAAGGAGCTGGGCTATCCCGAGGTGAAGGATCTGGACGACGTGGTGGAGCTGCTGGCGGCCATGAAGGAGCTCTGCCCCACCAGCGACAGCGGCAAGACGACCTACGGCATGTCCATCTTCAACGACTGGGACGGCAACATGGTCATGTACGTCAAGGCGCTGGCCACGGCCTATTACGGCTATGACGAGTTCGGCTTCGGCATGTACGATCCCGTCGAGCAGGTGTATCACGACGCCCTGGAGGAAAACGGCCCCTACCTGACGGCGCTGAAGTTCTTCAACACCCTCTACCAGCGCGGTCTGCTGGATCCCGACTCCCAGACGCAGAAGTACGACGGCATGCTGGAGGACCTGCAGACCGGCGCGGCCTTCTTCAGCCCCTTCAACTTCCTGGGCTCCAGCCTGTACAACAGCGATACCCACGCCGCCGAGGGCAAGGCGATGTACCCCGTGGTTCCCACCCAGGCGGTGCCCCTGTGCTATGGCCAGAATGTCAACGGCGGCAACCGCATCTGGTCCATCGGCGCCAAGACGGACTACCCCGAGCTGTGCATGGCGATCATCAACTGGCTCTCCACCCCCGAGGGACGCATGACCATGGAATACGGTCCGAAGGACGTCTGCTGGTACTATGACGAGAACGGCTATACCCAGTTCACCGAGCTGGGCCGCAATGCCAAGACGGACCGCTCCACCCAGATGACCGACGGCTACACCGGCACCTACGGCGACGGCGAATTCAAGCTGAACAACACCACCTGGGGCATCGACTGTGTGAACCCCGATTCCAACGGCGAAACCTTCAATTACCGCGCATGGGCCAGCTTTGCGACGGACGCCGCCTCGGAGATTGAGGCCGACTGGCGCACCAGGACCGGCTGCGCCACGCCCGACCAGTACCTGGCCAGCGGCAGCTACAACCTGTCCCTGGGCACCACCTACTCCGAGTCCCCCAAGAGCGCGGAGCTGCAGGTCATCTGGGCCCAGGTGCAGGAGTGCATCAAGACCAACTCCTGGAAGGCCATTTACGCCGAGTCCGACGAGGCCTTTGACGCCGTGGTCGCCGACATGATCAAGCAGGCGAACGAGTACGGCTACGACCAGTGCGTGGCGTTCCAGCAGAACGAAGCGCTGGCGCGCAAGGCCGCCGAGGATGAGGTCCGTCAGCTGCTGGCGCAGTAAACAGCGGGCGAAGGCTTCCATCAGGGCCGGGGCATCTGCTCCGGCCCGTTTCGCCTGTTCGATGAAAGGAGGAATCCCATGCACCTGTTCAGTGTGGACGGCCCGCTCTACCGCTTCATGCAGAAGCTGACGGACGTGCTTGTGCTGAGCCTGATGTGGCTCCTGTTCAGCCTGCCCCTGATCACCATCGGCGCAGCCACGACCGCGGGCATGTCCGTGGCCATGGATATGGCGGACGATCAGGAGGGAAAGATCATCCCCGCCTTCTGGGCAGCCTTCAAGGCCAACTGGCGGCAGGGCATTCCTGTAGGACTGATTTTGCTGGTGGGCTGGTATGCGGTCTATCTGGATTTCCAGCTGTTCGAGGCGGTGGTGGGCAACCCTGTGTGGCTGCTGATTGTCGGCATGCTGACCGCATTCCTTGTCACGCTGGCCACGGCGTACACCTTCCCGCTCCTTGCCCGATACGACAACACGGTCGCCCGCACCCTGCGCAACTCCGTGGACATTGCCAGAAAGTATTATGGGCAGACGCTGCTGATGGTGCTGCTGGTGGGGGCGGAGCTTCTCCTGTGCCGGTGGAACGTCACCATGCTGCTGCTGGGCACGCTGCTGGGCCCGGGGTGCATCCTGCTGACCGTCGGCGGCATGAGCAAGCGGGTATTCGAGCGGCTTGAGAAGGAGCAGGCGGAGGAAGGCTGAGGATTTTCCGGACGAATGGGCAGAGGAAATCGGCGCGCTGCCGCCGAACATGGAAAACAGTTGCTGTAACAGCGGGCAGACCGGTCACGCCCGTATGCGCTGCGGCCTGCCCCGTAGGCGCGTTCCATGAGGATTTTCTCCGTCAGGCATACACCATCCGGCGTACCGGCCGCGCTCCGCAAGCGGGCATGGCAGGCGCGATACGCCCTTTCTGCCTGCGGCGGATACAGGGATGGGCAGCCTGCCCCTTTTGCGGGACGGAGGCCCAATGGACATGTGCAAAGGAGAGAGAGGATGCGCAGGATCTACGGAGGCCTGAAACGGATGCTGCTGGGCCTCAGGCAAA
>JBJEUJ010000207.1:0-5295 GCA_051883775.1 Aristaeellaceae bacterium | reverse complement strand
AGGATGCGCAGGATCTACGGAGGCCTGAAACGGATGCTGCTGGGCCTCAGGCAAAAGCAGCAGCTGCTGCTCATGTACATCGCCGGGGGCCTGATTCCCATCCTGATTGCCAACATGCTGCTCTATCACAACACCCGCACGCTGCTCATCGACCAGGCTGCCCAAAGCGAGACCGAGGAGCTTGCGGCCATTGTGGAGAGCATCGACAAGAGCGTCACCATCGCCTCGGACATCTCCAAGCAGCTGTATTTCAATGAGGAGCTGGAGTACTTTGCCACCCACGCCTTTGCCGGCTATGCCGAGATTCTTGCGGCCTACCGCCGGATGGAAACCATCCCCAGCTATCTGCGCTACTACTACCACGAGGTGAGCGGCATCACCTTCTATCCGGTGAATGAGACGCTGTCCCCCAACGAATACATCGTGCATGCGGATGAGGAAATCCGACAGGAGAAGTGGTACCAGGAGACCGTCCGGCGCAAGGGTCTGCCCTACTGGTCATGGCTGTATGACAGCTACAACCGGCGCAACTGCCTGCGGATGACGCGCATGCTCTACACCAGCGGCATGGAGGAGGTGGGCGTGCTGTCCATCGTGCTGCAGAACAGCACGACGGAGCTGCCGATCCAGAAGCGCACGGAAGACACCTACCTGATCTACAACGGGGAAACCGTCCTGCACACCAACAGCCCTCAACCGGATGAGGAGGCCGTGCTGTCGCTCCTCGCTCAGGCGCAGGGGCAGCGCGTCAGCTACAACCAGCAGGAGTGCCTGATGACCACGGCCACCTTCACCCCGGCCTACGCCAGCGAAACCTATACCCTGGTCAGCTTCAAGCCCTACCGGCAGATCGTGTCGGCCGCCAACGCCTCGACCCTGCGGAGCATGCTGCCGCAGATGCTCTGCCTGCTCATTGCCCTGAGCCTGCTGGTGGTGCTATCGCATCTGTACAGCGCGCGCATCGGGCAGTTCAAGGAGGAGATGCACCGTGCGGCCACGGGGGATTTCAACGTGCCCACCTGCATCGAGGGGAAGGACGAGATCGCGGAGCTGTACCAGGATCTGGCCGTGATGATCCGCGATATTCAGAAGCTGATGGACGACGTGGTGCAGGCCCGAACCCAGAAGGAGCGCATCCATGCCCGGCAGCGGGAGGTGGAATTCAAGATGCTCGCCAGCCAGATCAACCCGCACTTCCTCTTCAACACCCTGGAGACCATCCGCATGCAGGCGGTGGTGCGGGATCAGAAGGAGATTGCCGAGCTGACGAAGATGCTGGCCAAGCTGATGCGGCACAGCATCCAGGCGGGCAGCGCCCTGAGGCCGCTGAGCTCCGAGCTGCAGCTGGTGGAATATTACCTGAAGATCCAGGACTACCGCTTCCATGACCGCATGCGCTACCGGATCGAGGCGGAGCCCGCGCAGATGGAGGGGCTACTGCTGATGCCCCTGCTGATTCAGCCCTTTGTGGAGAACGCCATCGTCCACGGCCTGGAGGGCAAGACCAGCGACGGGCTGATCTGCGTCCGGGTTCAGGTCGCCGACACGCTGACCATCATCATATCGGACAACGGCTGCGGCATGTCCCGGGAGACGCTGCAGGAGACGCGCCGCCTGCTGGACGACTTCGAGAACCTGGACCGTGAGCATGTGGGCATCTGCAACGTGAATCAGCGCATCAGCCTGCAGTACGGCAAGCCCTATGGCGTGAGCATTGACAGTGAGGAGGGCAAGGGCACGGCAGTCACGCTGTGCCTGCCCGTCCTGACCGGGCAGTGAAGGGAGGAGCATGGATGAAAAGGCGGTACATCGTTCCCGTCCTGGCAGCGCTGGCGGTGGTGTGCGTGCTGCTGGCGCTGGCCTGGGTGACGGATTTCCGGCAGGAGAAGGCCGGGCCGGAGCCCATCACGCTGACCTTCTACAACGCCGACGGCATCGAGGATACCTGGAGCGACCCCGTGGCCCAGGCCATCACGGCGGCAACGGGGGTCACGCTGCAGGTGGACTACCCCTCCAACGCCGAGACCAACCGGGTGGCCCTGATGATCGCCACGGGGGAATATCCCGACCTGATCTACGCCAAGAGCGACGCCCGGCTGCTGCTGGCCCACGGCGCGCTGCTGGACCTGAGCCCGCTGATTGAGACCTATGGCGAAAACATCCGCAAGCTCTACGGCGACGCGCTGGAGGAGCTGCGGGTGAGCGCGGACAACCCGGCGATCTACCAGCTTTGCAGCGACAAGGTGCAGCATCAGGCGCTGGAGACCTCCGGCACGGCGCAGCTGCAGTGGGCGGTGCTGCGGGAAAACGGCTATGCCATACCGCGCACGCTGGAGGAATACACGGACATGATCCGCCGCTATATGCAGGCGCACCCGACCATCAACGGCAAAAAGACCATCGGCATTTCCATCGCCTGCACGGACTGGCACTGGTATACCACGCTGTCCAACCCCTCCGGCAATATCGCCAGCGGCTCCGCGGACAACGGGCAGTGGGTGGTCAAGGACGGCGTGGCGTATTACAAGCATGCCTTGAGCGAGCAGAGGGATTACTACCGCTGGCTGAACAGCATGTACCACGAGGGAATTCTCGACCCGGAATTCGCCACGCAGACCCATGAGGACTACATTGAGAAGATTGCCCAGGGCCGCGTGCTGGGCCTGCTGGACAGCGACTGGGGCTACGCCGAGGCGGAAAACGCTCTGCGCGCCCAGGGTGAAAGCGAGCGCACCTATGCCGGACTGCCGGTGACGATGGATGAAAGCGTAGTCTGCGCGTCGCTGAAGCCCACGAGACTCGCCACCGGCTGGGGCATCGGCATCAGCAAAAGCTGCAGGGATCCGGTGCGCGCCATCCGGTTCCTGGACTGGATGTGCAGCGAGGAGGCGCAGATCCTCAACAACTGGGGCGTGGAGGGCATCCACTATACCTACGATGACCAGGGGAAGCGCGTGCGCTCCCAGGCGGAAATCAACGACTCCCGCCAAAGCCCGGACTATGCTGCGCGCACCGGCGTGGCCTTCCGGGTGTATCCCTATCCAAGCTACGGTAATATGGCTGTGGATTCCACCGGCAACCCGTATGCCCGGGACAGCCGGGAGGACGTCATTGCCTCCTACGACGACATCGAGCGGGAAGCGCTGGCGGCGTGGGGCGTGGAGATGCTCATCGACATTTTTCCGCAGCCCGAGGACTTTGATCAGGAGGAGCCCTATCCGCCCCTGTGGTCCCTGCAGCTGCCGGACACGCTGTACAGCCTGGTCAGCGCGCTGGACGCGGTGGCCTGGCCGGGGCTGATTGACTGTATTGTGTGCCCGCAGGAGGCCTTCGACGGGGAATGGGACAGCTTCCAGCAGGCGTTGCGGGATGCGGGCCTGGAGGAAGCCAACCAGCAGATGAACGACCTGCTTGCCGAAAGGTGGCCGAACTGCGTCCCTCGCTAACGCACCATCCCGGAAAACGCGCCAGCGGAACAGGCCCAGTGCGACGTTCCTTGCGGGAGCAGGGTAGTACCCCAACAGAACAACCGCCGGAGTCATGATTCTTCGGCGGTTGCAGACTGTCAAAAAAGGCATTTATTCGTTTCAGTCATTTGCCGTCGGCAGACTGAAAATCGAGAATCGGCGACATGCGCGGCGATTTTCGCGCGATTTTGCTTGCGAAATCGCTTCCTTACACGAACGAACGGCCGGGAGGGCTGCTCGCAGCCCGACCAGTGAGTGAGTGCAAATCTCAAAAAAGTGGCCTTGGCCACTTTTTTGACACGTTGCAACCGCCGGAGTTACGACTCTCCGGCGGTTGTTTTGTGCGCCCTGCGATATTCGGCAGGGCTCTGGCACAGGTACTTCCGGAACTTCACATGGAAGTAATCCACATTGCTGTAACCGATCTTCTCCGCAATGGCGTATACCTTCATGTCCGTCTCGGTGAGGAGCTTCTTCGCCTCCTCAATGCGCAGCCGGTCCAGATAGGCGTTGAAGCTCTCGCCCACATGACGGCTGAGCAGCTTGCCCAGGTAGGAGCTGTTGTACCCAAAGAGCGGCGCAATGGTCTCCAGCGTCAGGTTGCTCCTGAAGTTGCGGCGGATGTAGCGCAGCACATCGTCCAGCACGCTTGAGCGGGATGAGCTGCCCAGGGCCTCCATCATCCGCTCGAACTGCTCGCTGAAAAAGCGGATGATGTCCGTCAGGTGGCTGGTCTGCCCGATGCGCCTTATGATCTCGCTGTTGCTCTGGAGGGGCAGGGAAACCCCGGGATACAGGTGAATCAGCCTGTCCTTGATCAGCAGGAACAGATCCGTCAGGATCAGCTGCACATCCGTGATCGTATTGCCCGAGTAGCGCAGCTTCTCCTCCAGCGACGCCAGGGTGTCCGCAATCATGCTGCGGTTGAAGGTCTGAATACAGCTGAGCAGCCTGTCCGCATGGTCCCGCAGCAGCGCGGCGCCGTCGATCTTCTCCATCCTGTCCAGCCGGGGCAGCTCCGCGTAGCCGATGATTTTCTGCTCCGGCGGGCAGAAGAAGCGGCGGCCCAGCAGCGCGCACGCCTGCTCGTAGGAAAAGCGGATGGCGGCAGGGGTATGCACTCGCCCGCCGTAGGCCAGGAAGGGCGCGTCCGGCGGATACTGCTCCCTGAGCGCGTATTCCTCCAGGCGTTTGACAGCATGGCTGCCCCGCAGCAGCAGCACCGTCTCCGTGTTGACGCACAGGCAGTCCATGTCGTCGGGGCTGATGCGGAGCAGCTGGCTCAGCTTCCCCGCATGCGCGCACTCGTCCCGCAGGCATACGGCCACCTGATACACGCCCCCGGACAGGTCCAGCGCGTCAAAGGCGTGGGGGGACAGGGAAGGCTGACCGCTGATCAGATCCAGCAGCGCACCCTCCCGGGCCTTGCTCAGGCAGGCTTTGGCGGATGCCTGCGCCATGCACGCCTGATCCAGCTCCCTGCGGATGGCCGCCAGCTGTTCGCTCAGCTCCTCCTCGTCAATGGGCTTGGTCAGATAGTTGCTCACGCCGTAGCGGATGGCCTGCTGGGCCAGCTTGAAATCAGCATACCCGCTGAGGATGATCACCTTGCCCGCAAAGCCGTTTTCCCTCGCCAGGCGGATCACCTCAAGCCCCGTCATCTCCGGCATCCTGATGTCCAGCAGCACCACGTCGGGCTCAAGGGCCATCATCTGCTGGTACGTCTGCTTGCCGGTGGAGGCCTCGCCGCACAGCGCAAAGCCAAGCGCGTTCCAGTCCAGCAGATGCTTGAGGCCTTCACGGATCATGGCTTCATCGTCCGCAATCA
>JBJEUJ010000206.1:0-10970 GCA_051883775.1 Aristaeellaceae bacterium | reverse complement strand
ATTCACCTGATGCGCTGGCCCATGCTTGCCCTGGCGGCGGGCGCGGGGGCGGTGATGCTGACCATGGCCCGGGCGGATGGCTTTCATCCGGTACTGGGCCCGGGGATGAACGCAGTGAAAGCGGCCATCCGGGCAGGCGTGGCCATGGGCTGGCCGCTGACGCTGCTTGCCACCGTGGAGCCTGCCAGCACCGGCAGGCTGCGCCCGCTGCTGCCGCCGGTGCTGATCACGTGTGCAGCGGCGTTCCTGGTGTGTCTTATGAACCCCTGCGAGGTGCTGACCCGTCCCGCCGCCCTGGCGGAGCGGCTGCTGCAGCCCGCCATGCATCTGCCTCCGGCGCTGCGCACGCTGACCCATGCGCTGGGCATGCTGGCGCTGTTCCTGGCGGTGGCGACGGCAGCGCAGGCGGCGGCGGGACACGCGCTGTCCCCCTGGGGACGGGAGGTTTCCTGGCTGCCGGGGCTTCTGGCGGCAGTGCTGGCGGCGACCCAGGCGCTGCCCATCGGCGGGCTGTGGGAAACGCTGAGCGCGCTGCTTGCCTGGCTGCCGGGGCTCCTGGCGCTGCTGGTTGTGGTGATGGCATGGCGGAGGAAAGCATGTTCAGGCGAGTGATGCTGCTGGCCCTGGCGGGCCTTGTGTGTGCGTCCTGCTCGGCGCTCCCGGCGGAGGAGCGCTCCTTTGCCGTGGCGGTGGGACTGTCCCGGGAGGGGAACAGCTGGGTGGCGGACGCGCGGATCCCGGACTATCAGCAGGAGGGCGGGTATGTGACGCTATCCGCCCGGGGACGCACGCTGACGGAGGCCATGTCCCTGCTGGACGCCGCCGCACCCATGCGCATGCATTACGGGCAGGTGCGGCTGATGGTGTTCAGCCGGGAGACGGCGGAATCGTCTGATTTCCCCTCGGCCCTGGAGGAGCTGGCGGGGATGCCGGACATGCGGCTGCAGGCGCAGGTGTGCGTGACGGAGGATGAAGTGGGGGCCTTCATGGAGGCGCTGTCGCCGCTGACGGGCACGCGGTTGAGCAAGTCCCTCGACATTCTGCTGGAAACCCACCAGAGCCTGGGCGTGATTCCGGACGCGTCCCTGTCCGCCGTCATGCGCATGGGGGAGCGGCAATGCCCGGTGCTGCTCTCCGCCGGTCTGGCGGACGGGGCTGCGAATGAACCGCTTCTGCAGGGGGCGGGGGAGGTGCTGCTCTCCGGCTGCTGGCTGATGAATGCTGACGGCCGGGTACGGGGGAGCCTCACTGCCCGGGAAACGCAGCTGCTCATGCTGATGCAGGGCCGTCTGCGCAAAGCGACCGTCATCCTGGAGGAGGGAACGGTGACGCTGTCCGACGCGGGCAGCCGGGTGTGGCTGGACGGCAATCGCGTATCCTGCCGCCTGACCCTGCGCTACACCGGCACATCCCTGCCCGGGGAGACGCTCAGGCAGGCTGTGCAGGAGGATGCCCAGCGGGTGATCGGCCTGCTGGCGGCCTCCGGCTGCGACGCGCTGGGCCTGGGGGGCCAGGCCATCCGGCACTTCCCAGACATGGCGGCCTGGCACGCGCTGGACTGGCCGGGCCTGTACCCATCCCTGACGTGGGAGGTGCAGGCGGAGCTGCTGCCTCCCGCATGATGAAGCAGTCCGGTCATCGAACGGATGCCGGGCATCCCGGACAATCGGGGGAAGGGCAGGCTGAAGGGACTTGCTCTTCGGCGTCGCCTCGGCAGGCCTCGGACAGCAGCAAGGCCCGGACGTTCATGCAAACGTCCGGGCCTTGCCATGCTTCCCGGGTACGGGTGTGTCGCCACCGTGGATGTAGCGCAGGGTGATGCCGGGCAGGGCAAGCTCGCTGCCGGGGTGCAGCGTGACGGGGCCACCTGGGAGCCCGTCCGCCATCGCCCGGGCTCTGCGTCCCGGGCAAAGCTGTACCGCGCCGTCCCTGGCGGGGGAAAGCACCAGGTCGTTCAAAGCCTCCATGGGCATGCCCGGCGGCGGATACAGCTGGCAGCTGAGCATCAGCCGGGCCAGGGTGAGGCTGCCCTTTCCGCAGGGCGCGAGGGGAATCCACCCCTGTTCCTCCGGGGAGAGGATGACGATCATACGGCTGTCCGCTGGAAAGGCAGGCCGGGCCTGATACCGCATAAGCGCCACGGCTGCCGCAGCGAGGGCCGCGCCCGCCGCGACGCCCAGGCCGATCGCCCGCCAGGGGGAGCCCTGTGTGCTGCCGGGGCCGGCGGAGACAGTGTCCGGCGCGGAAACCGGCATGCCCACTTCCTCCGCAGGGAGGGCGTCGCCACAGGCAATGCCCGGCAGGAGAAGCGCCGCCATCATCAGCAGCGCGCAGATCAGTGAAAGGAAACGCATCATGGCAACTCCTTTGCGACAGGGATTGTTTCCCGCGGCACGGGCGGGAGGATCACAGCCCTTCGTTCTCAGCGGCGCTGACTGCCTTCCGGCAGGGACAGCCACCGCCTGAGCGTGGCGGAGCGCTCCGGCACGACGAAGAATCTTGCCTGATGCCTGCGGATCTGCTCGGTGCAGGCGGCATAGGGCGCGGTGGACTTCAGCCAGTCCGCCAGGCTCGCCGCGAGGCCCATGCCGCCATCGTGGTCGGCCAGCACAGCCATGCCGGCGCTGATCGCGGCCATAAGGGGCAGGCTTTCCTCCGTAAGGGGCCTGGCGCAAAGCTGCTCCGCGCGGGGCTCCAGGGCGGTCATGAAGCTTCCCCAGTCGAAGCCCTCCGGCAGGAGCGCATGCATCAGCGCAAGCCACACGCGGCAGGGGAAGGGCAGCGTGCCGTCAACAGTGTCAAAGGTGGCCCGGCAGGCGGCGCACAGGCCGGAACCGGGCTGCAGCTGCCGGAGGCGCGAAAGGCTGGCAAAGGCTGCATCCACGGTGAAAGCGCGAGGCGCAGCGTGCATCCGGTTCAGCTCCGCCAGCAGCGTCAGGCCTGATTCCGCAGGGGCCGGGGAAACGTCGGCGGGCCGGAGCCTGACCAGGAAGCCCTGCAGCTGTGCGGCCTCCTCCAGGGAGCGCAGGCTCTCCATCAGCGAGGGCAACGCCCCGCACAGGCACTCGTATGCGGTGCGCTCGTAAGCGTCCGTCAGCAGCGCAGAGCCTCCCGGCAGCAACGCCTGCAGTCTGCGCAGCTGCCCGTCATGCCGCCGGGCGGCGTCCAGCCAGGCCTGCGGCTCATGCTTCCGGCGGCATGTGTGCCGGACGGCCTGCAGCGCCGCCTCCATGGGCGCGCCGGTCAGATCAGTGTCGGAGAGCCCCGTCAGGGCAAGCAGCGTCCGCTGCCGCTCCAGCCCCTGGAGCAGCCCGTCCCGCTGCCAGGCGGCGGTCAGCCTGTCCAGCAGAAGAGCGCGGGTATAGGTCAGCAGCCGGGGCGTTTCCTCCGGATGCAGGGGCAGGGGCGGTACGCGGGAATCCGTCAGCAGCCGCTCCAGCTGATCCTCCAGATCGGGAACGCCGGTGCGCAGCAGCTGCTCGTAGAGGCCAAGCACACCGGCAGGATGGGTATCCAGCGCATGCAGCAGGGCGGGAAAGGCGTATTCCGGCTCGGGCCGGGAGGGGTGGGCAGTGTACAGCTGGAGGAGCCACCCGGCGGTCTCCCGGCTGAACCAGGCGTCCAGCTGCGCAGGCAGATCGCCGGGCACGCCGGAAGCCGCCAGCGCCTCGCGAACGGCGGTATGCACAGCCTGCAATGCCCGCAGGAAGGGAGCGAGCCAATCCTCCGGCATCAGAAATTGCCGGTGCGCCATGGCCCGGTGGATCGACTGATACAGCGCGGACAGCACCGCTTCCCTCCGGAAGGGGATGCTCCGGCCGAGAAGCTGCCTGAGCGCGTCAGGCTCCGGAGCTGCGCCGTCTGTCTGGTCAAGCCAGCGGCAGAGGGCCATGGTCGCATCCTGAGCGACGGCAGCCATCACCCGCGCGGCCGTTTCGGCGGGCCTCGTGCGGAGCAGGTACAGGTAGTAATCGTTCAGCTGCGGCAGGCACGCGTCGCAGAAAGCGTCGCGCAGGCAGCGCAGCTCCGCCCCGTCGGGCAGCCGCTCCTGCTCCTGCATGCGGCGTATGGCCCCGGACACCGCCTCCTCCCGCGGCAGATACAGGGCGGACAGGGGCAGAAGCCTTGCCTGCCAGTCCGGGTGCGCGGCAATGAGCAGACGGAAGTAATCCTGCATGGCCCGGGAAACCGGCTCGCTGGCGGTGTACAGGGCGGCATCGCGCAGGAAGGCGGAGGCCATGGGCGCGGGCAGTCCCGCATCCACGTAGTCCGTGCAGAGAATCCGGCTGATCAGACCGGCCCTGCGCCGCTGAACCTCCGCGTCCGCAGCGTCCCCTTCATCCCGGGCGGAGGGGAAATCCGTGAAGAACGCGGCGGCCTCCGGCTTCTGGCAGGCGCAGGTCAGCGCGGCCAGCTGACGGTGCTGGCTTGATGGGCAGTGGAGCGTCCGCTCCCACAGGAAGGCCAGCAGCGTGCGCTTGACCTGCGGCTTGTCCTCGCCGGACAGCGCCCGGGTGAGAGCATCCGTACCTGCGCTCAGCCGGGCCAGCAGCCCGCCCTCAACCGGACGCAGCACCTGATCCGTTTCCTCCGCCCGCAGCCCGTGCCGCAGCTGAAGATGCTGCCGCAGGGCATACCAGTCCGCAAGCGTTGAAAAGGGGGGCGCGTCCGTGTGCGTGAGCCGCCAAAGAGTCAGGCACAGGTCGTAGTCAGCCTTGAGCTCACAGTGGTCGGCCAGGCTGGCAGGCATGCCGCGCAGGCGGCAGAAGGCCTCCGCCACCGGATTCATCCAGGGCATGCAGGGCTCCCGCATGACGGCGGCCATCATCTGCGCTTCATCACCGGTGATGGGCAGGCAGCAGTCTCTCTTGCCGGGGTGGAAGCACGGCTTTCCCTGCCCGTTGGGGTAGATCACGCACAGGGCGGCGTCGGCATACATGCTGGCGGCATACTGCATGGGTACCGCCGCGGCCATGGAGGCGATGTTCCGCACAGCCGGGGGGAGCTTTGGCAGCAGCTCCTGCCACAAAAAAGCCCGGGCCAGGGCGGTGATGCCGTCGCAGCCGTCCTCCTCGCCCAGGCAGAGGGTGATGTTCCGGGGCCTGGCGCACAGGGGCGCCAGCACAGGATCCGAGGCGTAGCGCAGCGCGTCATGGGCCCCGTTGCTCCACGGGCCGAAGAACTGCAGCGACGCGCAGCGCCAGTAGTGGGCCGTCAGTGCGCGGCGGAAATCCTCCGTCATGGGTACGGGGCGGGGGAGGGTCAGGACGGACGCGTCATCCTCCGTCCAGGCATCCATGTGCAGCGTGGTCGTGCGCTTGTCCAGCGACCAGAATTCCTCCGCCGGCATGAAGGCGCTGAAGCGCAGCACATGGGCCAGGAAATCCTCCTGGCTGGAAAGGGCGGGCACATCCTCCCCGGCGGGCACGGCAATGTCGGTATAGCTGCAGGCCCGCGCGCCCCTGACGCAGACCGTGGCGGATCGGAAGACCGCTGGAACCCCGTAGGCCATGGGGTGCAGCTCCCATGCGTGATAGGCCTCCGTCACCTGCGCCGTGGAGGCACGGACGCGCCCGATGCCCGCGTCGTTTTGCGGCAGGCGGGCGTTGGAGCCGGAGACCGTCCGGGCAGCGTAGGAAAAGCCGGGGGTGGACAGCGACACGCCATACCCCCGGGCGGGAAAGTTGCCCATCACGCGATGCACGGCCTTCATCTGCGATCCCTCCTTGCGTGTGAAAAGGCGCAGGCGCGCTTACCTCCTGCCAAACCAGCCCTTTTTCTTCGGCTTGGCCGCCTGGGCGTCCGCCTGGCCCGGCCTGGCGCCGATCATGCCGGACTGGTACAGCAGCATGAGAAACGGCTCGATGATGCGGTGCTTGCGGAAGGAGGGCTGGTAGCCATTGTCAAAGACGAGGTTGTTGGGGTCGCCGGTGTCGCGGCGGGTGTAGGTGCTCACGGCCAGGGCGCACACGTCCACCTTGCCGGCGGCATTCTGCGCAAAGGCGCTTTCGATCATGCCGGTCAGCGTGCGGGAGGAGGGCGTCAGGCTGGCGCTGGCGTAGAAGGTGTTCACATCCTGCGTCACCTGCGCCACAACGCCCAGATCCAGAGCGCCCCTGTGATCCTGCCCCAGGTCGTTTTTCAGCACGCAGTTGCCCCGGAACAGGGCCGGACGGGTGGCAAGGGCCTGGTCAAGCTTGGTGGTGATGGCGATGACATGCTTG
This sequence comes from Aristaeellaceae bacterium, assembly GCA_051883775.1. Taxonomy (GTDB): domain Bacteria; phylum Bacillota; class Clostridia; order Christensenellales; family Aristaeellaceae; genus UBA11524. The sequence continues at coordinate 4,746 of JBJEUJ010000206.1, read as the reverse complement.
ACCTGGCTGAGAATGCCCAGGTGGCTGTGCTTGACCACCGCCGTGGCCAGGAACTGCTCCACGGTGTCGGCGTAGTAATCATGCTGACCGCCCATGGAGGGAGAAAGCGCGGCATCCTCCTGGCCATCGCCCGCCTCCTGCTGGCGGAGCAGCCGCTGGAAGGCGTCGTAATACGCGCCGCGGCAGGTCATGTTCACATCCAGGATCAGCATGACCGTTTTGGCCTGCTGCACGCCCAGGTGCTGCAGCAGGTATTCCGGCACGCTGGCGCCCTCGCCCGCCATGTCGTAGATGACGATGCAGCAGCGCTTCACCTGGTCGCTGTTGAGGTTGGTGTAGGAGAAAACGAAGGGGAACAGGCTGTTGTCCCGGGGCGTGGGCAGCGTTACGCCCTCATGCTCCTGATAATACCCGTTCAGATAGTCGTAGTAGATCCGGCTTTCCTCCTCCAGCTCCACCGAGCCCAGGCCCCGGGCCTGCAGCTGGGTGTTCAGCTGGTGAATCAGGGAGATCAGAAAGGCCGTCTTGCCCGAGGCGCGGCCGCCCAGCAGGGTCACGTAGACCGTCTCAACCACCCCGAAGCTCACCGGCAGGCGGCAGTGGCAGTGGGGGCAGGCCCGGGTGCCCAGCAGCACGGGCAGCATGGCGTCGGGCTTTTCCTCGGGGGTGAAGTCCGCAGGCGCGTCCTCCCGCAGCTCCCGGGGGGTGAGCCCGTCCCGCAGGGATGCGCGGATGGTCAGGGGCATCTGCGTGGCCTCGTCCCGGGTGACTACCTCCGCGTCGCCGGGGTGGAAGTACAGGCCGTGGAATGCATCCCCCTGCTCGAAGGGCCAGTCGTCGCAGCAGCGCTTCAGGAAGTTGAAGCGCACCGTATCCCGGTACACGGCCGAGCCATGGCACACAAACAGGATGTTGTCCTTGTTCACCGGGCCGCCGCAGTAAGGGCAAATGTAATCCATGCCAACCTTCTCCTTTGCTGATGGGATTTGCGCCGGGGCATCACGGGCCGAAGACCTCCCTCGGGCTGAAGCCGTCGGGCATGCCTGCGTCCGAGGCGACCAGCTCGCCGCTCGCAGCGAGAATCACGCGGATGAACCTGTCCGTGCCGGAAGCGTGCGCGCGCAGCTCCAGCGCCTGTCCGGGAGCCCAGAGGGTTACCTTCTTGCCCACGGGCTGCTGCGCCAGCGTGACGCTCGCGCCGCCCAGACGCCGGGGCCTGCAGCTGACGCCGATGCAGCCGCGCTCCGCCCGCACGGGCGTAAGGAGCACCTCGCTCAGCGCGGCAGGGGAGATCCCCGCCTCCCGGGCAGCCTCCTCCGGGATGAAGGCGGCCAGCGTCATGCCTTTGCGGGAGGGCGGCAGCTCGAAGGATGCAAAGTCAAAGGCCGATATGCCCTCCCGGGCGTGGAGGGTGTAGGGGACGGGGAAGCGGGGCCTGGACAGGCGGACAATCGCGCACAGCAGGAGGATCAGCACCAGGAGCGCGGGCACCGCTATCATGGCCAGTGTCACCCACTTGCGCCAAAGATCGACCACCTGGCAGGTGATGCGCAAAACGCCGGTGCTCTCGCCGTCGTTGTCCGTGGCGCGAAGCTGCAGGACTGCGCTGCCGTGGGCGCCCTCCCGGGGCGTCAAACGGAACACGCCGCCGCTCAGCTCCTCGCACGCCAGGAGAGCTTCGCCCGCCTCGTCCTGCAGGGTCAGCGTGTACGTCAGGGGATCGCCGTCCTCGTCGGTCAAGTACGCCGACAGATCCACGGTCAGCGCCTCGCCCTCAGTGGGCTGCTCCAGGAAGGAGACAAGGGCCGGCAGGGCATGGTGGCGGAGGGTCAGGCTCTTCTGCGCATCCGTCAGCTGCGGATTGCCGGGCGCAATGTTGACCACGTTCAGCGTCCAGACGGGGGCGAAAACAACCTGCCCGTTGTAGCTGACGCGGAAGGTCAGCTCCCGGCCGTCCAGATGGTGCTCCGGGGTGATGGCGCAGGCATAGCCGCTGCCATTCCAGGCAAGGGGGATGGGCTCGTCCGCCAGGCCGGTCAGCTCCACCCGGACATCCTGCTGCCAGTCCACCTGAGGGGCGTCCTGGGCATGCTCTGCCACGGGGGTCACCATGAAGGTATAGGGACGGTTCTTGGGGAGCCTGTCCTCCTCATGGCAGGGCTCGCCGGAGGCGTCGGTGCAGGCGACAGTCATGTCATAGCAGGCGGCAAAGGCGTTCAGGCCGGATACCACCCGGAAGGTCAGCGGAAGCTCAAGTACGCCATCATCCCCGTCGGAAACGGTGATCACCGCCTCCGCCGTACCCTCGCGCATGCGCTCTGCGTCCATGACGGTGCGGCAGATCAGCGTGCTGCCGCTCAGGCGCATGTCGAGGGCATCGTCGATGGTATCGTCCGCCATGGAGAAGGACAGCGCGTCACCGTCCGCGTCCGCAACCAGCCCGGTGAGATCCACCGTGAAGTCCATGGGTGCGTCGGAACCGGGAACGCCTGCGTGATCCACATCCACAGTGATGACGGACGGGCTGCTGATGAGGGTGGGAGCTGTGTTGGTCAGCGTCAGGGACAGGGTGCGGCTGCGGGAGATGCCCGCGCCCTCCAGGCTGACGGTGAGCCGGTACGCGCCATCCTTGAGGCGGCTGTGGCCTTCGCTGTCCAGGGCGACGCGGGCAAGGGGCAGCTCTGCGGTCAGGCTGCTGCTTCCGGGCTGCATGGCCCCCTCGGCCACCGTCTCGGGCACGCCCCCGCCGGTAATGTGCTCCAGCGTCCACGCGCCGCGGATGGCGTCCCGGCCCTCATCCAGGCTGCCTGACAGGTAGAGGCTCTCGTCCTCCGCGCGCTGCTGCCGGGTCAGGTCGTAGAAATAGGCTTCCACCGTCAGCGTATCCTTTTTTGCGGCGGTGATGATCTCGTCCGCCCCGACAGCCGCATTGGCGTTGACGCGGACAGCCGTGCGCATCTCCAGCGCGTCATAGCTGCACAAAAGGTTGACGGCGAGGCTGTCCGTCGCTTCCGCCGCGGCGGCGTTGTCCGCCAGCTCAAACTCCAGCTGCCACAGGCCTGCCTGCAGGGGGCCGCTGAGCTTGTAGAGCACGAAGTGATCGCTGCTGAAGGGCTGCACGCCCACGGCGCGGCCCTCGCCGTCGGTCAGGCGGATGCTGCTTTCTTTCAGCCCAGTTTTCAGCATGAAGAGATTGGCCTGGCTGACGGAGCCGTTCAGGATGGGAATGGCGACAGCGTACCGGCCGTCTTCCCTGGCCTCGGGATACAGGGTTTGGGGCGGACTGCTGCCGATGCGGTCGGCAAACATGGCGCCAAAGGCCAGGGGCAGTTCCTGGAGGGAAAGGGGAGCGTATTCCTCGGCGGTCAGGAAGGAGTTTTTCAGATTGTCAACGCTGTCAAGGGCGGTGCCGCTGGTCTCCACGGGATAGAACTTGCCTCCCGTGCGCCCGGCCAGCTCCATCAGCCGCGCGGTGTAGGTCTTGATTTCCTCGGCCTTGCCGGCGTTGCTGTTGGCCACCCGGGCATTGTACAGCGCCACGGTGTAGACGGGAATGCCCGCCTCGGCCAGCTGCTCCTCCATGATGTCCACCAGCAGGTCCGCATCCTGGGTGGTGACGGCCCTCGGGGTGGTCTGGGTGAAGACGCCGCTGTCCGGGTCGCAGGCCCAGTAGGCCTTGGCGGTACCGTTGGGCTTGTTCTCGCCGTCGGTCAGGAGGATGATCATGGGCTGATTGTCCGTCTCCCCGCGCCGGGACAGCAGCTCATAGGCCCGGTACAGAGCCTCGCCGTAGTCCGTGCCGCCGCTGGTTTCCCGCTTGAGCCCTTCAATCTCACGGATCTTCGCCGTCCTGCGGGTGGCGGTGCTCACGTCGGTCAGGGTATCCGTGCCGGTGGTCTGGGCAAAGGGCAGCACCGCCACCCGGGAGCCGTCCGTGCCGCACATGGCCACGATCATTTCCGCAGCGTCGTAGCGGTAGCCCTCCGGGTCGTTGGTGTCGCCCCCGGTCATGGAGTTGCTCCTGTCGATGAGCAGAACAATGTCCAGCGCGGGGGAGACCGTCCTGCGCCCGGCATCATCCTGGGCGAGCGCTCCCCCGGAGCAGGCCATGGCCAGCACAAGCACAATCATCAATGAAAGCAGCTTTTTCACGCTTTGTATCCTCCCTGCGGCGCGGCCATGCATGGCCTGTGTGCCGGAACAGACAATCATGATATGGATACAATCATTCGACGCATGATGCCTGACTCCTCCGCTCAATGGTCAATTTTGAAGAATTGTCCCACCGTTCAGCAGCGCGCCGCGCCATGCCTCCGTCAGGCGCGACAGGCTCCAGGCTGCATTGGCCGGGCTGGTGGAGGGCAGCGCCAGGGCCTCGATGCCCAGGGCGGGCTGCAAATGCTGCGCGTACAGCCGCCCGGCCAGCGAACCGTTGCAGATCACCCGCTCGATGGGCGCAATGGCCGTCACCCGGGCAATATCCACCGGCACGGCGTCCCGGACGGAGGCGTCGGAGGAGCCCTCGATCCGGCAGGAGGCGATCACGTCCCACAGGGCCAGGCCGTGGCGGAGAATCAGCGACTGCTTCTCCGGGATGGTCAGGGGCGTTTCTTCATGATAAATGGCCGCCAGCATGGGCCAGAAGCGGTTCCGGGGATGCCCGTAGAAGAAGCCCTCCTCCCGGGAGCGCACGGAGGGAAAGCTGCCCAGGATCAGCGTCCGGCTCTCCGGGCCCGCCACCGGCGG
>JBJEUJ010000205.1:0-10984 GCA_051883775.1 Aristaeellaceae bacterium | reverse complement strand
CAAGGAGCTTCGCCCCTTGACCCGTTTTCGCTGCCGCGCTCCATGGGGGTGGTCTTACCTGCCGTTTCCATCGCGGGCGAACTGCGTCGCCTGCTCGGAAACTCGCGCTTTCTATTTTCCTTTTTTACTTTGCTTTTGTGTTGCGCTGGGCTGCCGCCCAGACCTGCGCAAGGAGCTTCGCCCCTTGACCCATTCTCGCTGGCGCGCTCCATGGGGGGTATCTGCTTCAGACCAGCACCTTGCTCTCCCACCTGCCGGAGCGGTAGCGCAGCACGAACATGGTGATGCGGAACACCCAGTCGATCTCCATGGCCGACCATACGCCCACCACGCCCAGGCCCAGGCCCTTGGCCAGGATGTAGCCGAACACCACCCGGAACGTCACCATGGAGAACGCCGACACCGCCATGGTGTACTTCGCGTCGCCGGCAGCGCGCAGGGCATTGGGGAAGGTGAAGGACATGGGCCAGAGGACGATGCAGCCTGTGCAGTGGATGCACACGCAGGTGATCGCCAGGCGCGTGGCCTCCGCCGAGAGGTTGAACAGGCTCACCATCCAGGGGGTAAGCAACAGCAGCAGCAGGTTCAGCGAGCTCATGCAGGCATAGGTCAGCAGCATCAGCCGCCTGGTGTAGTACCGGGCCTGATCGAATTTCCGCGCGCCCACGCACTGCCCCACCACGGTGATCATCGCCAGGCCGATGGCGTTGCCCGGCAGGCAATGGAAGGTGCTGATGCTGCTGCACACGGCATTGGCGGCGATGTGCGCCGTGCCGAAGGTGCTGATCAGCCGCACCAGCACCAGCTTGCCCAGCTGGAAGAAGGCGTTCTCCAGGCCGCTGGGCACGCCTACGGTAAGGATCTTCCTCACCTGCCCGCCGTTCCACTCCAGCTGAAGCAGATGGGGGTACGGAATGCTGGCCCGGGGATCCCGCAGCGCATACTGGGCCGCCACTGCGCCAATCACCCGGGAGAGCAGCGTTGACAGGCCCGCGCCGAACACGCTCCAGCCCAGGCCGTAGATCGTCAGGGCGTTGCCTGCCACGTTGATGATATTCATGGCCAGGGAGACCTTCAGCGTGGCCTTGGCGTTGCCCATGGAGCGCAGCAGCGCCGCCGAGGCGTTGTACATGGCCAGGAAGGGATAGGACAGGGCCGAGAGCAGGAAATAGATCTGCGCATTGCGCATCACGTCGGCCTCAATGGCGCCGAAAATGCCCGACAGCAGCGGATCCCGCAGGAGAAGGCATCCTGCCATCAGCGCCACGGAGCAGATCAGCACCACGTAGAACAGCATCTTCGCCGCACGCCCGGCATTGTCGCGATCCTGCTTGCCCAGGTACTGGGAGGCCAGCACCGCGCCGCCGGTGGCCAGGGCGGAGAACACTGCAATCAGCAGCACATTGATGGAGTCCACCAGGGATACGCCGCTGACCGCCGCCTCACCGCAGGAGGCCACCATCACCGTATCCATGATGCCGATGAGCACCGCCAGCAGCTGCTCCAGCAGCAGCGGAATCAGCAGCCGCTTCAGATCCTCCCGGGAAAACAACATGACAACTGCGCCTCCATTCCTTTCGCTCAGAACAGGCCGGTCAGGGGAATATACAGCATGGGCAGGAAGATCGCCGGCAGCAGGTTGCCCACGGGGATGTGCTTGTCGTAGATCATGTTCAGGCCGATGCCCACAATCAGCAGCCCACCCACAGCGCTCATCTCGGTGATGACCGCCTCGGTCAGCAGGGGCTCAATCCACATGGCCAGCAGGGCGATGGCCCCCTGATAGATCAGCACCGCGAAGGCCGACAGCCCCACGCCGATGCCCAGGGAGCTGGCGAAGAAGATCGCGCTGATGCCGTCCAGGGCGGACTTGGCGATCAGCGTGCTGTGGTCGCCCCGCAGGCCGCTGTCCATGGCGCCCACAATGGCCATCGCCCCCACGCAGAACAGCAGCGACGCGCTGACAAAGCCCTTAGCCACGCTGCCCGTTTCGCCCTTGCCCCGGGTGACCTGCCGCTCCAGGAACGCCCCCAGGTCGTCCAGGCGCTTCTCAATGTTGATGGCCGCGCCGATCAGCGCGCCCGCCACCATGCAGATAATCATGCACAGGGTGTCGCCCGTTTTCAGCGCGCCGCTCAGGCCGATGAGAATCACGCACAGCCCCTGTCCCTGCACCACCGTCTCCCGCAGGCGCTCCGGGATGCCCTTGCGCAGCAGCAGCCCCAGCGCCGTGCCCACCAGGATGGCCACGGTGTTGATCAGCGTACCGACCATTGTCCAGCACTTCCTTCATCTTCCAGTATGATGGCATAGCAAAAACGCCTGCCCCAGCACGTACGCTGCGGACAGGCGAAGGAAACGGGGTGGATTACTGGGCGGCAGCGTTGGTCTCCACGGGATACACGGAAACCTGCTTCTTGTCGCGGCCCAGGCGCTCGAAACGGACCACGCCGTCCACCAGAGCGAACAGGGTGTCGTCCTTGCCCTTGCCCACGTTCAGGCCGGGATGGATCTTGGTGCCGCGCTGACGGACCAGGATGTTGCCCGCCAGGGAGAACTGGCCGTCGGCACGCTTCGGGCCAAGGCGCTTGGATTCGCTGTCGCGGCCGTTACGGGTGGAACCCATACCTTTCTTATGAGCGAACAGCTGCAGATTGAGCTTCATCATTGCTATTTCCCTCCGAATTTCAGATTGTCAGACGAGAGGGCTTTCTCATTCCTTGCGGACGGAAAGCCTGATATACTTCGGGTAACCGTCTGCCAGATCAGACAGCCCCTGGTGGAGCGCCCCCATGAGCACCTGCGCATCGTGCATCTGCGCGTCGGTCAGCCCCTGCGGCAGTCTTGCCTCCAGGAAGCCGTCCTCCCCGCCGCGAACCTCCGCCTGCACCCCCGCCACGCTCTCCAGGGCGTTGACGCAGGTGGTGGTCAGGATGGAGATGGCGCTGCAGACGATGTCGCTGCCCTCCTCAGCATACCCGGCATGTCCCTTCACATGGAAGCCGGTCAGGCGGCCGAGGCTGTCACACAGGAGCACTGCGCGCGTCATCAGGCGTTGATGGCGGTGATTTCCACCTTGGTGTAGGGCTGACGATGGCCGGCGCGACGATGGTAGTTCTTCTTGGACTTGTACTTGTAGATCTTGATCTTCTCGCCCTTGACCTGAGCAACGACCTTGCCCTCGACCTTGGCGCCCTCGACCACGGGATTGCCGACCTTGACTTCGCCCTCGTTCTCCACCAGCAGAGCGTCGAAGCTGATGGCGGCGCCGTCCTCCAGATTCACCTTGTCGATGTAGATGGTCTCACCCTGAGACACGCGGTACTGCTTGTTGCCGGCGCTGATGATAGCGTACATGCAAAAGCACCTCCTCAAAATACTCGCCGGGATCCGAGGTTGTGCTCACGCACATTGGGCAGACCTCTCCCGAGCGGCTTACCGATAAATTGTAGCACACGCATCGGCGGCTGTCAAGGCTGCGGCAGGGATTTTCGCCGGATTTTCAAGGGCCCGGCGGCAGTTCTCCCCTCCTTTTCCCCGGCATATGGTGGAAAGGACACTTCCATGGAAGGGAGCTGATGGGCGTGGACGAGATGATCCGCCAGAGGGTCAGGGCCATCGCCGAATATATGGTGCGGCACCGGGCCACCGTTCGCCAGGCCGCCCAGGTCTTTGGCATCTCCAAATCCTCCGTGCACAAGGACATGGGCGAGCGCCTGCCGCAGGTGGATCCCGTGCTGGGACGGCAGGTGGCGGCGCTGCTGAGCTACAACAAGGCCGTGCGCCACCTGCGGGGCGGCGAGGCCACCCGCCGCCGCTATCGGGCGGAGCAGGCCGGGCATTGATTGCCCTTGCATTTTCCGCCGCTTCTGCTATACTGGGGGCAGAGATTACTTGACCTACGGAGGCTGCCATGGACATCACCATCACCCCTTCCGGCATGCAGGCCCTGGAGAAGGACTACATGACCCGCTTCGGCGTATCCTCCGCGCTGCTGATGGAGCACGCGGCCCAGGGCGTGTGCGCGGCCCTCACGCGGCGCTGCCCGGGCGGACGGGCGCTGTTTCTGTGCGGCACGGGCAACAACGGCGGCGACGGCTATGCCGCGGCGCGGCTGTGGCAGGCCGCCGGGGGCCGCGCCGATGTGCTTGAGCTGACCGACCAGCCCCGTGGCGACGCGCTGATGAACCGTACCCTGGCCCTGCAGGCAGGGGTGGACGTCCGCCTGGCCGGGCCGGACGCCGTCCTGCCCGAGGGGGACGTGATTGTGGACGCGCTGTTCGGCACGGGGCTGGCGCGGCCCGTGGAGGGCGATGCGCTGACGCTGCTCCGCCTGGCCCGGGCATCAGGCAGGCCCGTGATCGCCGTGGACATTCCCTCCGGGCTCAGCGGCCTGACCGGCGAGGTGCTGGGCGAGGCCCTGCCCGCCGTGGAGACCGTAACCTTCCACCGCATCAAGCAGGGGCTGCTGCTGGGCAAGGGCCCCGCATACGCCGGGGAAATCACCGTGCAGCCCATTCTGATCCCCGCCTCCTATGGCGACCAGGAGGGTCTGCGCTGCATGACCCCTGCGGATCTTCGCCTGATTCCGCCCCGCCCCGTGGACGCGCACAAGGGCACCTTCGGCCGGGCGGTGCTGCTGGCGGGCTCCCCGGGCATGGCGGGAGCCGCAGCCTTCGCGGCCAACGCCTGCGTGAAGGCCGGGGCCGGGCTGACCACCGTGCTGTGCCGGGAGAGCATCCTGCCCGTGGTGCAGACGCTGGCCCCTGCCGCAGTGTGCATTCCCCTGCCGGAGCGCCGGGGCCGCCTGACCAGCGACGCGGCCGCCTTGACAGTTGACGCCCTTGCCACGGCGGACGCGGCAGCCCTGGGCTGCGGCCTGGGCCAGAGCGACGACCTGCTGCCGCTGCTGGAGCGTTTCGCCCGGGCAGAGTGCCCGGTGGTGTGGGACGCGGACGCGCTGAACCTGCTGGCCGGACGGCGTGGCCTTCGCCCCGGCAGCAGAGCCTTCATCACGCCCCATCCCGGCGAGGCCGCCCGTCTGCTGGGCTGCCCCACGGCGGAGATCACCGCCGACCCGCTGGCCGCCCTGACCCGGCTGAATCAGCTGGCTCCCCATGTACTGCTCAAGGGCGCGCGCACCCTGATGACCGACGGCGTCCACACCGCCGTGAACCGCTTCGGCACCCCCGCCATGGCCAAGGGCGGCAGCGGCGACGTGCTGACCGGCATCCTGACCGGGCTGCTGGCCCAGCATCTGCCCGCGACCCCGCTGGAAAGCCTGCAGCTGGCCGCGCTGATCCACGGGCTGGCCGGGATCCGTGCCCAGCGCATCCATGGGGAGGGCTGCGTCACGCCGGACGCGCTGATCGCCGGCATCCGCCTGGATGACCAGGAGCTCTGACCAACCATGGAGCCCGCGGCATTGTGCCGGAAGGCAAGGGACAAGCTGACCTCCGGCTGCGCGGCATGCGCTGGCTTGGGCGGGATGCATCGCGCAAGTACCAGGCCGCACCGCCCGTCAGGCTGCGGACACGGTGTCCGCCATGGATGCTGCGGCCCCTATCGCTCCTGCTGCCGCACAAGATGGGACGAGCCGATTTCCGGCCCGTCCCGGCTGCGCGGCTTCCGTCGGCTTGGGCGGGATGCACCGCGCAATTGCCAGGCCGCACCGCCCGTCAGGCTGCGGACACGGTGTCCGCCATGGATGCTGCGGCCCCGGTTGCGCATGCTGTCGCATAAACAGGGACGAGCCGAGTTCCGGCCCGTCCCTTTTGCTTGCCGTTATGCCTGCTTGTCCTCCAGGAAGCTCAGGGCAACCTGGGCGTAGACCGCCGCGCCCACGGGCAGCGCGTCCTCGTCAAAGCAGGTCTTGGGATGATGGGCGGGGTAGCTGCAGCCCGTGTCCGGGGTGCCGGCGGCCAGGGCCATCATCAGCGAGGGCACGGTGTGGCTCACGTTGGCGAAGTCCTCCGAGCCGGAGCTCTTGGACGCGCTGCCCCCCAGTTGGCTGCTGAGCAGCGCCTTCTCCGGGCCCAGCAGCTCCCGCAGGCTGCGCACGGCCATGTCGGAGAGGGTCTTGTCGTTAAGCAGGGTGGGGGCCCCGCTGGTGAACTCCAGCTCCGCCGTGGCGCGGAAGGTTTTTGCCGTCAGCTCGGTGATTTCCTTCAGCCGCTGGCGGATCAGCCCGTGGGACTCGTCGTCCATGGCCCTGAGGCTGCCGCGCAGCACGGCCCTGTCGGGGATCACGTTGGCGGTGTCCCCCGCCTGGAGCATGCCGATGGTCAGCGCCGCGGTATCCGACGGGCTCAGCTCCCGGCTGTTAATGGCCTGCAGCGCCAGCACCGTGTGCGCCGCCACGTTCACCGGGTCGACGCCGGTATGGGGCATGGCCCCGTGGCAGCCCTTGCCCTGGATGCGGATCTCGAACATGTTCGCCGCCGGGGCGCTGATGCCCGGCGCCGAGACGATCACCGTCCCCACGGGGATGGGCAGGCCGGTCATGACGTGAATCATGAAGGCCGCGTCGGGCCTGGGGTTCTCCAGCAGGCCGTCGGCCATCATGTCCGCCGCCCCCTGGAACACCTCCTCCGCCGGCTGGAACATCAGCTTCACCCGGCCGGGCAGCTCCTTCTCCCGGGCCTTGAGCAGCCGCGCCGCACCCAGCAGCATGGCGGTGTGCATGTCATGGCCGCAGGCGTGCATCCTGCCGCTGTCCGAGGCGAAGGGCAGGCCGGTATCCTCCCGGATAGGCAGCGCGTCCATGTCCGCCCGCAGCATGACCACCCTTTCCCCCTGGCCCATCAGGGCGGTGATGCCCCGCCGTCCGCAGCGCTGAGGCTCAATGCCCATGTCCTCCAGCGCCTTCCATACGTAGTCGAAGGTCTCCTCCAGGTCAAAGCCCGTCTCCGGGTGGCTGTGCAGATAATGGCGATCCTCCCGGATACGCTCCTGCATGGCCCTGGCCTCCTCCATAAGCTTTGCGTCCTTCATGATGGCTTCACTCCTTTGCTTGCGTGTTGGTTGTTGCAGCCGGGCGAACCTCGTTTTCCAGCGGCTCGCCCGCAAAATAAGCGTCCAGGTTGTCAAGGGTTGTCCGGGCGATATTGTCGAGGGCCTCCTCCGTCAGGAATGCCTGATGGGAGGTCAGCAGCACGTTGGGCCGGGATAGCAGCAGCGCCAGCAGATGATCCCGCACGGGCTGGCTGGAACGATCCTGGAAGAAGTATCCGGACTCCTCCTCGTACACGTCCAGCCCCGCGCCGCGAACCACGCCCCTGTCCAGCGCATCCAGCAGGGCCTGAGCGTCCACCAGCGCGCCCCGGGAGGTGTTCACCAGCAGCACGCCCCGCTTCATCTGCCGGAAGGCCGCCTCATCCAGGATGTGGTAGCTGCCTTCCGTCAGCGGGCAGTGCAGGGAAATCGCGTCGCTCTCCGCCAGCAGCCGGTTCAGCGGGACGTATTCGATCCCCGCCCCCGGCGCAGGATAGGGATCATAGGCGATCACCCGCATGCCGAAGCCCCGGCCGATCTCCATCATGGCCCGGCCGATCTTTCCCGTGCCGATGATCCCCAGGGTTTTCCCGTACAGATCCACGCCCGTCAGCCCCGCGATGCTGAAGTTGAAGTCCCGCGTGCGCGCATAGGCCCGATGGAGCTTGCGGTTCACCGCCAGCATCAGCCCCATGGCATGCTCCGCCACCGCGTGGGGCGAATAGGCCGGCACCCGCACCACCCGGAGGCGGCCCTCGGCAGCCTCCAGATCCACATTGCTGAAGCCCGCGCAGCGCATGGCCAGCACCTTCACGCCCATGTCTGCCAGCGCAAGCACCACGTCCCGGGTAATCTCATCATTGACAAAGGCGCACACCGCCTCGCACCCCACCGCCAGGGGCACGGTCTGCGCCGTCAGACGGCAGTCCTCGTAGCGGATGCGGTAATGGCTGTTCACCCGGTCGAAGCTCTCCCGGTCGTAGGGCTTGGCGTCGAAAAAGGCGATGGTTTTCATCAGTCGGCTCCCCTCCACGGCTTTCTCCGTGGACAGGATGCCCGGATGCGCCCCCGCTCATGCCCGGCGGCAGACGTTTTCCGTCACCTCGCCCAGGCGAACCGTGACCGGCCCTGCGGCCTCCACCCGGAAGCCGCCGCTTTCGCCGTCCGTGGGGTACACCCGGCCCGACAGCCACTGGCCATTCACGCAGCACTCGATGGCCGAGCCGTCCACAGCCAGGAAGAGGTTCACGTCCCCATCCAGGCGCACGGTGCGGCAGATGGGGGACTTGTCCGGCGCGCTGTCCAGGCTGGAGGCGGAACGGTCCAGGGTCAATGCGCCCTCCGCCGTCAGGGTGAGGTTGGTTTTCTCCCGCCCGTCGGGGGAGGCCAGCAGGGTCAGCGTCAGGGGCAGGGCGCTGCGCGGACATGCCAGCGAGGCCACATAGTGCCGCCCGCTGACCTGCGCCGTTTCCCGGGCCAGCGACCAGATTTCCGCCAGGGGCCCGGCATGGATGTACCCGTCCTTCACCGACAGGACGCGCGGCAGGTTCATCGCGCCGCTGTACCCCCGCTGAACGGCCCGCTCGTCGCCGTCGGCCTCGGGCATCCAGCCCATGAGGATCGTCCGCCCCTGCTCATCCCGGAACACCTGGGGCGCGTAGAAGCCCTGCCGTCCCGCGGGATCCAGCGCCTCCCGGGTTTCCACATGATAGTGAAGGTCATCGTCCAGGTCGCCCACCAGCACCTCCACCGCCGCGCAGGGCGAGTACAGCAGCGCCACCCGCCCGTCCAGCGGGAACAGGTTGGGACACTCCCAGGGGATGCCGTCCGCCACCTCCGACTGCACCAGGATGTGCCGGTACGTCCAGGTGCGCATGTCCGTGGAGGTGTAGAGCAGCACGCAGCCCCGCTCCTCCACGCACCCGCCCAGCACCATCAGGTACTGGCCCTTCCAGGGCAGCACGCAGGGGTCCCGCCAGTCCCGCACATGCATGCCGCCGTGGATGGCGTCGGTCAGGGCATGCTCCCTGGTCTGCCGGAGGTGATTCAGGTCGCCCGCTGCGGGCTCGGCATACCATTGCTCCGCCCCATGAACGCAGTCCCGGCCATCCTCCGCCCGGCCCACGCTGGTGTAGAAGAAGTGCGGCCTGCCCGCCTCATCCTTGCAGCAGCCGCCGGAGAAGCAGTGGATTTCCCCCTCCTCCATGGCAGGCGCCATGGCGACGGGCCGATCCTCCCAATGGAGCAGGTCGGTGGAGACGGCATGCCCCCAGTGCATATCGCCCCAGACGGAGCCGTGGGGGTTGTACTGGTAATACAGGTGATACACCCCGTCCACCTGGCACAGGCCGTTGGGGTCGTTGATCCAGTTGGCGGCGGGGGTGAAATGGAACACCGGGCGCATTCGCGTCAGCTCCTTCCGCGTCCGTTCACTTTTTGACGGAGATATTCGCCTTTTTCCCGGGCAAACCCTCCCGTCTCCACAAAAAACGTGCCTGCCGGAAGACCGGCAGACACGCGGGGTTGATCCCTTTACAGATCCGTGGCGGTGGCGGGGCTGACGATGACGCAGCCGTTGCTGGTCACGCTGCCGCTGTAACCGCTGCCCTCGATGGCCGTGACGGTCAGGCGGATGGTCTTGCCCGCCATGTCAGCCGTGACGGTCAGCTGGCTGCCGGAGCCCACAGCCACACCGTCCACCGTCCAGGTGTAGGCGTACTGATCGCTGTTGATGCTCACGCCGGGGAGCAGGGTGTCGCCCGCCTTGGCCGAGGCCGACAGGGACACGGAGCCGGTCAGCGCCTTGGCGGGAGCCTCGGCTGCCTTGACCTTGGCGGTGTAGTAGCTGGCCACGTTGCCGGTGTAGTCGCCGGTGGCGTAGGCCGCGCAGTAGATGGCATGGCCCTCGTCGGCGGCGGCCACGGTGTAGCTGCTGCCGCTGCCCAGCACCGCGCTGTCATCACGGTACCAGATGAAGTTGGCCGTGGCGGAGGCAGGCGTGGTGGTGGCCGTGATGGTCTGGCCCACAGCGGGGGCGGTGTTGCTCAGTGTGACGGCGGTGATGGCCGTCTTGGCGGGAGTGGAGCCGGACTGCACCGTCGCCCAGGAGCTGACGGCCGTGCCGGTGTAGCTGCCGGAGCCCGTCACCCGCACGCGGATCTGCTTGCCCGCGTCGGCGGCGGTCACGGTGTAGACGGCTGCACTGGAGAGCAGCGTGCCGTACTGATCCAGCCATTCATAGGTCACGGTAGCGCCCGCAGGCACAACGCTGGCCTGCAGGGTCGCGCCGGCCATGGGGTAGGCGGTGTTCAGCGTCACGCCGGTGACCTTATTGGCGGAAGCCGTGGTGGTGAGGAACTTGTTCATCATGTACCCCGTGCGGGTGCCGATGCGGATGTAGTCCCAGGTCTTGTTGTGCTCAAGCACGGTCACCTGGGTGCCCACGCTGTACACGCCGCGCACGGCATAGCCGGTACCGGGGCCGGTGCGCAGGCGCACGCCCAGGCCGTTCTCGCTGGTGACATAGGCGGTGTAGGTGCTGCTGTCAGGCGTGGTGGGCGGCACGGCGCCGGTGCTGAGGAACTCGCTCATCATGTAGCCGGTGCGGTTGCCGATGCGCACATAGTGCCAGTAGGTGCCGGAGGACAGGATCGTCGCCGAGGTGCCCATGGGGTACACCGCCAGCACGCCGTAGGCGGTGCTGGGGCCGGTGCGCAACCGCACGCCCAGGCCGTTGGCGCTGACCACGGTAGCGGCGATGTTCTCCCAGCCGCCGGAGGAGCCGCTGCCCGAGGATGCGCTGTTCACCGTCAGATAATCGCTGTACATATAGCCGGAGCGGCCGTCCGGCGTGGTGACCTGAAACCATTTGCCGCTGGAACCCAGCACCGTCACCACCGTGCCGGTGTAATAGCTGGTGATGGTCGTTGCGTCAAAGGAGGGCTGCGCCCTCAGCCTCAGCCAGCCGCCCTTGACCGTGGCGGTGGTGGAA
>JBJEUJ010000204.1:0-2126 GCA_051883775.1 Aristaeellaceae bacterium | reverse complement strand
TGGACGCCTGCGACCTGCTCATCGCCGTGGGCTGCCGCTTCTCCGACCGCGTGGCCCTGAAGCCCGCCACCTTCGCCCAGAATGCGAAGATCGTGCAGATCGACATTGACCGCAGCGAAATCAACAAGAACGTGCAGACCGACCACCACATCATCGGCGACGCCCGGCGGGTGCTGGAGCTGCTGCTGGAGCGGGTGGGCCAGCTGCACCACGACGAATGGAAGGACTACGTGTTCTCCTTCAAGACGGAGACGGAGTACGACGAGGCGGACGACCGCCTGACCCCCGCCCAGGTGCTGACCAGCATCGCGCGGATCCTGCCCCAGGACACCATCGTCGCCACCGACGTGGGCCAGCATCAGATGTGGGCCATCCAGCACTTCCACTTCGACTATCCGGGCCAGCTGCTGACCTCCGGCGGCTTCGGCACCATGGGCTTCGGCCTGGGCGCGGCCATCGGCGCGCAGGTGGCGCATCCGGACAAGTGCGTGCTGCACGTGACCGGCGACGGCTCCTTCCGCATGAACTGCAACGAGCTGGCCACCGAGCAGGCCTACAACCTGCCCATCATCACCGTGCTGTTCAACAACGGCACCCTGGGCATGGTACGCCAGTGGCAGACGCTGATCTACAAGGAGCATTACTCCCAGACCACGCTGGACCGCGCGCCGGACTTTGTGAAGCTGGCAGAGGCCTACGACCTGGGCGGCAAGCGGGTCTCCACGGTGGAGGAGCTGGAGGCGGCGCTGACCGAGGCCCTGGCAAGCCATCGGGGCTACGTGATCGACTGTGTGATTGACATTGACGAGAAGGTTCGCCCGATGGTGGGCGGCGGCAGCCACATCACGCAGTTCATGCTGGACTAAGCCAGTCGTCAAAGCGGCTTCGCCGCTTTGACGAGGATGGCACTCGCTCACTGGTCGGCTGGCTGCGCCAGCCTCCCGGCCGTTCGCTCGTGTAAGGAAGCGATTTCTGACGAAATCGCGCAAAAATCGCCGGGGGCTTCGCCCCTTTTCTCCGCCGACCTTGACCGACGTTCGGCTTGATCGCCGCGCCCCATCCCGTCCGACGCTGCATCGCTTCCCGGAATCCCGCAAGCTCATCATATTCGTTAGTCGAAACGAGGCGAAGCCTCCGCAGCCCTGCAATGATTCGATAGGAGAATGCTTGATATGAACGAAATCAACCGTCAGACCCTGGCCGTCCTGGTGGACAACGAGGCCGGCGTGCTGTCCCGCGTGGTGCGCCTGTTCTCCGGCAAGGGCTACAATATCGAGTCCCTGGCCGTGGGCACCACCGACGACCCCAAGGTGTCCCGCATCACCATTGAAATCCTCGCCACGGAGACGCAGACCCACCTGATCTCCAGCCAGCTGCGCAAGCTGATCTGCGTGCACTCCGTCAAGGCGCTCAACCCCAGCCACGCCATCCGCCGGGAGCTTGTGCTGATCAAGGTCATGGCCAACACCAGCGAGACCCGCAACGAGGTCATCCAGATCGCCAACATCTTCCGCGCCAGCATCATCGACGTGTCTGTCTCCTCCCTGACCCTTGCTGTCATTGGCGATGAGAGCAAGGCTGAAGCCATCCAAAACCTCCTCAAGGAGTTTGGAATCCTCGAGCTGGTGCGCACCGGCATGGTCGCACTGGAGCGCGGACAATTTACCATTGATGAACAGACGAAAGTGAAAGGGGAATACGACTATGGCAAAAATGTACTATGAGAAGGATTGTGACCTGAACAAGCTCACCGGCAAGACCGTGGCCGTCATCGGCTACGGCTCCCAGGGCCATGCCCACGCGCTGAACCTGCGGGATTCCGGAGTGGACGTGATCGTGGGCCTGCGCAAGGGCGGCAAGAGCTGGCCCGTGGCGGAGAAGGACGGCTTTGAGGTGCTGACCGTGCCGGAAGCCACCAAGCGCGCCGACATCATCATGATCCTCATCAACGACGAGAAGCAGGCGGACATGTACCGTCAGGACATCGCCCCCTACCTGACCGAGGGCAAGGCCATCGCCTTCGCCCACGGCTTCAACATCCGCTACAAGCAGATCGTGCCTCCGGCGGGCGTGGACGTGTTCATGGCGGCCCCCAAGGGCCCCGGCCACACCGTGCGCAGCCAGTA
>JBJEUJ010000203.1:8204-11082 GCA_051883775.1 Aristaeellaceae bacterium | reverse complement strand
CGCCGGTCAGGGCGGACACGGGCACCATGATGGTATCGCCGCCCCACTCCTCGCACACAATGCCGTAGTTGGTCAGGTCCTGCTTGACGCGCTCGGGGTTGGCCTCGGGCTTATCCATCTTGTTGATGGCCACGATGATGGGCACCTCGGCAGCCTTGGCGTGGTTGATGGACTCCACGGTCTGGGGCATGACGGAGTCGTCGGCGGCAACCACCAGCACGGCGATGTCCGTAGCCTGCGTGCCGCGGGCGCGCATGGCGGTGAAGGCCTCATGGCCGGGGGTATCCAGGAAGGTGATGCGGCGATCCTCCACATCCACGGTGTAGGCGCCGATGTGCTGGGTGATGCCGCCGGCCTCGCCCTTGGTCACATGGCTGTTGCGGATGTAGTCCAGCAGGCTGGTCTTGCCGTGGTCGACGTGGCCCATGATGGTCACCACCGGCGGACGAACCTCCAGGTGCTCCTCGGTATCCTCGAAGTTCTCGGCCACCAGCGCGTCCTCGGCGGTCTGCTCCGGCTTGCGCTCCAGGGTGATGTCGAAGTCCGAGCAGACCAGCTGCGCGGTGTCAAAGTCAATCTCGCTGTTGATGGTGGCCATGTTGCCCAGCAGGAACAGCTTCTTGATGATTTCGCCCGAGGGCTTGCCGATCTTCTCGCACAGGTCGCGCACGACGATGGTGTCGCCCGCCATGTAGGCGGTCTCGATCTTGATGGGGGCCATCATCTGCTGCGCGGAGGGCTTCTTGATGCGGCTGCGCTTGCCGCCGCGGATCACGTCGTCGTCATAGCCGTTGAAGCTGCTCTTGGCCATCTGCTTGCGGTTGCGGGTGACGCGCTCCGGGTCATGCTGACGGACGTAATTCTTCTTGTTGGGATCGTAATTGGAGACGCGCTCCTTCTCCACCGTGGGCACCAGCTCCGGGCCCTTGCTGCGGGCCATGGGACGGCCTGCGCCGCCCTGGGGCCGGGGCGCGCCGCCGGCGGGACGCTGGCCGAAGCCCGCGCCGCCCTGGGGACGGGGCGCGAAATTGCCCTGGGGACGGGCAGCCTGGCCCGCGCCCTGCCCATTGGCAGGACGGGCAAAGCCCTGACCCTGGGGATTGGCAGGACGGCCGTAGGGGCCCTGCGGGTTCGCGGGGCGGCCATAGGGGCCCTGGGGATTGGCAGGACGGCCGTAGGGGCCCTGCGGGTTTGCGGGGCGGCCATAGGGGCCCTGGGGATTGGCGGGACGGCCGTAGGGGCCGGCAGGCCGCGCGCCGGGCTGGCCGGGCTGAGACGGCTGGGCAGGCCGGGGCGGACGGATCACGTTGGGCGCAAGGCCCACGGGCTTGGGCGGCGGCGTCTGCTGGCCGGGGCGGCTGATGATCTGCCCGATGGCAGGCTTCTTCTCCGCAGGCTTCTCGGCGATCTCGGCCTTGGGCTCGGCAGGCTTGGGCGCTTCCTTCGCCACGGGCGCAGGCTCGGCCTTGGGCTCGGGCTTGGGTTCGGGCTTGGGCTCGGCGGGCTTGGGCGCCTCCTTGGGGGCGGGCACAGGCTCAGCCTTGACCTCGGCGGGCTTGGGCGCTTCCTTCACCACGGGCGCAGGCTCGGCCTTGGGCGCCGGGGCCGGCTTCTCGGCAGGCTTCTGGGGCGCAGGCGCGGCAGCGGCGGGCGCGGCGGCTTCCTCGGCCTTGGCCTTCTGCTGTGCCTCGGCGGCCTGGGCCGCGGCTACCTGAGCCTTCTCCTCCTCATCCAGCATGGTGAAGGCCTTCGAATGGGAGCTGATGACCTTCTGCTGCTCCTCACGGCGGAGCTTGGCAGCCTGCTCCTCCTGCTTGCGGACAAAGCCGTCACGCACCTCGCGCAGGCTCCTGACCAGCGCGTCGGCGCTCTTGCGCACCCGGGTGGCGTCGCCCAGCACCTTCGCGGCGTCCTGGGCCAGTTCCTTGGTGGCATCCTTCAGTTTCACTTTCGTCATTCGACGCTTGCACCCCCGCATTTATTTGCCGATTTCATTGGTTGATCCGGCGATGAAGCCGGAAGAATCCGCTTGATCTGTTCCGCCAGTCCGCCGGGACTGACGGCCATGGCCACGCCCGGACGGCCTGTGGCCTCATGGAGCAGGCCCTCGGGCAAAACGCCCAGAGGAACGCCCGCGTGCATGCAGGCGCTGTGGTATTTGTCCCGGGTGGCCCGGGAGGCTCCGCCATCCAGCAGCAGCACGCCGCATTGTCCCTGGCGGATGGCCTTGAGGCAGCCGTCCTCGCCGAACACCGCCTGCCGGGCCCGCACGCACAGGCCCATCAGGCCCCGGAGCTTGCCTTCATCCAACGCTTACGTCGCCTCCGTCTGGGGCGGAAGCTCCGCCAGCGCCTTGGCCAGGGCGTCGGCCACCTCCGGGGTCAGGGCCGTCTCCAGCTGCCGCTCCAGCTGCTTCTGCTTGATGGCCCGCTTCAGGCACGCCTCGCTCCGGCAGACATAGGCGCCCCGGCCGGGCTTCTTGCCCACCGGATCCATGGAGACCACGCCCTCGGGCGAGCGCACCACCCGGATCAGCTCCTTCTTGGGCTTCATCTCCCGGCAGCCCACGCACATGCGCATGGGGATCTTCTTCGGCTTCATTCCGCTCTGCTTCCTCCCGCTATCCGCATCCTGCTTACAGGGTATCGTCCTCGTCGGCAGGCAGGTCCGCCGGGAACAGGTCCAGCCCGTCGTCCACGGGCTCCATGGCCTCGTCCACCATGTCGGTCATCTCCACCGCCTGGGACTGGGACTTGATGTCGATCTTCCAGCCGGTCAGCTTGGCGGCCAGGCGGGCGTTTTGGCCCTCCTTGCCGATGGCCAGGGACAGCTGGTTGTCCGGCACCACCACGCGGCAGGCCTTCTCGTTCTCCGCCAC
>JBJEUJ010000203.1:0-8104 GCA_051883775.1 Aristaeellaceae bacterium | reverse complement strand
GCGGCGATTTCCGGCACCTCCATCTCAAACAGGCGCTTGACCAGGTTGGGATGGATGCGGCTGACCCGCACCTGGGGCCCGCGGGGGCCCACCGGGCCGGAGCGGTGCACCTCCAGGACGTAGACCTTGATGTGGTCGTCGTCATGCAGCACCTCGCCGGGGATCATCTCGCTCTGCTCCAGCACGCCCTCGGTGCGGCCCAGCTCCACATACACGGCCTTGGGCTCCACCCGCTGCACGATGGCGGTGAGGATCTCGCTTTCCTTCTCGATATACTCGTCGTAGATCTTGCCCCGCTCCGCCTCGCGGATGCGCTGCATGATCACCTGCTTGGCCGTCTGGGCCGCCACGCGCAGGAAGCCCTTGGGGGTCACGTCCACCTCGGCAATGTCGCCCATCTGGTAACTGGGGCGGATGGCCTGGGCGTCCTCCAGGGTGATCTGGTTGCCGGGCTCCTCCACCTCGGGGACGATCAGCTTCCGGGCGTAGACGTGGGCCACGCCGTCGGTGCGGCTGACGGTCACCGCCAGGTTGTTGGGCACCGGCACGCCCTTGGGCAGGTTCTTGCGGTAGGCCGCCTTCAGCGCCTCCTCAATGGTGGAGAAAAGCATCTCCTCGCTGATTTCCTTCTCCTTGGCCAGGAGCTTGATCGCTTCAATAACTTCCGATTTAGCCATGTTCTTTCTTTCCGCCTTCCGAGAGATATTGTATGCATACCCTGTCATCCCGCATGCCGGGGAAAACGGGGCTTATTCCGACAGGTCGACGCTCTCCACGCCCTCCATGTCCACCACGGGCCTGACCAGCGCGCAGGCCTTGCGCAGGATGCGCTTTTCCTCCCCCGCGCAGTCCAGCACGATTTCATCCTTGCTGAAGTCGGCCAGGACGCCCTGCAGCGTCTTGGCGCCGTCCATCTGCCGGAACAGATGCACCTCCACCTCGCTGC
The DNA here is from genome assembly GCA_051883775.1 of Aristaeellaceae bacterium. GTDB lineage: Bacteria > Bacillota > Clostridia > Christensenellales > Aristaeellaceae > UBA11524. The sequence continues at coordinate 7,158 of JBJEUJ010000203.1, read as the reverse complement.
CGATGGCCCGCTCAAAGTCCCTGTCCTTCTTCAGGGGCCTGTCCACGCCCGGGGAGGAAACCTCCAGGAAGTCGTAATCATACTGCTCCAGCTGGGGCTGGATGGCCCGGTGATACCGCTCGCAGTCGTCCAGGGAGATGCCCTCGGGCTTGTCGATATAAATGCGCAGGTACTTGCCAGCGCCCTCCTTGTCCAGGCTTACGTCCACCAGCTCCAGGTTCATTTGGTCGGCCAGGGCCTGGCACCTGGGCGTGACAACGGTGGTCAGTTCCGCTTTCGGCATGGACGGCGTTCACCCCTTTTCTGCCATGATTTAGCTGATTTTTCCATCAGGGCAACAGAAAAGAGTGGCCAACATCAGCCTGCACAGCACGGCACGCCAGGCTCCGGGCATAGGTCTGCCCTGCCTGCTTCTGCCCCTGCGGCGAGGCCATGTCCACTCTTCGACGCTTAACCCTTCTTTCATCAACGGCAATGCATGTTTCAGCTGCGCTGGCCGGCCGCGCCCGGGGCGCAATCCGTCCAGACTGCATGAGTATACCACATCCGGCCCGGAAATACAAGCGTTTTCCTGCGTTTGCGGAAGTTTTCTGCCTTGCCGGGGGCGGCGGGGTATGCTACAATAGCGCTGCCACACCTCACCTGCAAGGAGCGATTGCGTATGATGACCTGCACCCTTTGTCCCCGGCAGTGCCATGCCCTGCGGGACGAGCATACCGGCCGGGGCTTCTGCGGCCTGCCCGAGGGCATGCTGATTGCCCGGGTGGCCCCCCATCTGTGGGAGGAGCCGCCCATCAGCGGCACCCGGGGAACGGGGGCGGTGTTCTTCAGCGGCTGCACGCTGCGCTGCGCCTATTGCCAGAACGCGGACATCAGCCACCGCAACCTGGGCCGCCCCATGACCGTGCCCCAGCTGGCCGACAGCCTCCGCCGCCTGACGGACATGGGCATGCAGAGCATCAGCTTCATCACCGCCACGCCCTATGTCCGCCCTATCCTGGAGGCCCTGTCCCTCTACCGCCCGCCCCTGCCCCTGGTGTGGAACACCTCCGGGTACGAGACGGTGGAGACCCTGCGCCTGCTGGAGGGCGTCATCGACGTGTACCTGCCCGACCTCAAGCACCGCAGCGAGGCCATGGGCCGCCTGTGCGCCAGGGCCGGGGACTACTTCACAGTGACCAGCGCGGCCATCACTGAGATGGTACGCCAGACCGGCCTGCCCCGCTACAACGAGGACGGCATCATGACCCGGGGCACCCTCATCCGTCACCTGATCCTCCCCGGGCTGACCAGCGAGTCCATCGCCCTGCTGGACTGGGTTCACGACAGCCTCCCCGCAAGCGTCCCCGTGAGCCTGATGCGCCAGTACATTCCCTGCAACAACGTAGCCATCAAGGGCCTGGACCGTCCCATCACCCCCAGGGAGTACCACCGCGTCCGCGACCACATGCTCGCCCTGGGCCTGCCGGGCTTCGTACAGGAGAAGGCTGCGGCCTCGGCGGAGTTCGTCCCCCTCTTCGGGCAGGACGAAAGCTACGTTTGACCGTCCTGTTCCCCAAAAGGGGAACAAAGGTTCAACCGAACATCAACGGTCAAAGCCTTGAATTGCGCCCCCCGAAATGCTAAAATAAGGTTGACAAATCAAGGACGGTATGGTCGAGGAGGGCGTATGAAACAACCGCTTGGCATTCTGACCGACAGCCACAGCAGCATATCTCCCGAGGCTGCGCAGGCCCTGGGCGTGCGGGTTCTGCCCATGCCCTTTATGGTGGACGGACAGACCTATCTGGAAAATGTGACGCTGAGCCGGGAGGCTTTTTTCGCCCGGCAGAGGGAAGGGGCGGACATTGGCACCTCCCAGCCCGCGCCGGGGGACGTGACGGCCTTCTGGGACGCGGCGCTCATGGACTTCGACCAGGTGGTGTACATTCCTCTGAGCAGCGGGCTGAGCGGCTCCTGCCAGACTGCCGTGATGCTGGCCCGGGAGGAGCCCTACGCCGGGAAGGTCTTTGTGGTGGACAATGGCCGGATCGCCACGCCCCAGCACCGCTCGGTGCTGGACGCCATCGAGCTGATGCACAGGGGCTGTACCGCACCGCAGATTCAGGCTGCCCTGGAGGCCTGCAAGGACGACTTCGTGGTCTACATCGCTGTGGAGACCCTCGACTATCTGAAGAAGGGCGGGCGCATCACGCCCACGGTGGCCGCCGTGGGGACGCTGTTGCACATCAAGCCCGTGCTGAAGCTGGCCACCGGCAAGCTGGACAGCTTCAAGAAATGCCGGGGCATGGCCCGGGCCAGAGAGGCCATGCTGGAGGCTATCCGCAGCGACCTGACCATCCGCTTCAAGGACGCGCAGGCCCGGGGCGAGGTGCACCTGCTGGCCGCCACCTCCGCAGGCGCGGAGGAAACCGCCCGCTGGGTTGCGCAGATTGAGGCGGCCTTCCCCGGCATGCCGGTTCTGTGCGACCCGCTGTCCCTGGGCGTGAGCTGCCATGTGGGGCCCGGCGGACTGGGCGTTGGGCTGAGCGTAACGCCCCATGTGCCCGGGGAGGTGCTGCGGTGAAGGCCATCCTCTTCGACCTGGACGGCACGCTCCTGCCCATGGACACGGAGGTGTTCACCCGGGCGTACTTCGGCGCGCTGGCAGCGGAGGTCGCGCCCCTTGGGCTGAAGCCCGACGCGCTCATCAGCGCCGTCTGGGCCGGCACCAAGGCCATGGTGCTCAACGACGGCTCCAGGCTGAACCGGGAGGCCTTCTGGGAGACCTTCACCGCCCGGACGGGCATGCCCCGTGAAACCATCGAACCGGTGTGCGACCGCTTTTACTCGGAGGGCTTCCACAAGGCCCGCAGCGCCACGGGGGCGAATCCACTGGCCCGGGAAGCGGTGCGGCAGGCCCGTCTGCACGGGGAGAAGGTCGCCCTGGCCACCAACCCGCTCTTCCCCGCGGAGGGGCAGGCCACACGGCTGAGCTGGATCGGCCTTGCGCCGGAGGACTTCGACCTGGTGACCCACTACGCTTCGGACGTGTACTGCAAGCCGAACCCGGCCTACTACACCGACGTGTGCCGCCGCCTGAACGTGGCCCCCGCCGACTGCCTGATGATTGGCAATGACGAGAACGAGGACATGGCCGCCGCGTCCTCCCTGGGCATGCGCTGCTTCCTGGTGACGGACTGCCTGCTGCCCAGCAGGGAGCATCCCTGGCAGGGCGAGCGCGGCACCTTTGCCGAGATGATCGACATGCTGAAAAGCCTGTAAATGCAGCCGCCCGCACTCCTTCATCATGAGGGACGCGGGCGGTTTTTTTGTCATCGGGCTGCGGGCGGCTTTGCCCGTTCGTGCCGGAATGCCGCTGCCGGGCAGGCCGGGTGCCGCCCCTTGCGCAGCGGATGGCTGCGTGCTCCGGCTGATTGGCCCATGCGGAATATGCGAAAAGGCCCGCGTCCCTCCACCGGAAGGAGTGCGGGTGTGGATACCGGGCGCATCCGCTCAGCCGTTGCCCGTGCCGCCGGGGGCGATCAGCGTCACCTGGCCGTCGGCAGCATCAATGGTCACCTGCCAGATGGCCACGCCCTCCTGCACCAGGATGATCTGCCACTTGCCGCCGGAGAGACTGCAGGCCAGCTGATAATCGCTGTCATCCGCCATGCCCACCGCCGCCAGCGCGATTTCGCAGGCTTCCTGCTGGGAAACCTGCCCGTCGGGGGACAGCGCGGCCTCCCCCGCCGCGGCATACAGCCGGTCAAAGAGCGTCCGCTGCTCGTCCGTCCAGCGGGTTGCCGGGCCCCGGGCTGCCGTCCAGGCCTGCAGGGTCAGCGGGAAATCCCCCTGGGGCGACGCTTCCTGCCAGAGCAGCTCCCCGTCGTCCGCCGAGAAGGTGTACGTCCAGGCCCGCAGGCTCTCCCCGCCCCGCTCATGGACGGTGACCACCCAGGCGTGGGTGTTGTCCGTCAGGCGCACCAGGTTGGCCCGGCTGATCTGCGCCCCCGGCAGCGGCTCCATCAGCCCGAAGGCCATGCCCACCGCCTCCGCCAGGGTCACCCGATCCTGCCCCGGGAGCAGCAGCTCCTCCGGCAGCGGGCCCTCCGCCCATGCGGCAGACACACCCAGCAGCAGACAGACGACCAGCACCATCAGCTTCTTCATTGGCAAAAACCTCCCTGTGCCATGCTGTATCATACAACGCATGGATCAGGGAGGTTTCCTGCCATATTCCGCCGGTTGTTACAATGATTACTTCCGCGTGCGCAGGCTCTGCAGGGCCATATACCCCACCAGCACGCACTCCACCAGCACCACCTGACCATCCGTGGTGGCCAGGATGTTCAGCATGGGCACGGAGAGCACGCCGGTGCTGTGCAGGTACTGGTACCCCACCGTCAGCGTCAGCAGCAGCGCAGGCGCCCACAACAGCCCCGCGAAGGGCTCCTTCTTCCGGCCCGCGCCGCTGAGCGGCAGCAGCAGCGCCAGCCCCGCCCCCAGCAGCAGGCCTTTGAGCACATTGCTCCAGAAGCCCAGCCCCCCCAGCAGCGGGAACAGCACGCACAGCGCCCATGCCAGCGCCAGCGGCACCACGATCACCGTCAGCTTGCGCAAAAACATGTCACAATTCCTCCAGCAGTCGCTTTTCCTTCTCGGTCAGGTTGGCCTTCTCCAGCAGATCCGGGCGGAAGCGCTTGGTGGCCCTGAGGGATTCCTGCCTCCGCCATGCGCGGATCCTCGCATGGTCGCCGGAGAGCAGCACCTCCGGCACCTCCATGCCGTTCAGCTCCCTGGGCCGGGTGTACTGGGGATACTCCAGGAGCCCGTCGGAGAAGGACTCCTCCTCCGGGCTTTCCGCGCTGCCCAGCACCCCGGGGATGAATCGCGCCACGCAGTCCGTCAGCACCATGGCGGCCAGCTCGCCCCCCGTGAGGATGTAGTCCCCGATGCTGATCTCCTCGTCAATGCACGTATCCAGCGCCCGCTGATCCACGCCCTCGTAGTGGCCGCAGAGCAGCACCAGCTCCTCCTCCCGGGCCAGCTCCCGGGCTTTGGCGGTGGTCAGCGCGGCGCCGCGGGGGCCCATATAGATCCGCCGCCCGCGAAAATTCTCCCCCGTCACATGGGCCATGGCGTCCATGATGGGCTGGGCCAGCATCACCATGCCCGCGCCGCCGCCGAAGGGATAGTCGTCGGTATTCTTGTGCTTGCGGTCGGAGAAGGGGCGGATGTCCACGCACTGCACGTCAATCAGCCCCTGCTCCCGGGCCCGGCCCAGGATGCTGCTGTTCAGCACGCTGCCGAACATTTCCGGGAAGATGGTCAGGATGGTGATCTTCATGCCTCGTCACCCGTTGTCCTTGTCATAGACGGCGATCTCCGCCAGACGGGCGGCATCCACCGTGATGCGCCGCGCCGCCACGTCCACCGCCGGGAAGGCGGCCTTCAGTGCGGGAGCCATCATGCCGCCCCGGGGCGTGCGGAACACGTACACATCCACCGGGCCATGCTGCAGCACGTCCGTCAGTGTGCCGACGACGCTGCCGGTTTCGTCCACCGCCTCGCAGCCGATCAGGTCGCTGATGTAGACCTCGCCCTCCTCCAGGGGATTGGCATGGGCGCGGTCAATGTACAGCTGCCTGCCCCGGAGCTTCTCCACATCCTCCGGCGTGGCGCAGCCCTCCAGGAGCAGATACGCGAACCCGTCATGGACGCGGACGCACTGGCTGCTCACGGGGGTATACTGCTCCCCGTCCTTGAGGTACAGGGTTTTCCAGTGGCGGAAGTCGTCATGGTTGGCGGCGTAGGGGCGAACCTTCGCCTCGCCCTTCACGCCCTGGGGGCGAAGCACCTCGCCGATCATCAGGTATTGGGTCATGCTTGTCTCCTCGATAACAAAAGCGGGAACATATGCTGTTCCCGCGGGATTGTGCTTTACTGGATTTCCACGAACACAGGCTTGCTGTCCTTGGCCGTGGCAGCCTTGACCACCGCGCGGATGGCCTTGGCGATGCGGCCCTGCTTGCCGATGACCTTGCCCATATCCTCCTCGGCCACGTTCAGCTCCAGGATGATGGCCTCGGGGCCCTCGGTTTCAGTCACCGTCACCTGCTCGGGGTGATCCACCAGGGACTGCGCCACAAAGGTGAGTAATTCTTGCATGGAGACTTCCTTTCTGCGCACCGGCACCGGGCCGATGCGCCGTTGACCTCCCCGTCTCCCGGGATTACTTCTCCTCGATGACGCCGGTCTTCTTCAGCAGGGCACGCACGGTGTCGGTGGGCTGCGCACCCACGCCCAGCCAGTACTTGGCGCGCTCGCCGTTCACATTGATCTCAGCGGGAGCGGTCATGGGATTGTAGTAGCCGATCTCCTCGATGAAGCGGCCGTCGCGGGGGCTCTGGACGTCAGCGACGACGACACGGTAGAAAGGCTTCTTCTTCATACCCATTCTCTTCAGGCGAATCTTGACGGACATTGGAATTTCCTCCTCAAAGTATTGATCTATATGGAAATCATATAATCTTGTTATATGATACCACGCGTGAATTGGTGCTTGCTCAGCGCATGCCGCCGAGCATCTTGCGCATCCGGGCGCCCTTGCCGCCCTTCATCTGGGTCATCTGCTTCATCAGCTGCTTGCTCTGCTCAAACTGGCGGATCAGCTGGTTCACATCCTGCACCGTGGTGCCGGAGCCTGCGGCGATGCGCTTGCGGCGGCTGGCGTTGAGGATGCCGGGGTTGCGCCGCTCCCTGGGGGTCATGGAGCGGATGATGGCCTCGGGCTTCTTCATGGCGTTCTCGTCCACGTCGATGTCCTTGCCGGACATGCCGGGCAGCATCTCGATCATGGATTTCAGGCCGATCTTCTTCATGGACTGCATCTGCTCCAGGAAGTCCTCCAGGGTCAGGTCGGCGGTGCGGGCCTTGCGGGCCAGCTTGTCCACGTCATGCTCGTCGAAGGCCTCGCTGGCCTTGTCGATGAGGGTCAGCACGTCGCCCATGCCCAGGATGCGGCTGGCCATGCGGTCGGGGTGGAAGGGCTCGATGTCGGTGAGCTTCTCGCCGATGCCGCTGAACTTGATGGGCTTGCCCGTCACCGCGCGCACGGACAGGGCCGCGCCGCCGCGGGTGTCGCCGTCCAGCTTGGTGAGGATCACGCCGTCCACG
>JBJEUJ010000202.1:0-2142 GCA_051883775.1 Aristaeellaceae bacterium | reverse complement strand
TTGGTTGAGCTCGGGCGGGGCTCCCCTACGGTCGCCCCGCTTCGCGTGGGGTTGCACGCTCCGCCGTGGGGGTGAGAGGCGGCGACCTCCTGCGGAGGCCGACGGAGGCTGCCTCAGCCCCTCCGGCCATGCCAGGCAGCTGAAACTGTATCCTGTCTGTTCTGCTGGTACAACCCCGGCTGCAATGGCACAATGCCCGCCAACTCACATGCAACGGGCAAGGCCCTTCTCCACTTCCCCAAAACTTTTCCCGGAACACCCCCAAAAAGCCCTTGACAGCTATGGTTAGATGTGTTAAACTTCCAACCGGTCGGATGGTTAATCGCACCTAACCATGATTTTTAACTCGTATGTTAGTCTTGGCTAACAGAAGGAGGACTGCATGATGCCTCTGACAATGGTCGGCGTAGGCGAGGCGGGCCGCATCCGGAAGATCACCGGGCGGGACGAGGTTCGTCAGCACCTGGCGGAGCTGGGCTTCGTGGTGGGCGAGGAGGTTCGCGTGGTCAGCGAGCTGGGCGGCAACCTGATCCTCTCGGTGAAGGACAGCCGCATCGCCCTGGACAAGACGATGGCCATGCGCATCATGGTCTGAGCGGACAAGGCAGAAAAGGGAAAGGAAGGCGAGGCAGGCAATGAAAACGCTGAGGGACGTCAAGGTCGGGGAAACGGCGGTGATCCTCCGGCTGCACGGCGAGGGCGCGCTGAAGCGGCGCATCATGGACATGGGGCTGACCCGGGGCACCGAGGTGTACGTGCGCAAGGTGGCCCCTCTGGGCGATCCGCTGGAGCTGACCGTGCGCGGGTACGAGCTGTCCCTGCGCAAGGGCGACGCGGAGCTGATCGAGGTTCAGTAAGCGCACAGCCTCCGCCTGGCGGAGCGGCGCTTTTTTCAAGGCCCGGGGTTAGCGCTTGCTAACCTCCGGAATGCATGATAGAAGGAGAGAGAACCCATGGCCATCAGGATCGCACTGGCGGGCAATCCCAACTGCGGCAAAACCACCATGTTCAATGACCTGACCGGCTCCAACCAGTACGTGGGCAACTGGCCCGGCGTGACGGTGGAGAAGAAGGAGGGCAGGCTCCGGGGCGAGGAGGACGTGATCATCCAGGATCTGCCGGGCATTTACAGCCTGTCCCCCTACACCCTGGAGGAGGTGGTGGCCCGCAGCTATCTGGTGAATGAGAAGCCCGACGCCATCCTCAACATTGTAGACGCCACCAACATCGAGCGCAACCTGTACCTGACCACCCAGCTGGCGGAGCTGGGCATCCCCATGATCATCGCGCTGAACATGATCGACCTGACCCGCAAAAACGGCGACAGGATCGACCTGAAGAAGCTGGGCGACGCCCTGCACTGCGAGGTGGTGGAAACCTCCGCCCTCAAGGGCGAGGGCTCCCGGCAGGTGGCGGCCAGGGCGGCTGCTCTGGCCAAGGCCGGAGCCCGGGCGACGCTGCCCCATGTGTTCGCCGGGAGCGTGGAGCATGCCCTGGCCCACATTGAGGATCTGATCACCCATCGGGACGGCCAGGAGAGCGTGCATCATCATCACGCCGACGGCAGCGTTCATGAGGGCGCCATCGTGCCGGAGCATCTGTCCCGGTGGTATGCCATCAAGCTCTTCGAGCGGGATGAGAAGGTTGTGGCGGAGCTGAGCCTGCCCCAGGGCATCCGGGACGCCATCGAGCAGGTGATTGCCGAGTGCGAGAAGGAGATGGACGACGACGCGGAGTCCATCATCACCAACCAGCGCTACGCCTACATCAACCAGCTGGTGTCCTCCTGTGTGCGCAAGGGCAAGCCCCGGGGCAGCCTGACCACCTCCGACAGGATCGACCGCATCGTCACCAACCGGTGGCTGGCGCTGCCCATCTTCGCGGTGGTGATGTGGTTTGTGTACTACATCTCCGTCACCACCATCGGCACCCTCGTCACCGACTTCACCAACGACGTGTTCGTGGGCGAATGGATACAGGAGCCCGTGCGGGGCCTGCTGGAGGGCGTCGGCACGGCGGAGTGGCTCACCGGGCTGATCTGTGACGGCATCATCGCGGGCGTGGGCGCGGTCATCGGCTTCGTGCCGCAGATGCTGGTGCTGTTCTTCCTCCTGGCCATCCTGGAGGACGTGGGCTACATGG
>JBJEUJ010000201.1:0-2143 GCA_051883775.1 Aristaeellaceae bacterium | reverse complement strand
GGCATCGGCCGTCCCTCCCAGGCCTGCGAGGCCATGGAGATGGGCGCCGCCGCCATCATGGCCAACACCGCCCTGGCCACCGCCGGGGACCTGACCCTGATGGCCTCCGCCTTCCGTCAGGCCATCGAGGCCGGGCGCAAGGCCTACCTGTCCGGTCTGGGCCGGGTGCTGACCCGGGGCGCTTCCGCCTCCGACCCGCTGACCGGATTCCTGCATGATTAAAGGGTGAACAGAATGGAAAATCAGTTTTTTGTGGATTCGGAGTACCTGTCGCCGGCGGCGCTGGAGAAAAAGCACCGCCTGGAGACCGACCCGTCTTCCCGGAAAAACCACATGGAATACCTGCCCGGCATGGAGCAGATCCAGTCCGACGTGTGCGAACACGTCATGGGGCACATGAACTCCTACGACCCCTCCCGCTATACCGCAAAAGACGTCCGGGCGGCGCTGGAGCATGAGAAGTGCTCGGTGGAGGACTTCAAGGCCCTGCTGTCTCCCGCGGCGGAGCCCTTTTTGGAGGAAATGGCCCAGCGGGCGCGGCAGGAGACCGGCAAGCATTTCGGCAACACGGTCTATCTGTTCACGCCCCTGTACATCGCCAACTACTGCGAAAACTACTGCGTGTACTGCGGCTTCAACTGCTACAACCACATCAACCGCATGAAGCTGACGGCGGAGCAGATCGAGCACGAGATGAAGGTCATCGCCGACAGCGGCATGGAGGAGATCCTGATCCTGACCGGCGAGAGCCGCGCCCAGAGCGACGTGACCTACATCGGCGAGGCCTGCAAGCTGGCGCGGAAATATTTCCGCATGGTGGGTCTGGAAATTTACCCGGTCAACACCGACGAGTACCGCTATCTGCACGAGTGCGGCGCGGACTATGTGACGGTGTTCCAGGAGACCTACGACACGGTCAAGTATGAACAACTGCACCTGCTGGGCCACAAGCGGGTGTGGCCCTACCGCTTCGACGCTCAGGAGCGGGCGCTGATGGCCGGAATGCGCGGCGTGGCGTTCTCCGCGCTGCTGGGGCTGTCGGACTTCCGCAAGGACGCCCTGGCCAGCGCCCTGCATGTGTACTATCTGCAGCGGAAGTATCCCCAGGCGGAGATGTCCCTGTCCTGCCCCCGGCTGCGGCCCATCATCAACAACGAGAAGATCAACCCGCTGGACGTGGGCGAAAAGCAGCTCTGTCAGATCCTCTGCGCCTACCGTATTTTCCTGCCCTTTGTGGGCATCACGGTGTCCTCCCGGGAGAGCGCCCGGTTCCGCAACGGCATCGTAAAGATCGCCGCCACCAAGGTGTCCGCCGGTGTGTCCACCGGCATCGGCGACCATGAGAGCAAATACACCGGGAAGGAGACGGACGGCGCCCAGGGCGACGAGCAGTTTGAGATCAGCGACGGCCGCAGCCTGGATACGATGTATCAGGACATCGCGGAAGAAGGCCTGCAGCCCGTCCTGAACGATTACCTCTATGTCTGATATTTTGTGCGTCACCAACCGCGCCCTCTGCGCGGAAGACTTCCTGCTCCGGGTGGAGAAGATCGCCGCCGCCCGCCCCGCGGGGATCATCCTGCGGGAAAAGGATTTGTCCGAGGGGGAATACAAGGCGCTGGCGCGGCAGGTCATGCAGATCTGCGCCCACCGCCATGTACCCTGCATCCTGCACACCTTCGCGGACGCGGCAATCGAGTTGGGGGCCGGGGCGTTCCATGCCCCCCTGCCGGTGCTGCGGGAGCTGACGGCCGCTCAGAAGGGGCGCTTCACGACCCTGGGCGCGTCCTGCCACTCGGCGGAAGATGCGCTGGAAGCTCAGCGGCTGGGCTGCACCTATATTACAGCGGGCCATATTTTTGACACCGACTGCAAGAAGGGCCTGCCCGGGCGCGGGCTGGAGTTTCTGAAAACCGTTTGTGACAGCGTCTCCATCCCGGTCTATGCCATCGGCGGGATCAGCGGCGAAACCATCGCCGCCGTGCGCGGGGCGGGGGCCAAAGGGGCCTGCGTCATGAGCGCCCTGATGCAGTGCGCGGATGTGGAGGCCTGTTTGAAAAGTTATGGTGAAGAATATGAAGTTTAACAGAGAAAGCCTGCTTTTGTATGCCGTGACCGACCGGGCGTGGGTCGGCAGACAGAC
>JBJEUJ010000200.1:0-47646 GCA_051883775.1 Aristaeellaceae bacterium | reverse complement strand
GAGGGAAATGCGAACACTCAAAAACGTTAGAAATCCAGTAAAATAAGGCACTCCAGGGGTGTCAAAGGGTCTCAAAGGCGAACGCTTTTTGGCACTCCCAAGCGGTAGGCCGTGGGTTCGAATCCCTCCGGGTGCGCCAGAATCATGCATCTCCCCCGGGCCCGGGCAATGAAGCTGTCCTCAGCCTCCTGCCCCGGCTTCGGGGGCTTCTGTTGTGTGCTGGTGGCTTCGCCGCAGCTCCGCGCGGCCTCCATCACCGCATGAACAGACAGCTTATCCCGCAGCCGCCCCACCCCATGTCCGCTGACGCTCCCTTGATTCCCTATGGCACGATGTGCTATGGAGAAAACCGTCTGTTCTCATGACCGCCAGGCGGAATGCAGCCTCCGGCCTCCCTGCAATCCGCAGCGCTGACAACCCGGCTGGAGCCCTTGGCAGCCTCTGACGGATGCACACCCTGATTCAGCCTGCCGTCCCCTCGCAGCAGCCCGGACGCCGCAAGCCTGCCTGCACGGGGCGCAGGGCAGGGTCGATGACAGACAAAAACAAGGCGGCTGACTGTCCGCACGGGACCATCAACCGCCTTGCCTGTTCCGTCTTCACCGGCTGCGCCTGGCTTGGCCCCAGGCATCGGGGAGCGCCGTCGCTTACTCCCTCGTCCTGACAACCTCTCCCTGCGCGTCGTAATAAATCTGACGCACCATCTGGCCCGCCTCGTCGTACTCGTAGCGGACGCTGGCGTATTCATCCCTGTACAGGGCAGGCGCGCCATCCGCATCCTCGTACTTTTCCAGCACAACCTGCCCCGCCTCATTGTATTCCCGCCGCAGGAAGGCGTAGCCGTCCTTGATGTTCACCGGCTCCTGCGCCGCGTTCAGGTATGCGGTGCAGCGTATATTCCCGGCCTCGTCATACTCCCTGCGGTAGGCAGCGTAGCCTGCCTCCAGCGTCAGCGGCTCACCCGCCTCATCGAAGTAAGCCTCCAGCGTCAGCTGCCCCTGCTCGTTCCATGCGCGGGTCAGCGCCGCGCACCGGGCCTTGGTGGAAATGACCGGCTGATCCTCCTCGTCCAGGTAGGCCTCGTATACCACCTTGCCCTGCCCGTTGTACTGGCGAAGCAGGCAGGAGTACCCGTCCTTGAGCATCACGCGCTTTCCGGACGCGTCATAGTATTCCCGGCGGATCACCTGGCGGGCCTCGTTGTAGGCCTGCACGCTCATGGCATAGCCGCTGCTGTTCATCGTCAGCTGACCGTCCGGGCCATAGTAACGGTTCTCCGTCACATTCCCGGCCTCGTCATAGGCAAAGGTCTGGGCGGCATACCCGGCGTTATTGACCGCAGGCCGGTTCTCCGTGTCGTAATACGCCTCGCGGATCACATGCTTGTCCCCATCGTATTCCTTACGGAGGACCGCATACTGATACCGGCTGACCATGACCGGCTGCCCCGCCGCGTCGAAGTAGGCCGTCTCCGTTGTATTTCCCTGCTCGTCGTAGCCATACTGAACCGACGCATAGCTGTCCTGGTAGAGCATCGGCTGGCCCTCCGCGTCATAGTAGCTCACCTGCGCCGCCTTGCCCTGGGCATTGTAGACCGTGCGCATGCTGGCGTAGCCATAGCTGATGATGACCGGCTGATCCTCCTCGTCCAGGTAGCACACGGCGGTCACATTTCCCTGCGCATCGTATTCCTTCAGCATGCCCGCATAGCCCCCGTCGAGGAGCAGCGGCTGGCCATCGACGCCATAGTAGCGCTCGCTGGTCACGCGGCGGTTCGCGTCATACGTCCGGCGGACCTCAGCGTAGCGCTGCTGGCACAGGATGGGCTGCCCATCCGGGCCGAAATACGCTTCACGGATGATATTCCCATTGCCGTCATAGTCGTTCTCCAGGCTGCTGTACCCGGCGGACAGCAGGATCCGTTCGCCGTCAACGCCATAGTAGTCCCTGCGGACAGCCCGTCCGGCCTCGTCGTAGACGCAGGCGATGGCCGCATAGCCGCTGCGCTGCAGGACAGGCTCATTGTCCTCCCCGTAGTAGTCGATGCGCAGCACATTTCCGGCCTCGTCATACTGCTGCGCGTAGGCCGCATAGCCGCCCTGCCCGGCGATGAGCGCATCGTCGGCGCCGTAGTAGCCCTCCCAGACCAGGCGGTTATCCGCATCGTAGCGGCGCCGAAGGGCGGCATAGCCCCCCTTGAGCGGGACGGGGTTTTCGCCGCCATCCAGGTAGGCCTCGTAGATGACGTTGCCCTGCGCGTCGTAGTCCCGCAGCAGCACCGCATAGCCGGAGGAAATCATCATCAGCCCGCCGTCCGTCCCATACCAGGCGGTGCGGGTGGTCCGGCCAAGCTCATTGTACTCATAGCGGATGGCGGCGCACGCATAGCGCCCGCAGAGGACAGGCTCCCCGTCCACGCCATAGTAGGCCTCGCAGGTCAGCTTCCGCTCGGCATTGTATTCCCGCGTCAGCTCCGCATAGCCGCCGGCGCACAGCATGGGCTGGCCGTCCGGGCCCAGCGTGCGGATCTGCACCACCTGCTTGCTCTCATTCCAGGTCTGGCACAGGACGGCGCAGCCCTCCTTCCGGTTGATGACAGGCTTGCCCTCCCCGTCCAGCCAGGTGGTGCTGGCCACATTGCCGTAGCCGTCGTAGGTATAGCTGACGGCAGCATAGCCGTCGTCCAGCAGCAGGGGCGCGCCGTCCACGCCGTAGAAGCGCTGGCTGATCACCCGCTTCTCCCCGTCATAGGCGCGTTCCACCGCCGCATAGCCGTTCTTCAGGGAGCAGACCGGCGCGCCGTCCGTATCCAGATAGGCCTCACGGATGATATTCCTGTTCTCGTCATAGCTGCGCAGCAGCACCGCATAGCCGTCCGCCACCGCGGCCAGCCTGCCGTCCGTGCCGTAGTATTCCGTTCGCGTGGCCTGCCTGTTTTCATTATACTCGCGGACAATTTTGGCGCAGCCGTCCGTGCTGGATACCACCGGCTGAACGCCGTCCCTGTCAAAATACGCCTCCACCGTCACGTTGCCGGACGCGTCGTATTCCTTGTATAGCACGGCATAGCCGCCTCTGCGCAGGATGATCTCATCCTGCCCGTCATACCAGATTTCCCGGGTCACCCGGCCCTTTTCGTCATATTCCTGGTAGATGGCGGCATAGCCCTGGCTCTGCACAACCGGCATGCCCTGGTCGTCGTAATACCTGGTCCAGTTCGCCCGGCCGTCGCTGCCGTAGCTCCAGGCAATCCCCGCGTAGCCGCCGGGAAGCAGCACCAGCTGCCCGTCCGCGCCGTAATACTGCTGGCTGACACGGTTGCCCTCCGCGTCGTACGCGCTTCGCACGGCGGCATAGTACGTCTGCCCGTTCACCACCATCTGATCCTGCGCGTCAAAGTAGGCTTCATAGACGCAGTTGCCAGCTTCATCGTAGGCCCAGCGCTGCTGGGAATATCCGCCCGAACGCACCAGCGGCTCGCCATCCTCGCCGTACCAGATGGTCAGGGTCACATGCCCCTGCTCGTCGTAGCCGTACTGCACCGCGGCATACTGCCTGCGCTCGGAGATCACCGGCAGGCCCTCCGCGTCGAAGTAGGCCTCCGTGAGCAGGTTGCCGCTCGCGTCATAGGTCTTTTCCAGGGAGGCATAGCCGTCGGGCAGCGCCACCGGCCGGCCCTCGCAGTCCGTGTAGCTTTCACGGATCACCCGGCCCGCCTCGTCATATTCCTTGCGCATGGAGGAGAAGCCGCTGTCGTTCATCACAGGCTCCCCGTCAAGGCCCAGGTAGTCCTCGCCGGTCACCCTGCGCCTGGTATCCAGCAGCGTCCTGACGGTGGCATACCCGCCGGACACGCACATGACCTGGCGGTCGATGCCGTAATAGGTCGTGGTGTAGGACAGGCCGTTGAGCGCATACTCCTTGCGCGTGTAGGCGTATTCCTTGTCCAGGGTCGTCAATGCGCCGGTGACGTCGTAGTACAGCGTCATCACGTTGTTGCCCCGGCTGTCATACTCGTAGCGGACGGATGCGTAGCCGCTCTTGCAGACCACGGGCTCGCCCTCCAGGCCGAAATAGCTCTCGCTCCGCTTCTTGCCGCCCTCGCCGTACTCCACGGTCATCTGATGATAGAAGCCGTCGCACAGGCAGGGCGCGCCCTCCGTGTCAAAATAGGTCTCGCCGGTCACCCGGCCAACCTCGTTGTAGGTATAGTACACCGTGCTGTACCCCTTGGCGAGCATCACCGGCAGGCCGTCCTCACCCAGGTAGGTGATGCTCTCCGTCTTGCCGTCCTTGGTCAGGGTCAAGGATGTGCCCGCATACCCGCGGGAGTTGACCAGGTTGTTGCCCTCCGCATCCAGGTACATTTCGCCCGTTTTCGTCTTGTTGTCGTAGGTGTACTGCGCCTGCGCATAGCCCTCCGGCCCGTTGACCCAATTTCCCTCCTTGTCCAGGTAGGTCTTGGTCAGCAGGGTTCTGTTGCTGGAGTAGGTATACAGCACCTGGGCATAGCCCTGGGCGTTGTTGATCAGCTCGCCGTCCGGGCCATAGAAGCTCTGATTGGTGATGTACCGGCCGTTCATATAGGTGCTCTTGACCGCGGAATAGCCCAGCGAGGGAACGATGATCTGCTTGTCCTCCGCGTCGTAGTACACGGTCGATGTATTCCTCCCGCTGGAATTGTTGTTGGTATCCACGCGGGAATATCCGTCGGCGCAATAGCCGCGCTCCCCATCCGCGCCATAGTACACAACCCGCCTGTTCTTCGTGTTGAGCGGAACAAGCTCACCCCAGCCGTAGTAGCCGCCCTCCTGCAGGATGGCGTCCCCGTTCTCGTCATAATACATCTCCCGCAGCGGCACCTGCAGGTAGTTCGAGCTGTAGCTCACCACCTTGCGCGCATAGCCCGCCGGGGTCATGATATAATGGCCGTCCGCATCCAGGAAGGTTTCCTCCTTGAGGGCCCGGTCCTTGTAGCTGCGCAGCGCCTGGGCGTATCCTACCTTCGGGTTGACGAACAGCGCGCCGGTCTGGTCATAATAGCGCTCCTCCGTCACATTGGTGCCCGAGTATTGAAGCGTATGCTCCGCAAAGCCCACGTCCTCGTTCAGGTACAGCTCGCCCGCCGCGTCGTAGTAGGCCTCGCGGGTCATGACCCTGGTGTATTTAACCTGAACGTATTCCGCCTGATAGTGCGCATAAATCGTGTCCGACACAAGCGGCTGCCCATCCGCGCCATAGTTCCAGATCTCGCTGATCTTCTGGCGGAAGAAATACTTCCACGTCCGCTTCGCATAGCCGTTGGGGCCGATCACCAGCTGCCCCTCCGCGTCATACCAGGCCTCGGAGTTCTTGCGGTTGGAGGCGTCGTAGGTCACCTGATAGCGGGCATACCCCTCCCTGTTGTTCACCAGGTTGCCCTCGGCATCCAGGTATTCCGTATACTGAAAGCGGTTGCTCCGGTCGTACTGATGGTGAACCGTGGCATACCCCTTGTCCTCCGCCACGGTCACCGTACCGTCCTGATCCACATAGGTTTCGGATATGACGGTCTTTCTGCTGTTGTACTCCTGCACCAGGCTCAGCTCGCCCGACGTCACTGCCAGGGATACTGACGGAGCAGCAAGGAGCATCACGGTGAGCAGCGCGTAGCATAATTTTTTCATCGGCCTGTTCCTCCTCCGGGTGCAGCACGCCCAGCCGCCACAAACAGCTTCGCCGGATGCACGGCCAGGCGCATCCGGTAAAGCAGGGGCAGGGGTGATGCAGCGATATGAATCTTACGGCTGACTGCCGGGACGTGTTTCGGGCCGGGCCATCCCCGAAGCATGGCGGACAGGATGGCCCGGAGCCTGCTGGCGCGCTGGCTTATGCATCCTGGCTGTCCACCTTGAACAGCACCGTATGCTCGCCCATTTCCAGCTGATACAGAACGCCAACCCGCAGCTCCACCGAATCGTTGTGCAGCTCCATGGCGCCATTGACCATCGTGCCGTTCTTGGAGCGGTCCGTATAGCAGGGCTTCCCGTTGCGCACCTCAAACACGCCGTGCATGCGGGATACCTTTCTGTCGGCAGGGTTGGTACGGATATTCGCGCCCTCGCCCACGCCGATGACCAGCTGCTTCTGATTGGAGAATACCTCCGTCGCTTCCTTGACCATGTCCTTGTAGTGCATCTGGATGCGGAGATGGCACACCGTTTCATGCATGTCGATGGTGGGGCCGTCCTCCTGGATGACCAGGCCGCTGTCCTGCAGGTCCATGGTTTCCTCGTCGCCCGTGCTGATGATGCTGGGCTGCGGCTCCATGATCTCCGGCATGCTGTCCATGGCATTGCCGTCCTGGCTGGTGTTGCCCATGTGCTCAAAGCTGACCGCCGCCTGCATGCCCGCAGCGCGGCGCTTGCGGGTGGTCAGCTTCACAATCAGGATCGCCAGGATCACCAGCACCAGGAGCCCGGCCACGGCCGCAATCAGCGCCCAGTAAGGAAGCTCCAGCCCGCCCACGCTCAGCTCGCTGTTCATGAAGGCCAGCGCCTTGCCCAGGAAGTCGTCGGGGAGCTTCTGCTTCGGCGTGGCGCAGCCGGATGCGATCAGCTTGTCCAGCGCGGCGGTAACGCCTTCCTCGCTGAAGGGCTGGTCGTTCTGCTCGCACAGCTCCCGCAGGGCAGCCTGGGTCGCCGCGTCATAAACGCCCGTCCGCCCGCTTTCATCCAGATACTCCAGCGCAATCAGGTTCGCCTGCAGGGTGGGCACATAATCGTTGGCTTCGCCATTGCGCACCATCAGCCGCGGCACGCCCGTCAGCAGATACATCAGGTCCGCCACAAACGTGCCATCCTCCGCGACGGTCACGTTCGTGGTCATCGGCTCGCTGACCATGTTCTGGACGCCGCTGCTGGAGAGGATCAGGGTTACGCGCACCTGATGCGTGCCGGGGGTCAGGCTGGCATGGGAGAGATTCACCGTCAGCGCGAAGCCCGCCCGGGCATAGTCGATCTCCAGCCCGTCGTTCCGCAGCTGCTCAGCCATCACCGCCTCCTGGGAACCCTCGCCCTCGGCAGGCGCGGGACTGCCGTAGCGCAGGAAATATTCCCCCTGGGCGGTGCTGCCGTCCTCCAGCGATACGGTGGCCGCTACCAGCTCCAGGCCCTCCTCAGCGTACAGGGTACCGCTGATGACCACCGTTTCCGGATTGTATGCCTCCTCGCGCACATGCAGCCCGATGCCATAGCCGTCCATCACGTTGCATACAGCGTCGCACATGGGCCGCATTTCCTCATAATCGGCGGTTTCGTTCCGGGCGGGCTCTCCGTCATCGTCCCTGCCGGCCGCATCCGTCGCCTCCACCGCCGGGGAAGCCTCCTCCGCCACCGCAGCGGCGCTCTTTTTCTCCGCCGCCGCGCCGGTCAGAAAGGCCAGCAGCCCAATGCACAGCAGGATGCTCACAAGCCTTTTGCCATTCCGTTTCATAGGTCATCGCTCCTTGTCCGTCATTCGATATAATCCTTGACAAAGCTGTTGAGGTTTGTCACGGTCAGGCACTCCGGATGCGCCTCCGCGTCCTGCACGGTTGTGACCGTCAGCGCGAAGGATTCCACCATCGGCCCATTCTCGTTGCTCAGCTTGATGGCTACTTCCATCCGGTGCGTGCCGTCCGTGAGCGTTTTCACCTTCGCACTGGGCACCAGCAGCGCAAAGCCGCCCTGGTATTTCGTCCCGACGGTTGCGCGGAAGTCGTCCTCCAGCACGGCCTTCGCTTCCGCACCGGACACGCGGTTCTTCTGCCACGATAGCTTGTCCGCCTTGATCTCGAAGGTCACTTCCTGGCCGTCATTGTCAATGATGACCGAGATGGAATTCAGCGTTTGCGCACTATCCAGGTACAGGAAGCCGGTGACCGGGATACCGCAGCCCTTGGTTACCAGGAAAGTCTTGTCGCTCCAGTCGTCCACGCCCGCGGCATACAGGCCGTCGTCGTTGATCACGTACTGGGATTGCTCCTCCTCCTGGGAATCGGAGATGTAGACAAAGGCATGGCTGGATACCACCGTTTCCGTCTTGCCATTCAGGGTCACATCCACCCGGATGCCGTACCCGCCTTCAGGCTGGCCGGACAGATCCACCGTACCCCTGAACTCCCAGCCCTTCACATATCCCTTATCGCCCAGGCGTGCTTCCTCCATCCGCGACACCTGATCCGTGATTTCAAAGCATATCCCGCCTTCATTCATGTTCACGACATAGGCTTTGAAGCTGATCTCCTCCCGGGTCCGCAGCTGGAAGCCGCAGGACATGACGTTGGGGTTGTCCGACACGACACGTCCGTCGGAAATGGTCACCTCGTACGGGATCGGCGTGGGACTGGGGGTGGGCGTAGGCGTCGGGGTCGGCGTAGGTGTCGGGGTCGGGGTCGGCGTCGGCGTAGGCGTCGGGGTCGGCGTAGGCGTCGGGCTCGGCGTAGGCGTCGGGGTCGGCGTAGGTGTTGGCGTCGGCGTAGGCGTCGGGCTCGGCGTAGGCGTCGGGGTCGGCGTGGCCGTAGGCGTCGGGCTCGGCGTAGCCGTAGGCGTCGGGCTCGGCGTGGCCGTCGGGGTCGGGCTCGGCGTGGCCGTCGGGGTCGGGCTCGGCGTGGCCGTCGGCGCTTCCGTCGGCTTAGCCGTTGCCGTCGGCGCTTCCGTCGGCGTGGCGGTCGGCGCTTCCGTCGGCTTAGCCGTTGCCGTCGGCGCTTCCGTCGGCTTGGCCGTGGCTGTCGGCGCGTCCGTCGGCTTGGCGGTGGCTGTCGGCGCGTTCGTCGGCTTGGCCGTGGCTGTCGGCGCGTCAGTCGGCTTGGCCGTGGCTGTCGGCGCGTCCGTCGGCTTGGCGGTCGCCGTGGCCGTGGGCTTGGCGGTCGGCGTGGCCGTGGGCGCTTCCGTCGGCGTCGGGCTCGGCGTTGCCCTGATGACGCGCATGGTCATTTGAGGGGTTTGGGCGACATACCCGGTTGTCTCAGCGTTTGGCCAATCATCCTGCCCGGAGGGCTTCGAATTCGGGCGCAGCACCATCAGGACAATCACGCCAACAACGATGGCGACCAGCGCCACTGCCGCTGCAATCAGTATTTTCGTGTTCGGCGCCCTGGAGGCTCCGGCCTGCACCGGCGTGGTGGGCGGCATGGTCTTCGGGGATGTCTGCACACTCCACAGCGCCCGCTCCATGTCCCTGGCCGTCTGGTAGCGATCCTTCTCCTGCGGGCTGGTCGCCCGGGCCAGCACCTTTTCCAGCGCGTCGGGCACCTTCAGATTCAGGGAGGCAAAGGAGGGGAACTGCCCGCCCTGCACCAGGTTGGAGGGCCAGCCGCCCGCGATCATTTTGAACAGGCATGCGCCGGCCGCATAGATGTCCGTCCACGGCCCCTGGGCCCGCGCCTCCACCTGCTCCCGGGGGGAATAATACCGCTTGCTGGAGGGCCAGATGCTCTGCGGATGCTCCTGCGCGTCCCTGATG
The DNA here is from genome assembly GCA_051883775.1 of Aristaeellaceae bacterium. Classification (GTDB taxonomy): domain Bacteria; phylum Bacillota; class Clostridia; order Christensenellales; family Aristaeellaceae; genus UBA11524. The sequence continues at coordinate 38,163 of JBJEUJ010000200.1, read as the reverse complement.
GCCTCTGCGCTGCCAAAGTCGATCAGCAGAACGGAGCCATCCTTGCGCCTGAAGAGATTGCTCAGGCTCACATCCCGGTGAATGAAGCCCCGCTGATGCATTTCCTCCAGCGTCTGCAGCAGCGTGCACATGGCGCTGACAGCCTCCGGCACGGGAAGCCCCCGGCCCAGCTGCCTGGTGATATAATCGTCCATCGTGCAGCCGTCCAGGTATTCCATGATGATGTAGGAGGTTTCGTTGGCGTCAATCTGGTCAAAGACGTTGACCACATTGCTGACGTTGTGATCGCTCATCTCGCTCATGATGCGAGCCTCTTGCAGGAAGCGATCGGCGTTCTTCTGGAAATCAGCCTCCATCCCGGGGAGAATCACAGGGGAGTAGTCCTCTGCGCGCTTGCAGGTGCCGGGGAAGTACTCCTTGATGCAGCGCACCGCATTCAGGCGCGTATCAAAGGCAATGTAGGTGATGCCATATCCACCGCGCCCGATTTCACGGCCAATCAGCCAGCGGCCTCTGAGCCGATAGCCGGGCGGAAGGCTTTCCGGGCCATTGTGGACGTCCTCTTTTGCCGTACCGCAATGCGGGCATACGCTGGCGTCAGCGTCCATTGCCTGCATGCAGGCCAGGCATCGGATCTGCGGCATCTTGTTCACCCTTCATTCAAGAATTTTCTCCGGGGCGCGGCGCTTACTCCCGCTCCTGGGGCAGGCAGGCCAGGGACAGCGACGTCGCGGCGGGCAGCGCCTCGCTGGTTACGTCCGCGACAATGCAGGTGGTGTTGTCCTTGCCGCCCATTTCCAGCGCGCGCATCACCAGGCACCTGGCCGCCTCCAGGGGATCGGCTTTCTCGTTCAGCAGCTGCTGCAGCTCCGCGTGGGTGAGCAGGTCGCTCAAGCCGTCGGAGCAGATCAGGAACCGGTCCTTGTTGCACAGGTCAAAGGTAAACTGCGAGGCGAAGGGCGTGGGCAGCTTCGCAGGCGGCATGCCCAGGTACAGCTCGATCACGTTGCCGCGGGGATGCTTGCGCATCTGCTCCCGGTTGATTTCGCCGCGCTTCATCATCTTGAACACGGGGGAGTGGTCCGTGGACACCTGGAACAGCTTGCCCATGCGCTGCACATACACCCGGCTGTCGCCTACATTGGCCGCGCAGGCCTTCCCGCCTGACAGGTACAAAAGCGCCAGCGTCGTGCCCTCGCGCCCTTCCTCGCCCAGTGTGATGCTGTCCTTGCACACCGCGGCAGAGGTCTGCCGGGCATAGTTCTCGATGGCCCGCGTCAGCACGGGGCCCTGCATGTGCAGGTTCAGCCTGTCCAGCGCATGAACGCCGATGGACGACGCGCGCTCGCCGCCCGTCAGGCCGCCCATGCCGTCGCACACGGCAAACACATGGTACTGCCGCCTCAGCTGCGCCTGGATCATCGCCCCGTCGTTCACGGCCTGATCCTGCATCAGGTCGCCGTCGAAATAGAAATTGTCCTCATTGTTCTGACGAACGCAGCCCATGTGACTGATCACCGCAGCATTCACCATCAGGTCGTCCGCATGGGTGTCCTTTTCGCCTTCGGGCGCAGCGCCTTCGGTAATGATTCCGTCAAATCCGGTTGCATCCTGCATGATGTTATCCCCCCAGTCAATCATCATCCTGCGAGCCGTCCGCCTGGATCATCGACTGCGCTGCATCCTCCTGATTGATCAAGCCGTAGTGCGAATTGGTTGGCGCAGGCGATGGGGTCGGCGATGTGGTTTGGGTCGGCGCGGACGGCTCATCCTTCCCGGGCAGCTGATAGACGCTGATGGGATATGTCTCCTCCTGCACCTGCTTCTTCCTGTCCTGATAGCTGATGGTCAGGCTGTATGCTCCCTCGCTGCCGCCCATGGAAAGCGATACGTTCGTTTTCTTCTGATCCAGGAAGATTTCCTCGATGTGGATGAGATCCTCGATATTGTCGGCCACCACATAGTCGCCTTCCCGCAGCGTCCCGCAGTCTGCCCAGACCCGGAGCATCAGCTGAACGTCGTCATTGAGGATCGTCCTGCTGCCCTGGAGGAAGCAGATGCGCATGGCGCTGTCCAGGGTGGAATCAGCAGCCCCCGTCATCTCCTCGGGCAGCTTCAGATTCACATTGTAGCCGTTGCCGTCCACCTTGCAGAAGATCCATTCCCTCTTGTTGTTCTCCTTCATGCAAAGCTCGAGAATGTCCCCGGGCTGGAGCTCCACCTCCTTGTACCCGGAGATGCTGCTGAGCCGGATCTTCGTTGACTTGAGCACGATCACCCGCAGCTGCTCCAGCAGAGCCTCGCGGGATGTGAGCGCGCTGTTCGCCGGCGTGAGGGCCGCATCCTCCATCAGGAGCGTCTGCGTAACCTGCGGCTCATCGACAGTCTCCGGCGGCGCCGGAAGCTCGCCTGTCTCCTCCTGCGGTTCACCCTCAGGGGCAGCCTCGCTCTCCGTCAGCTCCGCTGCGTTGTCCTCGTCCTCCCGGGCTTCATCCTGGCCCTCTGCCGCCTCATCGGCGCCGGGCGCGGCCTCCTCGGCCTCAGGCTCCGTGCCATCAGCGCCGGACGCGAGCTCCTCCGCCTCAGCCCCAGCGTCATCGGTGTCAGAGGCAAGCTCCTCCGCCTCAGGCTCCGTGTCCCCGGTCTCAGGCGCAGGCTCCTCGCCCTCAGGCTCCGTGTCCTCAGCCTCTGGCTCGCTCTGCTCAAGCACAGGCACGGCTTGCTCGTTGTCAGGCGCGCTTCCCTTGACCGCAGGCCCCGTCTGCGCGTCCCCGGCAGTGCTATTCTTGACGGCAGGCGCAGCGTCTTCCGTGCCGCTCGCATCCTCGTCCTGCACCGCCTCGTCCTGGCCGGACGCGGGCTGCCCGCTCCCCTGCGTGCCTTCGGGCATGACAATCATCGCCGCGCCGTGGCTCATGTCCTCCTCCACAATGCCGCGGCTGTCCTGCAGGACGGTGGCCTCCGGGCCGGTGGGCTCAGGCGAGGCAGTCAACGTCTGCGTGGGCGTCGGCGAGGGCGTCTCCATCGCCACGGACGGTTCAGGCATGGCTGCCTCGGGCTTGCGGGTGAGCGCAGGAATCAGCAGCACGCCGCCCACCGCCAGCACCGCCACGACGATCACGGCAATCAGCGCCAGCAGGAGCCCCTTCCTGCGCGGCTTGACGGGCTTGTCCTCCGCCATGCCGGCAGACAGGTCGGGCGGCACCGGCGCAGCGTCCTCATCCCCCACCTCCCCATTGGGATGATAGGCCCGCTCCAGCGGCATGGGCGGAATGGGCAGCGCGTTGATGGTCATCAGCGGCTGGTCATCCGGCCCGCGGAAATAGACAGGGTGATCCGCCAGGGCCTCGCACTGGGCGTCCACCGGCGCATTGCTCATGGGGGTAAATACGGTATACACCGTGTTGTTTGCCCGGAACACCGTCAGCTTTCTCAGCGGGCGATTCTGCGTGGATTCCTCGATCATCCGGCACGCCTTCTGAAAGCGCTGCTGGGTCTGGGCGTCGTTCTTGGCCAAAAGAACCCGGGGATCTTCAGGATGACGGCCTGCCACCTTTGCCGGCAGGAATTCCTCGATCAGCACCGGGGAGGAGGAGTAAACGTCAATGCCCGTATACACCTGGCTTTGTCTGCTGGCAGCCTTCAACAAGCCAATACGGTACTTGCCGACCATCGTATCCAGCGGCAGGGCCTGCTGCGCGGGCCAATACTCCGTGCGGTTGAAGCCGCAGTTCTGACACCGTCCCTGGTCAAACTTCTGGCTGAGGCAAGATGGACAAATCTGTGCACTCACGTTGAATCCTCCCATGATCTTACGATCTTACGAAATCAGCCGTCATCATCTTCTTGGGGAAAATGGCGGCATGTATCTGAATTGACGGTGGGCTGAATTGCTTCAGCCCACCGTCTTGACGAAACGGATTACTTCAGGGGCTTGTTGTTCTGACGGTCGCGGTATTCCATCTTCAAATCGCTCTTGGCAGCGGATTCAAGCTGGAAGGTGGTCGTCAGCTGGTTCGCCTCAACCTCCACCACAAACTCAGCCGTCACATAGTACTGGTTCTTCTTGTTGGGCACCTGGGTCGTCTCGCCGCGGGTCAGCAGCACGCCCGTGTGCGCCATGGAGTCCTCCTTGCTGCGGGTGGTGTAGACACGCACGTCCTCGCTCACCAGCACGACGCCCTCGTTCAGCTCGTAATCGTAGCTGATGCCGCCCTTGTCGTCCATGCTCATGGTCATGGTGCCGACCTGGATCATGTTGCCAGCCACGATGGGCAGGTTAACCTTGCCGGTCTTCAGCTCATCCTTGGTGACGGTCGTGATCGTGGTCCAGTCAGGCTCCTCGCCCTCCTGCACCTTGTCGGCATTGGTGTAGACCTTGCCCATCATGTAGGCCTTCATCTGCACCAGCTCCAGCGCGGGGCCAACCACGAAGGACTTGACGGTAACGTTGTCCGCCAGGTCGGTGACAACGACTTCGATCTTGTCGCCCTCGTACACCACGGGCATGTTGGCCGCGAAGGTACCGAAGGAGTCGATCTTGCAGTCGACGCGCTCGTTGTTGACCCTCAGCACAATGCGGGAGCCGGGCTCAACCATACCGGTCAGCACATAGCACTCGCTGTAGAGCATGCTGGTCAGCACGGGCGTTTCGCACTTCGCATCGTACACAAAGCTCTCAAAGGTGGCGCTGGCCGACAGGTCTTCAAACTTGGCGCTCACGTTCAGCAGTGTGCCGCTGCTGATGTCGCCGGCATTGATCTCCACCGTGTTGACGCCGTTCTTCAGCACCTTGTTGAAGGTCTTGTTGCCGATGGTCAGGCTCGCCTTTTCCTCGCTGCTGCCGCCGAAGGAGCAGGTGATCGTCCAGGTAAGCTTGTTGGTATTGCCGATGCGCTTGTTGGAGTTCAGCGCGGGATCCACGGAATCAATCTTCAGCGTACCGCCGGACTTGTTCACCGTCTGATCCACCACCGCGCCGGTGTTGCCCACCAGGTCGGTATAGGTCACGTCATACACGGAATTGCCGTCCAGCTCGGTAGAGTTCAGCTTGTTGGTTCCGTTGAAGCCGATCACCTGCGCGTCGCCCTTCACCAGGCCGCTGCGGCTGCCGGAGAAGGGAATCTGCGCATTGCTGCGGCTCGCGAAGGCAATCTCCGCCAGATCCTCGGGCAGGCTCACGACAACGCCCTGCGCGCTGCGGTTGTTCAGCTGCGCCACCTCAACCGTCACGGCCTCCATGTCGTAGCGGTAGCTCGCCTGCGGCTGGGCAGGAGCAGCTTCCTCCTTGCCGTCGCGCAGGTTCGCAGCATCCTCGTATGCCACCGTCAGAGCAAACGCCTGGCCCAGGCCGGAGCCATCCAGCACCAGCTCGGCCTTCTCACCCAGGGCCAGCTTGCCCGCCGTGCCGTTGCCGTCCACGGTCAGGGTCGCCACGCCGCTCTCATTCAGCTTCAGCAGATCGCTCTGCACCGCGCCGTTGGCAACGACGTAAACCAGCTCGTTGGGTTCGCCCTTGATGGTGATGGTCCGGTGACCCTCGCTCACGGGGCCGCCCAGCACATACTCACCGTCGCTGTTGGTCACATTGGCTGTCATGGACAGCGGGGCAACAGGCATGCGAAGGATCGCATAGGTATCGGTAATCTCGGTATCGGCTTCATAGTTCAGCTGGTCAATCAGCTTGACCCCGAACACATAGTCGCCCACCTGCACGGCTTCCACACCGTCAATGTAGTAGGCAGCGTCTTCGTCGCCATAGGGCAGGGTGATGATCGCATCGCCGTTGGTCACAGCGGTCACCGTGGGCTCCAGCATGGTCAGATCAACCGCGTTGCGGTCATAGACGCTCTGCTTCACACCCAGGGTCAGCTGCTTCACCTTCGCAGGCGTCACCACAAAGTCCGCAGCGGCCGTGCCCGCGTAGTTCCGGGCGTCGGTCAGCTTCACTTCCAGCTTGTAGGTACCGGCGTTGCGTACAGTGGCGTTGCTCGCATCGCCATTGAACACAACCGCATAGGCGGTATCCGCACCGCCGTAGGGCAGGGTGATGATCTCGCCACCGTTGGTCCGGGCGGTGACGGTGGGCTGCAGCGCAGCCAGGTCAACATCCTCCTGGTCGTAGATCAGCGTGGTCACGCCCAGGGTCAGCTGCTCCAGCGTCGCGGGAGCCACGGTGAAGATCGCGCTGGTCTCGCCCGCGTAGTTCCGGGTGTCCAGCAGCTTCACCTCCAGCGCATACTCGCCGGCGTTCATCACGATGCTGTCGGTCTGGTTGCCATTGAACACAATCTCATAGGCGGCATCCGCACCGGCGTAGGGCAGGGTGATGGTCTCGCCGTCGTTGGCCTCGGCGGTGGCAGTGGGCTGCAGCGCGGTCAGATCCACTTCCTTCTGGTTGTAGATCAGCTCGCTCACGCCCAGGGTCAGCTCGTGGAGCGCCGCGGGGTTCACGGTGAAGGTGGCCTCAGCCGCACCCACGTAGTTCCGGGTGTCCAGCAGCTCCACTTCCAGCTTGTAGGCGCCCGCGTCCTTCACGGCAGCGTCGGTGCCATTCCCGTTGAACACCACCGCGTAGGCAGCGTCCGCGCCGCCATAGGGCAGGGTGATGATCTCGCCGTTGTTGGCCTGGGCGGTGACGGTGGGCTGCAGCGCGGTCAGGTCAACGTCCTGCTGATCGTAGGTCAGCGCGCTCACGCCCAGGGTCAGCTGCTCCAGCGCGGCGGGGGTCACGGTGAACACCGCGCTGGCCGCGCCCGCGTAGTTCACATCGTCGATCAGCGCCACTTCCAGCGTATACTCGCCGGCGTTCTTCACGGTGGCGTCGGTGGCATTGCCATTGAACACCACCGCATAGGCAGCATCCGCATCGCCGTAGGGCAGGGTGATCAGCTTGCCGCCGTTGGTCTGGGCGGTGACGGTGGGCTTGAGCGCGGACAGGTCAACGTCCTGCTGATCGTAAATCAGCGCGCTCACACCCAGGGTCAGCTGCTCCAGCTGCGCGGGGGTCACGGTGTAGGTATCGGTGCAGTGGTCAGGATCCGTGTAGTTGGTATCGGTCAGCGCAATGCCAATGGCATACGTGCCGGCATCCACGATGGATTCCTCGCACACCAGGGTGTAGGCATCCACGGGCAGGGTGATTTCCTTGTCGCCGGCCATCGCCTTCACGGTGGCGGTCAGGGACGCAGGATCAACAGCCTCCTGGCTGTAGATGCTGCCGGTCTCATCCAGCGCAACGCTGCTCACGGTCGCCTGCGCCACCGTGTACTGGGCAACCACGCTGTCGTTTGCAGCATAGTTGTTGGTATCCACCAGCGCAACGCCGATGGTGTACTCGCCCACGTTCCGGATGGTCTCGGCGCAGGTGAGCGTGTAGGCCTCGGCGGGGAGGATGATCTCGCCGCTGTCGCAGGTGGCCCTGACGGTGGCGGTCAGCATCGCGGGATCAACCGCCTCCTGGTCATAGACGCTGCTGGGCTGAACCAGCTCAACGCCGGACAGGGTGGCCTTCGTCACGGTGTAGGTGTCCTTCCAGTTGCTGGGATTGACGTAGTTGCCGGTATTCAGCGCAATGCCGACGGAGTAGGTACCGGCGTTCCTGATCTCCGTATCGCAGACCAGGGTGTAGTCCGCGGGATCCAGCGTGATTTCCTCGCTGCCAGCCAGCGCCTTCACCACGGCGTTCAGGCCCTCGGGGGCCACAGCCTCCTGGTCGTAGGTGCTGGTGGTGTCCGTCAGCTCCACGTGGATCACGGTCGCAGCCTTCACCTCATAGATGCCGGTCACGCCATTGTCATTGGAGAAGTTGCTGCTCAGGTCAGCCAGACCAACGGTATAGCTGCCCACGTTCAGAATCTGGTCATCGCAGGTCAGGGTGTACTCATTGTCGTTCAGGGTCAGGCCGTTGGCCTTCACCGTCGCGGACAGCGTGCCGAGCGCCACTTCCTCCTGGTTGAAGTAGCTGTAGCCCGGGTTCACCGCCACGCTCTCCACGGGCGCGGGATACACGGTGTAGGGGAGCGTCGCGTCCGGGACAGTGCCCTCCATGGTGTAGTTGGTATTGTTCAGCTTCGCAATGCCGATGTCATACGTCTTGGCATCCTGGATGGTCTCGGCGCAGGTCAGCTCGAAATCAGACCTGTCCAGGGTGAGGGCGCCCGTTTCACCGGCGGTCACCGTCGCCTGCAGGTTGTTGGGATCCACGGTGTTGCGGTCGTAGACGCTGCCCTCCTCGTCCAGCGAGAAGCCGAACAGGGGCGCGGGGTTCACGGTGTAGATGTCCGTGAAGGGCCCGTTGAACCCGGTCACGGTGAAGTTATCGCTCTTCAGCTCAAAGCCGATGTCGTAGCTGTCCGCATCCTTGATGGGATTGGCGCCGCTGTTTTTCAGCGCAAACTCGCCGTCTTCCAGGGTGAGGTCGCCATTGTCACCGGCGGTCACGGTCGCGCTGAGGTCGCCGACGCTCACTTCATTCCCGTCGTAAACGCTGCTCCTGGTGGTCAGCGCGAAGGAGGCAACCGGCGCGGGATTCACCGTATACTCTGCGGTGAGGTTGCCCGAATTGACGAAGTTGGGATTGCTCACCTCGATGTTAATGACATACTTATTCGCATCCTTGATTTCACCGTTATAAGTCAGCTTATAATCGGTGTTTTTCAGGGTGATGGTACCGGCGTATGTATCCGCCTGCACAACCGCGCTCAGGGACGTGATAGCCACTGCGTTCCTGTCGTAGGTGCTGCTCTTGCTGTCATCCGCCAACTCGAACGAAGACAGAGCCAGGGGATTCACCTTGTACTCACAGGTCCGCTTGCTCGTATCGGCATACAGGGAGCTAAGAATCTTCAGGCCGATGGTGTAAGTCCCGACGTCCTGGATGTTCATGGCTTCCCCATCGGGATTGACAACAAGCTCGTAGTCGGTGCCATACACAAGGGTAGCTGTACTGTCGCCAACCTTCGCCTGAACAATCGAACCCAAAGATGCAAGATCCACGACTTCTTCGTTGTAGGTGCTCTCCTTCGTGGTCAGCTCAAAGCTGGTCACGGGGGCCTCGGTCACTTCGTAATCAGCCGAAGGCCCGTCACCATTCTTATAGTAATTTGTCTTATCCTTCAGGGCAACATAAACCTTGTACGGCCCGGGAGCATTGACTTGTTCAGGTTCCGGGAAAGTCAGATTGTATGCGGATTCAGGCATCTTAAATTCTTTGATGCCGTCGGTTGCATACACGGTCGCTTTCAGCGATTCAGCTCGCACTGGCATGCCGGTGTAGACGCTGCTGGACGTACTCGGATCCAGCACAATGCTGCTCACCATCGCAGGGGTCACTGTGTATTCAACAATGTCATTAAAACCAATTATAGTGAAATTATTGCCAGATACAAAGTTTACCTTGATATAGTAAGTACCTGCATCCTTGATGGTTGCCGGGTTTGTAGCAGAGTCACCTGAATATGCTCTCACCGTGAATGTCCCGGAGGGCACCACCACTTTATCATTGTTGGCTTTCAGAACAACGTTGTTTGCCAGTGCACCGAGGTCCACTTCATCCCCATTGTATACGCTGGTGTTCTTGGTCAGCGTCAACGAACTCACGCGCGCCGGGAGCACGGCAAAAGAAGCCAACGCATAGCCGGTAAAGTTGCTGTCTCCTTTGGCTGTTGCAAACACGTAGTAACTACCGACATCTACGACAGAATTCACAGCCGTATCGTTCGGATTGTTAGACATCTTCACAGACAGCGTATATTCGCTTGTATCCACGGTGGTCCCATTGGTCGCAGTCACGCTCGTGACTATGATATCATCAATATGATTTCCCATATCGTACGTAACCGACGTGTTGTAGAGCGTTAACGTATCAAGCGTCAACGGTTTAATTCTAAACTTGTACGTCGCACTTCCGGTGAAGTTTAAGTTACCGTCCGCGGGCTCGGCAGTCACGGTGTATAGACCTGCATCAGTGACTTCAGAAACCGTATCGCCTGCTTCGTTCGTCACCGACAGCTTAAAATCACGCTTGTTCAGATTGGAACCATATTTTTCTGAGAATACTGTTGCATTTTCATTTGTTGTAAGAATATTGTAATAGTCAGAAGCTCTGTTGTACGGGACGTTATCGCGTACATACTCGAACCGCAGCGAAGACAGCTCAGCCGGATTCACCGTCAGGGGGATTGCTTGAACGAGCGTATCTTCGTCGTTTCCAAGGCGGCAATTCGTCGTATCATTCAGCCTAAAGGCCACGTTGTACGTTTGAACAGTATCATAGACGTCAGGCATAACAGAAGCCAATCCTTCATGCCATGCGAATGAGCCGTATTTGTTATCGCCTTTCTGGGGATCATAATTCAGCGATATTTCGCCGAAAGTTGTGCCATAGGTAACTTCGTCCGTCGTGGGCCAGTCGAGACTACTTTCTGTAATGACCCTCTGGTTGATCGTGACCGTCACCATCTTGGTCACGGAGTTCGCGTTATTCGCAAAGCAGTAGTTCTGGGCATCTGTGCCGGACAGGGTGAAGGTCATCTCGAACTCATGCGTGCCAACGCCAACCGTATCGCCGGCAGTGCCATCGGCCCAGGTAAATTCGCCACTGTAATTCTCATCGTGCTTGTCCGTCAGCGTAATGGACGACACCTGGTCACCGTAAGTCATTTTCAGATCATCCGGCCAGGAGATGTCAGATGCTATGAGTTCCTTCTTGTCCACGTAAACCTGAACAATAATCGTGCCGTTCCAGCCTGCTGCGAGAGCGTACTTATTCGTGTCAGGTTCGAAAATCGCCTCAACCGGAACAGGGTCACTACTCGCACCGGGCTTATTCTCCGGCGTAGCCCACTTTACAGTGCCGTATGCCGCATTGGAAAGCGTAGGTGTAAGCGTGCCCAGTTCATCACCATAGGTCAGCCTGCCGCCCGGATTGGCATGTACATCATCCTGGCTCAGCGTCTTGGCGATAACCTTGATCTTTCTTGTGACCGTGCCATTTTCACCAAATTGGAAACCTTCTTCAGCGCAAGTAAACGTTAAAGAATATTCATTATTTGCTACGGCGTTGTTCATCAGGTATTCTTTATAGTCATACCCTTCGATGGTAGCAGTAAACTGTGGTTCTTCAACTACACCGGCAACGGTATCATTGTATTTCAGGTTGATCGTATTCCATTCGCCGTACACAATCTCTTCGCTCTCCAGGAAGAGATTGTTCGCATCATACACGTATACTTCAGCTTCCGCCGTCCTCACGGGCGCGGCGCAGCCCAGCACGACAACCATGGCGAACGCCAGCGCTATCATGCACCACCGTGACAACCTGTACCCTGTCTTCATGTTTCTATTTCCTTTCTTATGGTTGGTCGGTTCTTATGATATGCCAAGGGGTTGCCCCCCGATACCCTTGCTCAGCTCCTGCGCCAGGTGATGGTGTAGGTGTTGGCGCCAATGGTAACGGCGTCGTTCTGCTGCACCGTGCAGGAGCCCTGCACCCTCGTGCCGTTGACGGCAACGCCGTTGGTGCTGTTGTTGTCCGTGAGGGTCATGACGTTGCCCTGCAGGGTCAGCGTCGCGTGTAGGCCGGAGACCTTCTTGTCGTTGCCAATCACCAGCCTGGCGCGGCTGGGGTCACGGCCGATGGTCAGGCGGCCGCCGGTCAGCTCGCCATTCAGCGTCCCGCCGGTCTGGCTGGCCAGGCGTACCACGGTCCTGCTCGTCCGCACGGTCTGGGCCGTGTTGGCGTAGACCTGCTGCTGCTTCTTCTTGCCCGCGCCGCGCACGCGCACCAGCACCAGCACCACAATCAGCGCCAGTATGACAACCCCCAGCACAATGGCCACAATCAGCTCCACGCTGATCCCCTCCTGCGTGGTCGACACAGGCTCCACGCTGATGAAGGTGCTGGCTGCATTGGCCACATAGCTGTGCTCCACCGGCGGCACCTGGCTGGCGATGGCGTCCTCAATGGTCTTGAGGTTGTCATCGGACAGCTTGACGGCCGTCTCCATCCGCTTGCCGCCGGAGGTGACCTGCGCCACGGTGATCGTCTTGTCAATCACGCGGTTCTTGAGGGGGTCCAGCTCCACGCGCACCAGGCTGCACTCCGCGTCCTTCACCCGGCGAACCGCCTTGGCCGCCTCATCGTCGGTGAGGGTGTCCGTCACGTAGCCGGTGCCGCCGAAGGTCTTCAGCGCCTTGGAGGAGAGCTTGTTGGCCTTGTCGCGCCAGCCGCCCTCCGCCGCGCCGAAGTTCTTCTCCGAGCCGGCCGTGCAGATGATGTGGGTGGTATACTCGGCGTTGTTGCCCTCGGACAGCAGCTTCTCCACCTCGGCGGGCACGCCCGTGTCGATCTCGCTGGCCGTGGTGATCAGGACAATGCTGATCTTGGGCATCAGCACCGCGCGGTTCTGGTTGATGAAGGAGAGCGTCTTGCTCAGCGTGGACACCAGCGCGCTCTGGGAGGAGGTGCCGGGCGTCTGCTGCAGGTTGTCGCGCAGGGTCGCGGCATTGGTCACATTGATCTCGGGCGTGTCGCACACGGTGATCAGCGCGCCCTCGTCAATGTCGCTCACCAGGCCCTTCAGCTCCCTGAGGATGCTGTCCTGGGTCTTGGTGACGTAGGCGCTGTTCGCGCCGTCACGCCCGTAGTCCAGCAGGATGAACCAGGAGGTTCCGCCATCGCGCAGGACAAAGGCGTTTTCCACCGAGATGCTGCCCTTCTCCGTCACGGCCTCGAAATTCATGTCCTCCGCATTGGTGTACGAAGTGGAGAAAATCAGATGCATGTAGCCATCCGGGAACACCCGTCCACCGCAGAAGAACAGCTCATCCGCTGCCAGCGCAACGCTGGCACACAGCATCACTGCCACCAATGCCAGCGCCAAAGCTCCTCTGAGTTTCTTCATCTCTTCTTCCCCCTGTCTCAGTATTTGATTTGGAAGGTTTCTCTGCTCAGCCTGATCCGTGCGCCCGGCTTGACGGCCGCAAGGGTCTGCGGCGCAACCCGGACGCCGTCGACATAGGTTCCGTTCTTGGAGCCCTCATCCTGGATGTACCACTCGCTCTTGAGCTGGCTGTAATGGAAGCTGCAATGCCGGCGGCTTACCCCGGCGGCAGGAATGGCGTACTTCGCGTAGCCAGCCTTGCCAAGCGTATCGCCGTCGTGCAGGGCGATGCTCTTGTGCAGGAAGCCCTGCATCTGCGGATCGTCCGACACGCCCACGCAGGTCAGGATCGCCTTCGCCCCCTGCTGCGCAGGCTCCCGCTGCACCTTGGGTGGCTCCGCCGGAGGAACCTTGGGCTGGGGCCGGTACGTATCGTGCTGCGGCTCCACCGGCTTGACCACGGGCGTCTCCGGAACCAGGGAGGCCTCCGCATCCTGCTGGGAGACGACGCTGAGGCTGAGCATGCGCTCCATCGGGCCGTCCCTCTTGCCGGACACCAGCCAGACGAAGCCGAGAATCAGCTGCAGAACCGTGTTGTAGAACAGCGCGTAGACAAAGCAGCTGGCTGCGCTGGCCTTGTCATATCCGCCGCTGTCCCTCACGCGGATGCCGAACAACAGTTGGCCGATGGTGCCGCCCGCCGTTGTCAGCAGAATCAGGTCAAGCACAACGAAGCCAAGGAAGACCAGCAGGAACGGCACGAGCCAGCGCCCGGTCAGGAGCATCGTCCAGGAGGAGAGCGACAGTCTTATCAGCCCGTCGGCCAGGAAGGCAAGCACCATTCCCTGTGCCACGCCCAGCATGACCTGCTCCATCAGCCAGGCGGCGACGCGCCTGCCCGCAGGCCGGGGCCGCTGTACCTGCACGGGGGCGGGCTCTGCCGTCTGCGGCTCCGGCACCGTGTAGACGCCGCTTTGGGCAAGGGCCGCGTTCACCTCCTGCATCAGCTGGCCCATGCTCTGGATGTGGTCATGATAGTTCAGCTTCAGCCCGCGCATCAGCACATCCTCCAGCGCGGAGGAGATGTCGCCCCCCAGCGCGGACGGCGGCTTCATCGGATCCTCCCGGCCCTCGGCCAGGGCGCTCTCCCGGGCTTCCACCCCGGGCGGCACATGGCCCACCACCGCGCTGTAAACCGTTGCGCAGAAGGAGTAGACATCCATCCACGGGCCCTGGCTGTTGCCCGCCCAGTTTTGCTCCAGGGGGGAGTAGCCGTTGGTCTTGACGCTGGGGTAGGACATGGAGTAGCCCTCAATGGCCACATGCGCCGCGCCAAAGTCGATCAGCTTGACCTGCTGGTGCTTGGGGGAGGCGGGGTCCCGGCAAAGCATGATGTTGCCGGGACTGATGTCCCTGTGGAGAATCTTCTTCTTATGGATGAAGCGAATGGCGTCCATGATGGGATACAGCATTTGGAACGCCTGCCCGCCGCTGATCTTCTTGTTCCTTTTCAGGTACTCCAGCAGCGTTTCACCCTCCAGAAGCTCCATGGTGTAGTAGGTGGTGTTGTTCTCCTCGAAAACGCTGTATACGTTGACGATGTTGGGATGCTCCCGCAATTCATTCAGGGCACGGGCTTCCTTCAGAAAGCTTTTCCTGCTCTTGGCGTAAGCCTGCTCCTGGTTTGGCTTGGGCTGAATCACATTTCCGTTGCGAACAGCCATGTATTCCGGCATGAATTCCTTCAGCGCAACCAGACGCTGCAGCTTGTGGCTATAGGCGATATAGGTTACGCCGAAGCCACCATGGCCAATCACCTTGCCAACTGTCAGTCGCCCATGCCCCAGCGTTGTGCCAAGGGGCAAGGCGTTTCCGTTGCTGTCCGGCGCCAGAGCAGGCTGGCCGCATTTCTGGCACACGCCGCTCACAACCGCCGGCTTCATGCAACGGTAACACATCTCACCCATGGTTTATCCTTACTCCTCCCAGGAAAACTTCGCTGTGCACAGCGGCACGAACAGGAGCTTGGTATCACCCAGCTTGATCACATCATAGGGCTGGAGCTCAACGCGGTGATCAAACAGCTTGCCGTTGAGGTAGACGGGGTTGGTGGCGCCGTCGCACTCGTTGATGTAGAACAGGCGGGATTCGTTATCGTACAGGATGCGCGCGGAGGGCTTCGAGCTGACCTTCCGGTCGGGGATGACCACCTGGTTCAGCTCCGCGCTGCGGCCAATGTAGTTGTAGCCGTTGAACAGGCGGTAGTCCTGACCCTTGGTGGCGCCCTCAATGCACACCAGCCAGCCGGTGGTGGGGCGGATGGTCATGCCCCGGTTGTCAACGAAGTCCGCAATCACAGGCTGCGTTTTGCTCTCATCGGTCCAGTCGGTGTGATCAATGGCCTCGGTCGCTCCCCCGTCATATCCCTGGTCAAAGCCGCCATCGGGCATGGTCCTGTCCAGGCCGCCCATGCTGCCCCCGTCAAAGGCGTCAACAGGCTGCGTCTCACCCACGGAGCCGAAATCAGTAAAGGTCGTTTCGCCGTAATTCTTCCACTCAGACATGCTTGTCATCCTCCATTATCACGCTTGTGTACGCCGCTCAATGCAGCACAGCAGACTGGGAGCCGGAGCCAAAGGTGATCTCCTGACCACGGTGCACCTCCACGGGACGGCCCGGCTCAACCCTGCTGCCGCCGACAAAGGTGCCGTAGGAGGAGCCATTGTCCGCCACGATCACGTTCTTGCCGTCGAAGGTGATGGTGCAGTGGATGCCGCTCACACCGGCCGTATCCTTGGGATAGATCACCGTGCACTTGGAGGGGTCACGGCCGATCAGCACGGGCGTACCCTTCTTCAGGGGAACGTTCCTGCCGCTCAGCACGCCGCCGAAGGTCAGCACGCGCTTGCTGTTCTTGCCGTTGGCGCTGACAATAATCAGCACAACCAGCAGGATGATGACCGCGCCCGCGCCGATGATCACGTACAGCAGGAGGTTGTCGTTCTTCAGCGGGCCCATGGTGTACTTCACGCCGGTCTGGGAGTTCAGCAGGCGGATGATCTCGCTGGTGGCCACGGCATAATTGGTGTTGTTGTCATTGACGGAGCCGCTGGTGCACACGCCGACAACGTAACCGTTCTCATCCACCAGGGGGCCGCCGGAAATGCCGCCGGACATGGAGGCGTTGGTCTGAATCTGGTTGCCGGCGCTGGTGGTGGCATGGGGCACCACGCGGCTGACGGAGGCGGTATTCGTCGATACGCTGGAGGTGGTCGAGATCAGCTGGTTGCTCACGTCCAGGGTGAAGTTGTCGTCAGAGGCGGCGGGGAAGCCCATGGCCGTCACCACGGCGTTGGCGGGGAACTCCTCCGTGTTGATCAGCACGGCAGGCGTACGCTCATAGATGGGATCGGCAATGGTGAGCAGCGCCACATCCGCCCGGTCGGAGCGGCCCATGAACATCGCGTTCACATAGCTGCTGCTGTCCTTGATCAGGATGCGCGTATAGTTGATAATGACCGGCACATAGCCGTAGCTGCCGTCCACCAGGGGCAGATACTTGGTGGTTTCATTGGGGTTGTTGGGGTTGTTGTGCATGGTGACATGCGCAGCCGTCACAAAGTACTGCACCGACTTGGAGCCGTACTCGCCAACGGCAAAGCCGGAGCCGGTGGTGAGCAGCTCCGCATTGCGCAGCTCCTCGGGAACCATATCGTTGTACGCCGGATCCACATAGTAGCTCACAGCGATGCGCACAACGCTGCTCTTCACGGTGTCAATGCTGTAATCTGCCGCAGCGGCCACCGCCACATTGGCCAGTGCGAATACAACCACAAGTGCCAGAACGAGAAATCTCCTTTTCATGGGAAAACCTCCTTTAGTATTCCAAGCCGCCCGCTCAGACAGCCCTGGTCCATGATTCATTGCGCCGCCATCCTGGCCTGCGTCCGTCTTTGCCGGTTCACCTTAAGAACAATGATGCTTGCGTTGCTCTGACTCTGGTGGCATTCGGCCCTCATCCTGGCGATCAGCCGGTCGGCTGCCGACTGCGCCCGGGGGTCGTCCAGAATCCTGCACAGCGCGCCCTCCGGAAACACGCCGTAGAGCCCGGAGCTCATCAGCACGAGCCTGTCCGATGGCATCAGACGGAGGGGCGCCTGTGTGTAATCCACGGTGGAAAGGCCCTCCATCCCCGCGTAGGCCGTGACCGTCATCGTCCAGTCCGGACGAAGCTCCGGCTCCTCGCCGCCCAGCAGGCTGCGCTCCTCCGCCGCCAGGCTGAGCAGATGGTCCCGGTTCAGCTGCAGCAGCATGCCCGCCCGGTACAGGAACACCCGCACATTCCCCACCGAAGCCACCGAGGCCCTCATGCCGCGGATCAGCACGCAGGCCACCGCAGCGCCTCCCGTTGCCTCGCCCCGCTGGCGCAGCGCGCTGTTCATGCTGCGCACCTGCTCGTGGGCGCTGCCGATCATCCTGAGCAGCATGTGATGGGGCTCCTCCTCCGGCGAGCCGGAGAAGTACGTCCGGGCCATGGCGTCCACCACGGCCTCCGCCGCAGCGCCCGCCTCCCATCCGGTTCCGATACCGTCCGCCAGGGCCACCGCCATGCCCATCGGTTCATCCGGCGGCGTGGTCCAGAGGACGTCGTTCTGCTTGTCGCGCGTGCCCTGCCATTGCGCCGCGCCAACCTCGTAGACCGGGAACGACGGCACGCTCCTTCTCACGGTCTGTCCACCAAACGGCTCTGTCTGCAAGATGGCAGCTCCTTTCCGCTCTCAGTCCCCGTCAGAGCGCCTGTGAAAAATCCATGATGGCGACGGTGCAGTTATCCTGGTTCGGGCGGCCCTTGGCCATCACCCGGTCGATAATGGCGTTGGCCGCCTGCTCCTCAGGGAGCATCAGCTCCTGCTCCAGCTCCTCCTCCGTCAGCGTCCCGAACACCCCGTCGCTCGCCAGGACGATCCGGTCCCCCGGCCCCACCTCAAAGCTGTGGGAGCTGCGATCCACCATCGTCAGGGAATCAATGCCGATGTAGCTCGTCAGCCCGTTCCTGCCCTTGTCGGTGCGGGCCTCCTCCGGCAGATGCCCCAGGCCGATGCGAACCTCGGTGAGGCTGCCCTTGTTGTGCGAGCGGGTCAGCTGAATCAGCGCGCCCCGGCGGTACAGGTAGATCCGGCTGTCGCCCACCGACAGAAAGCTGCACCGGCCCTCCCGGACAATGGCCGCCACCAGCGTCGCGCCGCATCGCTCATCCGACTGCTCCTGCAGGCGCTTTACAGCCCGCTGCGCCTCATAGCAGCCCCGCAGCAGGATCCTTTCCATGCTTTCCCGGCATGAGGATTGCTGGAAGGTACGGACCATGGCGTTCACAATGGCCGTGGAGGCCTCCATGCCGTTTTTCAGCCCGCCCATGCCATCCGACAGAACGCATATGGCGCCAAGCTCCTCCCGCCGGTCCGGCAGCGTTGCATTGACCGCGTCCTGCTGATCCTGCCTGGCGCCAATATCCTGAGCCGCGGATATCAGCAGCCTCAATGCTGACGCCATTCCAGTCCTCCCTCTGCGCAGGGACAACGCCCTGCTTATTTGCGCCGAAGCCTACCGGCTGCCTCCGTATGGCCTGTAGTGCTCCAGCAGCTCCAGCCGGCTCCCCTCGTCGAGCAGCTGCACATCCTCGGCATTCAGGAAGCAGGTCTTCAGCTCTCCTCCCACCGGAAGGCAAACCTCGTACCACAGGGTTGTGCCCTGGCCCTCGGAGACGTTGACCAGGCTGAAGTACGCATTGCGCGAGAGGTAAAAGGCATCTTCGCTCTCGGGCTGGGGATACAGCGGAACGCTGCCGTCCACCAGTCCGACCGCCTCGTCGCCTGACGGCGCGCCCACCATGCCTGCGGCCACCGCCCCGACCAGCACCAGCCCCACGGCCAGCCCTGCCGCCAGCAGCCATCCGCCCCGCTTCCTGCGCGCCCTGGGGCCCGCGCTCGTTTTCCCGCCCCCGGCCATGCCGCGAAGCAGCTCGTCCATGGTGGCGTAGCGCTCATTCTGCGTCACCCCCATGCCCTTCATGAGGGCCTGCTCGGCTGATGGCGAAATGTGCGCCTTCAGCTTTCGCGGCGGCCGGGTGCACTGCGGGTTGTAGGAACGCTGCATCGCGTTTTCCGGCCGGCAGGCGGTCAGCGTGTAGTAGAAGGTCGCCGCCCAGGAATACTCATCCGTCCTGGCATCGACAATCGAGTTTTCCCGGTACTGCTCAATGGGCGCGTAGCCCTCCTTCATCAGCGCGGCATGCTTCCTGCCGTCCAGCATCATGGCGCTGGCCGCGCCGAAATCCAGCAGCACGCTCTGGCCCGTATCGCGCCGGATCATGATGTTGTCCGGGCTGACGTCCCGGTGCACCAGCCCCATATCATGCATGGCGCTGAGTGCCTGCCCGATGGGCTGCAGGATACGCCAGGCCTCGTCCCAGGGCAGAGGGCCCTGCTTCTCCACCCAGGAGGCAAGCGTCCTGCCCTCCACATATTCCATGACAATGTATGCCGTATTGTTGCGGGTGAAGCAGTCGTAGATGCGCACAACGTTGGGGATGTCCTCCATCTGCGCAATGATCCGCGCTTCATTCAGGACCCTGTCGCGGCCCTGCACCAGCTGCTCGCCATCCTCGGGCGACACGGGCACCAGCGCCAGACTCTTCTGATCGCGCCTGGCCATGTTGGCCGGGAAAAACTCCTTGATGGCCACCCGCTTGCCCAGGCGGTTGTTCAGCCCGATATAGGTTATGCCGAAGCCGCCGCGTCCCAGCGCTCTGCCCACCGTATACTTGCGGTCCGCCAGATACGAGAAGGGCAGCTCGTCATCGCCGTTGCGGCGGACGTGATTGTCCTTCCCGCAGGCCGGGCAGGTTCCATTCCGCTCCGCAAGGCGGTTCATGCAAAAAAAGCAATAGGAAAACGGATCGAATGCCGTCATGCTGCATGCCCCTCCTTCCGCCCTGGGATGGTCTGCCGTCAGCCGAGTCATGGGATGAATCGCGTAAAGGCACACCGCTTCGGTATGCTCCGGAAGACGCCGCGCTTATCCATAGGCAAAATTTTCATCGTCTATAAGAATAACATACTTTCATCCAAATGTCTACAATTTTTAACAGATTTTGAGTCCCGCAAAGCCCCGGAAACAGGTAGGTTCTGTATTTTTCATGTTCTCGCGCAGGCCGTGAAGCAGCCTCTTTCGGCAGCAGGTTCGCAGGCGCGGAATATGGACTATAAGCATTCTTCCTCCAGGCCCCCCGGCGAGGTTCACCGCCGTCAGACCACCCCGTGCTGCCACAACCCAGCGCTTTCTTCCCACGAAGGCCCCGCCCTGCTGCCGCAGTCCCCCAGGGCAGGGATCGTCGCGGCATCCGGCATCGCACACAGGCTGTCCGGCTCGCTGCCGCACCGGCGGAAAAGAAAAGGAGGAGAGATTGCTCTCTCCTCCGGATGGGATGGATTATGCAGCCTCGTCAGGATCCACCAGCAGGAACACGCCCAGCTCATCGGTGAAGAACACGATTTCCCCGTCGATGAACTCGAACTCGATTTCAACCAGCGTGCCGTCCTCGCGCATGAGCATGAGGATCTTGTTCTCAATGGCGGCGGCGGTCTCCTCATCCACAGGGATGGAGAGCTTCACCTTGCAGTTGGGCTGGATGCTCAGCTGATCCTTGAGCAGCACGACGGTGAAGATCTTCTGCACCGTACCCTTGAACTCCTCGGGCAGGACGATGGGCTCCTCGAAGGTGGTCTCATGGACGATGAGAACCATGTCATCCTCGATAACCCAGTCGGACGTTTCGTCCGCAGTCGCCAGGGAGGCGTTTTCCACGCGCACCACCTGGGCGGCAATCTGCGCGCCCTCGGTCAGCACGGAGGCGCTGTCCTTCGCGGTGTAGACCGCGTAGCCGCAGACGGGGCAGACCTGGCACATCATGATGCCCATGTCGCTGCTGACCATCCGGCAGCTCTCGGTGATGACCTCGCCGCACTCCTCCAGGCAGACCTTGCTGTGGGTGCCGTCACCGTTGGACACGAAGGCCGTATCGAAGGTGCAGACATGCTCGGTCTCGGGCACGGCGGTGGGCTTCGGCGTCACCTTCACTTCCTCCGCAGGCGGCACCACCGTCAGCTCAGGCGTGGGCTCGGCCGTGGGTTCGGCGGTAGGCTCGGCAGTGGGCTCAGCGGTGGGCGCCGCAGTGGGCTCAGCGGTGGGCGCCGCCGTGGGCTCGGCAGTGGGTTCAGCCGTGGGCGCAGCAGTGGGCTCAACCACCGGCTCCTCAAGCTTGCCGCCACAGATGTCGCAAATATCGCTTTCATCCCACGTGCAGTGATACTCCTTGACGACCTCGCCGCAGTTGATGCAGGTCCACCAGTGGTACTCGCCATCACGGCCGTACTCGGCAGGATCCTGCGGCCTCTCGTGCCAGATGTCGGAAATGTTGTCCACCTTCTGGTAGCACTCGCTGCACACATCGGGCGCAAAGCAGTCAGCCGTGTGCGGGCTGTCCCAGGAATCGCCGCAGATCCGGCAGACGTACACATGCCCGTCCGCGCTGACCTCCGTCATTTCGTATTCGTGCTCGCAATCCAGGAGGTTCACATTGGTCGCGCCGCAGTCCCAGCAGAAGCCGGGTTCAGCGCAGCTGCCATAGTGGTGGTTGCGGACGGTTTCGCCGCAGTCCGGGCAGCTGTACCAATGCTCGTTCTCGTCGTATTCGAGCTCCTCGCTCCAGGAGTGCAGGATGTCGTGAAGCGTCACGCCCGACTGACCGCATTCCCAGCAGGTGTCCGGGGCGTCGCAGCCGCCGAAGTGAACCTCGTAGCCGTATTTCAGGCCGCAGTCGTCGCACTCGAACCAATGGGCGGTATCATCGTAGCGGTAGGCATCCTCCGTCGAATGCACGATGTTGCCGGGCGCAATGGTGACGCCGGTGGCCCCGCACATGATGCAGGTGGTGGGATCCGTGCAGTAGGCTTCGTGATAGGGCCGGTAGCTCCGCTCCGCACCGCAATCCTCGCAGACGTCCCAGCAGCGGAGATCGTCATGCATCCTGATGGTGTAGTTGTGCGTCGTATACCCCATCGTCACGCCCGTAACGCCGCAGCGGAGGCAGGTGTCGGGGTCCGTGCAGCTGGCATAATGCTCCCAGGCGCTGGACTGCTCACCGCAGCTTTCGCAGATCATCCAGCACTTGGTATCGTTATGGCCAAACAGCTGACCGTAGGAATGGGACACAGAGTTGATGGTCACATCCGCAGCGCCGCAGCGCACGCAGGTATCCGGATCATCGCAGCTCGCAAAATGCATATACCGCCAGTCCTCAGCGCCGCAGCGGTCACACACCCGCCAGCACTCGGTATCGTTATGCGCGAACTCGCCGGAGTAGCTGTGCGAAATGTAGGCCATGGTCACGTCCGTGGCGCCGCAGTTGTCGCAGACGCCGGGATTGTCGCACATCGCCCTGTGGTTGGAGCGGTAGATTTCCTGGCCGCAGCCCTGGCAAATCTGCCAGCACTCGGTGTCGTTATGCTCCCACACCGCCTTAAAGGGATGGTACAGGGCAGCGAAATCACCCTCCACGCCGCAGGCTGCGCACACGCCGGGGTTGTTGCAGGCGCTGTAATGCTCCCAGTGCTCCTGCTCGTCGCCGCACTTGTCGCATATCCACCAATGGTGCGTTTCGTCATGCTCCACCGTGGAGTATTCATGGTTGATATAGCCGATGGTCACGCCGGTTGCGCCGCAGCGGGCGCAGACGTCGGGCGCGTCGCAGTAGGCCCAGTGCACGCCCACATTGACCCGCTCGCCGCAGTCGTCGCACACCTGCCAGCATTCCGTATCGCTGTAAACGCGTTCCGAGGTAAAGTTGTGCGACAGGCCGTTTATGGTCACGCCCTCAGCGCCGCAGTAGGAGCACACGCCGGGGTTGGTGCACAGGCCATAGTGCGCCCAGGCCTCGCTCGCATTGCCGCACAGGGAGCAAATCTCCCAGTGGTTCGTTTCGTCATACTTCTGGATGGAGTATTCGTGAATCAGCTCGCCCATGGTCACGCCCGTGGCGCCGCACCACCGGCATACATCAGGCGCATCGCAGCTGGCATAATGCTCCCCGCTGCCAAGCACGACGCCGCACTTGTCGCAAGTCTCCCAGTGCTCCGTCTCATTGTAGCCATAGGCGCCGCCATAGTAATGGCCCACCGTCTGCATGGTCACGCCGGTGGCGCCGCAGTTGACGCAGGTATCCGGCGCATCGCAGTTGGCCCAGTGCAGGTTCTGGTTGGTCCTCTCGCCGCAGCGGCTGCATTCCGCCCAGCACTCGGTATCGTTATACTGATACCCATCCCCGATGTCGTGGGACACGAAAGCGAAGGTCACGTCCGTCTCGCCGCAGAAGGCGCACACACCGGGGTTGTCGCAGTCGTAATAATGCTGCCAGGGCTCGGTCGTCATGCCGCACCTGGTGCAAACCTGCCAATGGTTCATCCCGTCATGCCCGATCTCGTCATAGGCATGGTCCATGTAATCAAAGCTTACATCCGCCGCGCCGCAGACCGCGCACACGACGGGATCGTCGCACCTGCTGTAATGCACCCAATGCTCGCTCTCCGCGCCGCACGCGGTGCAAGCCATCCAGTGCTCCGTATCATTGTGGGTATACCCGTCATAGGCATGGTCCACACCGGATATGGTCACGCCCGTCGCGCCGCAGTACATGCAGGTGTCAGGCGCGTCGCAGGAAGCCCGGTGCAGGTTGAAGTGCGCCTCTTCGTGGCAGTAGTCGCAGACCATCCAGCATTCGGTATCATTGTAGAGCCGGGGCTGGGAGGTGCCATGGATCAGATTAAAGTCGCCCGTGGCGCCGCAGGCGACGCATACGCCGGGATTGCTGCAGTCGGCGTAGTGCTCATACGGGCCTTCCTTGACGCCGCAGTTGGTGCAGGTGCTCCAATGGGTCTTGTCATCATACGCCGTGCCGCTGAAGTCGTGGAACACATTGCTGATGGTCACGCCCGTCACGCCGCACCCGATGCACACCGCGGGGGCGCTGCAGGAGGCATAGTGGGTCTCGCGGTTGCTTTCAGCGCCGCACCAGTCGCACTGATCCCAGTGCTCCATGTTATCATGCGTCACGGAGCAGCTATGGCTCATTTCAGCCATGGTCACGTGCGTCGCGCCGCACCCCACGCACACGATGGGATCGTAGCAGGTCGCCCAGTGCGTATAGACATTGTCCTTTGCGCCGCACTGGGAGCATTCGATCCAGTGCTCCGTGTCATTGTACGCATCGGAATAGTCATGGCACACATAGCCCATGGTCACGCCCGTGGCGCCGCACTCGGCGCACACGTCGGGATTGTCGCAGATGGCCCAATGGGCACCGCGGTTGGTTTCCTCGCCACACTCCCCGCATGTGAACCAATGCTCCGTGGTATCGTACTCGTAGGCGTCGTTGGTGTGACTGAGGTACTCCATGGGCACGTCCGTGGCGCCGCACTCAGCGCACACGTTGGCACTGGTGCAATAGGCCCAATGCCCGCTACGGGCGTTCTCCTCGCCGCACTCGGCGCAGACATACCAGTGCTCTGCATCGTTATGCTCGATGGTATAGCTATGGCTGTTGACGCTTGCGATCGTCACATTGTCGGCGCCGCACACAGCGCACACGGTGGGCGCTGCGCAGGAAGCCCAATGCTACTCGTAGCTTCCATCTAAGCCGCACCTGGTGCAAAGCACCCAATGCCCCCCATCATCATGATAGAAGTAGTCGGTGTAGCTGTGCTCCTGAACGTGATCGATGTTCACGCCCATTGCGCCGCAGACAGCGCACTGACCCATCTCATAGCAGCTATCGTAATGCACTTCCTCGTTCTGTGTCTCGCCGCAGTCGCAGGCCTCCCAGTGCTTATCAGCGTCATAGGTCATGTACCAGGAATGCACATGCTCAATGTCGCTGGGCGTGGAAGCCTCCTCGGCATGGGCTGTGTGCATGAAGCCGGGCATCACCAGCTGCACCACCAGCGCCAGCACGCACAGCAGGGCCAGATGTTTCCTCATGATGGTTGCTCCTCCTATTTCCTATCCTCCACGGGATGAAAGTGGGCCTTTTCCCAGCCTGTTTCCATTCCTGGAAAAGTATACCATGCTCTGGGGATCATTTCCATATCCAAAATGGTCGCATGGATTTTTCTCCTTTTCGCACAAAAATCGTACAATCTGTACAACCGATTTTATACAGCATGCGATAAAATGCTCTGCATACCGTCCCATGCTGCCCGCCCTTCCCCGGATTCACCCGGTTCGCACCGCGACAGCATGAAGCGGCTCCCCCATCCCGGCGGAAGGGAGAGCCGCTGCGTATGCTGCTGTGCGTCCTGATGCCCGGCGCGCACGTCAGGCGTTTTTCCCCGGCGTGACGCTTTCCCAGGCCATGCTCCACGGTCCCAGGGGATGATCCTCCACCCGCACCAGGCCGTCCACCGTGACGGTATAGCCCCGCTCCCGCCGGTAGGCGATGCTCACCTCGTGCCCGGCGATCAGCAGACCCTCCAGGGCAAAGCGCTCCAGCCCGATGTCGACGGGATCCACGGTGATGCCCGCTTCCCCGGGCTCAATGCCGCAGACGTGCCGGACAATCAGGTCGATGTAGTAGCTGTGGAGGTAATCCACCTCGTCGCTCAGCGCCTCGCCGGTCACGCAGTCGTAGTGCTCCACCAGGTACGGCGTGCGCAGGTCATGCTCCTTGTAGTGCTCCAGGCTGTACTGCCGCAGGTACTTCCCGAAGGCCCCGTCGTAGCGGTGGCCATGCAGCTTGCTCTGCTGGGCGGCGGCGTCCAGCACCATGGCCGTGGTGAAGGGCCAGGAGGGCCCGTCCCACATGCAGCCGTTCCGCCCCTTGAAGAAGCTGCCCTTCCACCCGCCCTGGGGCATGAATACGGGCCCGCTGCGCCCCGTGGAGGCAAAGCAGTCCCCCGTGGCAAACTCCTCCGACAGCACCGTGTCCAGCGCCCGCAGGTACTCCTCCCCGTCGGTGAGGCACGCCCAGAGAGGATCCGCGCCCGTCACGTTTTTGATCCGCGCCTTCTCCTCCGTCTGGTGGTGCAGGTCGTAGAAGAAGCCGTCCTCCTGATCCCACATCCTGTCCAGAAGCTGCCGGCGGAGGGCATCGGCCGTATCCATGAATTCCCCGGCGTCCGGGTCGTCCACCGCCCGGCACAGGGCCGAGAGCCCCAGAGCGTTGCGGTACTGGTAGGCCGCCAGATCCACCCGCTTGAGGGGCGTGAAGGAGGTGTTGTCCCGGGCATTGTCCGGAAAGCCCGTGAAGTACCAGAAGGAGGGCTGGTATTCCTTGCCCGTGCGGCGGTGATCCCGGCACTCGGGCAGCAGGTCGTCCCCGCTGCGCTGATCCGCCAGCACCCGGCGGAAGCTCTCCTTGAAGCCGGGGAGCACCGCGCGGATCAGCGCCTTGTCCGGATGCACCAGCATGGTCTGGTACAGCGCCCACTGGGCGAAATGCCCGTAGTGCGCGCCGCGCCTGTCCACCATCATCGTGGCGAAGTAGCCCTCCCCGTCCATGCTGTCCAGCAGGCTGAAGAGCGTTTCCCGGCATGGGCTGACGTCCCGCTTCCAGCGGCAGTCGCACAGGTGCATGGGCGTGGACAGGGGGATCAGCTGGGTGAACTCATGCCCCTTGCTGCGCAGGGGCGTCTTGTCCACCTTGTGGGAGCGTCCCTCGTAGAACATGCCATGGCGCATCAGCCCCAGGTTCGGCTCGGCATAGTTGTGCCGCAGCAGGAACCACCGGTACCACCAGGTTTTATCCAGCAGCTCGTCATCGCAGGAAAAGACCGGCACGTCCTCAAACCAGCGGCTGTATTCCTCCACCTGGCGCGAAAGGCAGTCGCTGCCGCTGTCCAGCTGCTGCGCCATGCGCGCAAGGCACGCTGCCCCGTCCCCGTCCCGCTGCTCCCACAGCGCGGCGCAGACGATGATCTCCCGCGTTTCTCCCGCGGGCAGGCACAGCCCTTCCCCGGCCAGCGCCGCCTCGGAGGCCCTGACCGCCAGCGTCACGTGCAGGCCGTGATCCGGCAGCTCCAGGGCGCAGCGCATGTCCCCGCCGGGCTCGGGCCGGCTCCCCTCCGGCACCGACAGCATCAGCTGCACATCCCTCCCGCCATGGTTGACCCACCGCTGAACGGACACCAGCACATCCTCCAGGGTGATGAACTTGTCCTCCTCCAGCGATACGCCGCCCTCGTCCACCGACAGGTGCAGATGGCTGGGATACCAGGTGGAGGCGACCCTGCGGCCGCCCCGGACGGCCTCCTGCGGCCCGACGGTGAAAATCAGCGGGATGTTGGTCTTGTGAATGAAGTCCACCCGGCCCTGAAAGCCCGCCACAGGCTCCAGGTAGTCCGCGCTCAGCCGCTTGCCCGTGGGGCCCAGCAGCAGCTTGCCCGGCATGGTGCGGAAGGTTCGGTTGTCACAGCGGAGAATGGTGTCAATGCTGCGTCTCTGGCTGCTCATCACGGCATGATTTCCTTTCTGAAAGGGGCGGGAGAACGTTTGCATGCTCTCCCGCCCCGGACGATTCTGGATACCGCAGGCTTACTTGGTGCCCTGGTACCAGGCGTTGGCTTCACCGGTCAGGACGGAGCCGCCGTTGTCATACCAGGTCTGGATGGTGCTCTCCCAGGTGGCGTCGATGTCCACATCGCCGCGGATGGCCTTGACCATGTATTCCACAATGTAGGCGTAGGTCAGGTCGGGATACTCCGCAGAGGAGGCCAGCGCAACGGGCACAGCGTCCACCACGGTGTTGGCCTGGGCGAAGGCGGGCAGATCCACGTCATAGCGCTGATGCATGCGGCTGCCGCCGATGAGGGTCTGGAACTCGGGGTTGCAGGCGTACATGGCCCACAGGTTCTGGCCGTTGCCGATGGCCTGGCCCTGAGCGTTGTAGTTCTCCTTGCTGCTGTAATTCTCGATCCACTGGCGCTCGGTGTGATCCTCGTTCCACTCCCAGATGTAGCCCTCGGGGCCGTAGTGGTTGATGCAGGCGTCCTCATCCATGGCCAGGGCTTCCAGGATCTCCATCACCCGATGCTTCTTCTCGGGCTCATCCTCCAGCTGAATGCCGAAGCACACATAGCCGCCCACCGCGCTGCTGGCATAGAAGCCGGACTTCTCGCCCGCGGGGCCCTCCAGCTGGCTCAGCGCGATGTAGTAGGGGTCGATCATCGCGTCGCTGAAGTCGAACACATTGGCCGTGGCATACAGGGCGTTCTCGTCCTCGGTACCGGCGAAGAACTCCTGCCAGGCGGGATTGGCGGCAACCCACTTGGCGTTGACGTGGCCGTCGTTGTCCCACTCATAGTCGTCGTAGTTGAAGCCGTCGATGTAGCCGATCAGGCCGTTGGCGAACTTGTAGGCGATGTCGGTGCCGGAGGTGCGGCACTGGTCGGTGACGAACTCGGGGTCAATGATGCCCATGTCGTACCACTTGTGCAGCAGCTTCAGGGCGTCGCGGCAGGCGTCGGTGGTGAAGCCGAACTTCACCTCGTCGTTCTCGACGGTCCAGCAGAAGGGGTTGATGCCGTACGCGCCAAAGATGGAGCAGAAGAAGCGCTTGCCGTTCTCCTTGTCGGAGCCGGAGCTCATGCCGTAGGTGTCGTTCACGCCGTTGCCGTCGGGATCGCCAAAGGTGAAGGCGTACAGCGCGGCCTCCAGCTCCTCCAGGTTGGAGGGCACCTTGTCAATGCCCGCAGCCTTCAGCCAGTCCGCACGGATGACCGCCGCCTGACCGATACCGGCCACGCCCTTGAGCTTGGTGATGCCGTAGTTCTGGCCGTCGATCATGGAGTAGGTGAAGATGGAGGGATCCTTCTCCACGCACATCGCATGGTAGCGGGGCATGTACTGCTGGATTTCCTCCTCGGTCACCGTGGCGAGGATGCCCAGGTTCTGATAGGTGGACACCTCATTGATGGAGCCGGCAAAGATCACATCGGGGATCTGGCCGCCGGCCAGCAGGGTAGCCAGCTCGTCGGCGCTCTCCGCGCGGATGATCTGCACGTCCACGCCGAACATTTCCTCAAAGGTCTGCTCGCCCCAGCTGTTGTCCTCGTAGGCGGGGTTGATGTTGTACCAGGTCAGGGTCATTTTCTCCTCCGCCTGGGCAAAGGAGACGCAGCCCAGCACCAGCGCCAGGCACAGGATGATGGAAACCAGCTTCTTCATCATTCATTCCTCCTGAAAGTATTGGGGATTGATCGTATCCGTCGTTCAGCTGCCGGACGGGGTGAAAACTGCCATCCCTCCTTCCGTGTCGATGCTCCGGCAGACAATGCACCCTGGTTATTCCTTGACGGCGCCCAGCATCATGCCCTTGACGAAGTACTTCTTCACAAAGGGATAGATGATCAGCACGGGCAGGATGGTTATCATGATGCCGGCCGCCTGGATGCTCTCCTCCGTGGGCAGGTCCGCCTTGCCGGTGGTCATGCCCGCCAGCAGCAGGTTGCTCTGCTCAATCACCAGGCGGCGGATCTGCACCAGCACCACCTGCTTGCTCATGGTGGAGAAATACAGCTGGCTGTCAAACCAGGAGTTCCAGTGGGTGAAGAACACCCACGCGCCCACGGAAATCAGCGCGCTGACGCTCAGGGGCATGGCCACCTTGACAAAGATCTGCGCCTCGCTGGCCCCGTCGATCTTCGCCGCCTCAATGAGACTGTCCGGGATGGTCGCAAAGAAGCTGCGCAGGATCAGCATGTAGTAGGTGTTGAACATGGGCAGCAGCACCAGCAGCCACAGGTTGTCCAGCAGGCCCATTTCCTTGATCATCAGGTAGGTGGGGATCATGCCGCCCTGCACAAACATGCTGACCATGAAGTAGGCCGTGATGGCCTTCTTGCCGGGCAGGCCCTTTTTGCTGATGGCATAGGCCGCCAGCGCCATGAAGAACACCGCCGACAGCGTGCCCACCACCGTGCGGAAGATGGTCACCATGTAGCCGGACTGGATGTAGGGGCTGCTGAAAATATCGCTGTAGGCCTGCAGGGTAAAGCCCGCCGGCACCAGCATGAAGGGGTTGGGCGCTGCGGCGATGCCGCCGAAGGTGGACAGGGACAGCATCAGCAGGTACCAGATGGGGTACACGATCGTGATGGCAAAGAGAATCAGAATGGTATAGATGATATAGTCCGCCAGGGTCAGGCGGTGCTTGCCGTTTTTCAGCTTGCTCATCCCAGGATACCCTCCTCACTGTCGCTGATGCGCTTGACCAGCAGGTTCGCCACCATGACCAGCAGGAGCCCTATGGCATTCTGGAACAGGTTCACCGCGGAGGAATAGCTGAACTGCATGTTGTTGATGCCCAGGCGGTACACATAGGTGTCCAGAATGTCGCCCACATCCATGACCGCGCTGTTGTACAGGTTGAAGATCTGGTTGAAGTTGGCGCTCAGCAGCCCGCCCAGCTTCAGGATCAGCACAGTGCTGATGGTATTGCGCAGGCAGGGGATGGTGATGCGGAACATCTTCACCCAGCGGCCCGCGCCGTCAATGGACGCCGCGTCGTACAGGTCGGGAGAGATACCCGCAATGGCCGCGATGAAGATCAGCGCGTTCCACCCGGCGGACTCCCACATATCGCTGACCACCACCCAGAACAGGAACCAGTTGTCCGTGGCCAGGAAGTAGATCGGCGAGCCGCCGCACATGACGATGATCTTGTTGACGATGCCGGTGGTGGGGCTGAGCATCACCTTCATGATGGAGGCGATCACCACCCAGCTGAGGAAGTGCGTCAGCATGCTCAGGCTCTGCACGGCGCCCCGCAGCATCCTGTTCTGCACCTCGCTGAGCAGAAGCGCCAGCACCAGGCCGATGGGCGTGACGAAGATCAGCTTCAGGAAGCTGATGAACAGCGTGTTCTTGAAGGCGCGGGCGAAGTTCATGTCGGTGAAGATTTTCTGGAAATTGGCCAGCCCCACCCACGGGCTCCCGAATACGCCCTTGACCACGTTGTACTTCTTGAAGGCGATGGAAATGCCGTAGATCGGCATATAGGAGAACATAAAATACCAGATGATGGCGGGCACCAGGAACAGATACATCCACCGGAAATTCCAGATGCGCTTGCCCAGGCGGGATAATCCGGACCTGCCCGGGCCGTTGTTGACAATGGTGCCGGCTGCTTTTCCACCCATGTGCATTCACTCCTCCAGGGGTCAGTCGATGGTGATAAGGCCCTCGTCCTTGTCCACAGCCCCGCGGATCCATCCTTCGCTGATGACCATAAACCGGATGGCGCGGCGGTTGTTCCATGTGTAGGCCAGGTAGATGTGCTGCCCGTCGCGGCTCTCCAGGAGCACGGGATACTCGCAGCGGCAGCTGGCGGAGCCGTTCCTGCGGCCGAAATATCCTCCGCCCATGTCCACCATGCGGCGGAAGTCAAAGCTCCGGCCCTCGCTGTCCGTCAGGGCGACGGCCAGGGGCGCGCGCTGGCGGGGCCAGCGGCTGCACAGGCGATCCTCCGAGAAGGAGCAGCTGTCATAGGCCACGGCGATGCTGCCGCTCCTCAGGCCGATGGCGCTGATGCCCGCGTTGTTGTTGGGCAGCTCGGTGGGCTCGGGGCGGGTCCAGGTGGAGCCGTCGTCCTCGGAGCGGGCCATGTAGATGCGGTCCGCTCCCCGGCTGCGGAAAAAGCCGATGAGCTTCCCCGCCTCCCGCTCCACCACGTTCACATGCACGCAGCCGCGGCTGTCGGGCACCTCCACGGTGCGCCAGGTGCAGCCCTCGTCATCGCTGATGCGCAGCACAGTCACATCGCTGCCGTTACGGGTATCGTCGTCAAAGCACAGCCAGTTGCCGAAAATCCACCGGCCGCTGCGCAGCACCTGAATCTTCTGCCGGCAGAACGCCCCCGGCCCGTCGAACAGCAGCTCCGTTTCGCCCCAGGTGCGTCCGCCGTCCAGGGACTTTTTGCACACAATCCGGCTGGTGTACTGCAGATTGCAGTGGGCGGCCAGCTCATGCACCTTGCTCTGGAAGGAGGGATACACGCACCAGACGGCGCCGTCCGGTGCCAGAAACAGGGAGGGGTTCTGCTCGCTGCGGGTCATGTCGTCGGAGACCCGGATGGGCTCGGACCACTGGCTGCTGCCCGCGTCCAGGCGGCTGAGGTATACGCTCACGTCGCTGTAGCCCTCGCCCTTCTGCCCGGCAAACCAGCAGCAGAGCAGATCGCCGCAGGGCAGCTCCAGCAGATCCGCCGCGTGACAATAGCTGCAGGGGTTGGGCAGCTGGGCGAAAACCGTGTCCGTCGCCGGGTCATGGTACAGCCTGCCGTCCGCCTGGGGCAGGGGGAGTTCAATGGGCGTTCTGCTCATGGCTGGTTCCTCCGTTGGCTGCGCCGCTTCTGCTTTGCGCAAAGCGGACGGCATAATGGATGGCGTTGACCAGGCTGTCCTCCGTGGCGGTACCCAGGCCCGCCTGATCGAAGGCCGTGCCGTGGTCCACGCTGGTGCGGATGATGGGCAGCCCCAGGGTGATGTTCACCCCGCTGACCGTGCGCCACTGCTGCCGCGCCTGGTCATAGACAAAGCCCAGGAGCTTGAGGGGAATATGCCCCTGGTCGTGGTACATGGCCACCACCACGTCGTACCACCCGCCCCGGGCCTTGGAGAACACGGTGTCCGGCGGAATGGGCCCGCAGGCATCAATGCCCTCGTCGCAGGCCTGGCGAACCGCAGGCTCGATTTCCTCCAGCTCCTCCCGGCCGAACAGCCCGCCCTCGCCGCAGTGGGGGTTCAGCCCGGCCACGGCCACCCGGGGGTTGCTGATGCCCATATCCCTGCAGGCCCTGTCCGCAATGCGGATGACCTCCAGCACCCGGTCCTTCTTCACCCGCTCGCAGGCCTCCCGCAGGCTGACGTGGGTGCTGACATGCACCACCCGCAGCTGGTCGTGGGCGAGCATCATGGTGTATTTCCGGGTGCCGGTGAAGTGGGCGTAGATCTCCGTGTGCCCGGCGAAGTGATGGCCCGCCAGGTTCATGGCTTCTTTGTTCAGGGCGTTGGTGACCGTGGCGTCCACCGCGCCCGCCTGGGCCAGCTCAATCACCTTCTGCACATAGCGGAAGGCGGCGTCCCCCGCCTTGGCGCTGACCTGGCCGAAGGGAATCTCCCCGCTCCGGTACAGCCCCATGTCCAGGATGTTCATCACCCCAGGCTCAAAGCATGCCTCCTCCGGGGCGTCAACGGTGCGCAGCGTCAGCTGCGGCATGCCTTCCAGCGCCATGGCCCGGCGGATGAAGTCCGCGTCGCCAATGATCAGCGGACGGCAGCAGTCCTGCACGTCCTCCCGGGCCAGCGCCCTGACGCACAGCTCCGGCCCGATGCTGGCCGGGTCGCCCATGGTAATGCCGATGATCGGTTTCATTGCTTCAGCTCCCCATACGGAAAATGGTCCAGCGCGGTGCGGATGGCCTGCTTCGCCTCGTCGCTCAGGCCGTTGAAGGGACTGCGGCACAGCCCCACCGGATAGCCCAGCATGGCCACGGCCGCCTTCACCACGGTATTGGGGTTGCCGAAGCGGAAGCAGTTGCGGAAGGGGCGGATGGCGTCCTGCGCCGCCCGGGCTCCGGCCAGGTCGCCCCGGCGGAAGCGCTCGTAGATCGCGGTCATGTTCTCCGGGAACACATTGGCGCACCCGGCAATGCCGCCCCTGCCGCCCGCCAGCAGCGTCCAGAGGATCAGGCTGTCGTTGCCGCTCAGCACGGCGAAGTCCTCCCGGTCGCGGGTGTTCTCGATGTACTGCAGGATGTTGTCAAAATTGCCGCTGGAATCCTTCACCCCGACAATGTTGGGCACCCGGCTCAGCTCCCGCACCGTGGCGGGCGAAAGCGCGTTGCCCGTGCGCGCCGGAATGTTGTACAAAACAATGGGCAGCCCCACGCTGTCCGCCACCCGGCGGTAGTGGGCGATCAGCTCCCCCTGGCTGGCCGCGGCAAAGGAGGGCGTGATGATGCTCAGCACATCCGCGCCCATAGCCTCGGCCCGGCGGCTGAGGCGGATGGTGTCGGCGGTGGCGATGCAGCCCGTCCCGGCATACACGGGCACCCGGCCGTTCACCTGCTCAATGCAGACCGCCAGCACCTCCTCCTTCTCCCGCTCGGACAGGATGTAGCCCTCGCCGTTGGTGCCAAAGACGAAGATGCCGTGAATCCCCGCCGCCAGCATCCGCTCGATCTGGTTGCGCAGCTCCTGCAGGTTGACGCTCTCGTCCTCGTTCATGGGCGTGACAATCGGCACGATAATGCCCCTGATATCCGTCATGGCCTCTTCCTCCTCACATCAGCAGCTCCTGATAGATCGCCCGGGCGGCCTCCCGGGTCATGGGGCGGCGGTTGTTGCTCAGCAGGCGCGTTACGCCCATGCCGTCCTCCACCAGGCTGTCCAGATCCTCCGCGCCCACGCCGTAGGGCTTCAGGCTCGTGGGGATTCCCAGCGCCCCCACCAGCTGCTCCATGCGCCGAAGCAGCCAGCGCGCCTTTTCCTCCTCCGTGGCCTGCCCGCCCTCGCCCAGCGCATCGCAGATGGCGGCAAACTGCGCCTTGCAGGCCGGCAGGTTGTAGCGCATGACGGGCACAAGCAGCATGGCGTTGGCCACCCCATGGGGAATGTGGTACCGCCCACCCAGGGGATAGCTCAGCGCATGGACGGCGGTGGTGCCGCTGCATGCGATGGCCTCCCCCGCGTAAAAGGCGCCCAGCAGCATGGCGCTGCGGCTTTCCGCCGCATCAGGCGTCAAACAGGCCGCCTCCAGGTTGCTGAAGATCAGCCGGGCTGCCTCCAGCGCGAACAGATCGCTGAAGGGCGTCGCCTTGAGGCTGGTGTAGCACTCCACCGCGTGGCACAGGGCGTCCACGCCGGTGCTGGCAGCCACGCGGGCGGGCAGGCGGCGCAGGAGCGTCTCGTCCAGCACCACCGCGTCGGGGATCATCTCAGCAGAGACAATGCCGACCTTGAGCGCCTTTTCCGGCAGGGCGACGATGGCATTGGGCGTTGCCTCGGCCCCGGTGCCCGCGGTGGTGGGCGCCATCACGGTGAATACGGTTTTCCGGGCGGAAGCAGGATTCTCCACCAGCGCGCGTACCGTCGTCCCCGCCGTCACGGAGCAGAGCTTGGCCACGTCCATCACGCTGCCGCCGCCCACCGCCAGGATCATCCCGGCGTCCAGCGCCCGGAAGGCGTCCACCACTGCCTGGGCCTGCTCACAGGCAGGCTCTGAGGGGATGTCGTCCAGCACGTGAAAAGGTATGCCCGCCTGCCGCAGCGTTTCCAGCACAATCTCCAGGGTGCCGCTGGAGGCAACGCCCCGGTCCGTCATCACGGCGACGGTTCCATGACCCCCGCACAGCGACGCAAGCTGCCCGATGGCGCCGCTGCCGCAGTACACCTTTCCGGGCATGGTACAGCTGAACATCAATCATTCCCGCTTTCCTTCAGAATTTCGGCAAACAGCGTGTCCCGGCCAAAGCCGCCGCTCTTGCTCAGGAACGGACGCTCCCGCCCGCTGATGGTCATGGTGAAGCAGACGACGCCGGGAATGACCTCCTCCCGGATGCGGATCTCCGGGAAGCCCGCCTCCCGCATGAAGCCCATCAGCGTGTCCCCGCCGATGATCATCACCGTGTAGCCCTCCATCTCCGGCATGGCCAGCATCTTCAGCAGCGCCTGTCCGCCGCTGCGCTGCAGCATGCGGCTGCGCTCCTGGAAATCGGAGTTGGCCGGGCCCTCGTCGGAGGTGAGGATCACCATGTTCCGTCCCTGGGCCATCAGCGACCGGGCCTGGCTGAACCAGGCTTCATCCTCCACCGTCAGCGTCGCGTTGAAGGTCATCTGCGCAAAGCCCAGCGCCCGGCTGCCGTCCACCTGCGCCCGGGTGACCCGGTTCAGGCTGCCGCACACGACCATCAGCCGCTCCGGGCGGAAGGAGGCGGCCTGCCGGGGAAGGCTGAAGCCCAGCACCGGCGCCAGCGCCTCGGCAAAGCCCGCGCACCCGGCGGTCAGGCGCAGCGCGTTTGTCTCCCGCAGGCTGCGGGCAATGGCGGCCAGGTCATCGTCGGTTTCCGCGTCGTAGACGACCACCGCGCGGCCGGGCGTATCCGGCGGCGGGCAGGCGGCCGACGCGCCCAGCGTGGCAAGCCCCGCCCCGGCCAGCAGCTCGCCGATGGAATCGGCGGCCACGGGGTTGAGCACATCCGCCGCAAAGCTGCTGCTGCGCAGCGTCTGCCCGTCGATCAGCTGGCAGCCCCCGCGGGTCACCCGGTTCATGGCGGGATAGGCCGGGGCAAAGGCGGCCCGGTTCAGCCCCAGCGTATCCATGGCGGCCTTCATGGACGCTCCGATCCGCCCGCGCAGGGCAGAGTCCGTTTTCAGGTAAAAGCAGGGCGCCTCCCGGAAGGTCTCGCACAGCGCCGCCACCCGGCGGTACGCCTCCTCCGCCGTCAGATGCCGGGTTTCCGCGTCGATCACCAGCACATCCGTTTCGGCATGCGCCTCGGGCGCCGTATAGGGTACCACCCGCACCCGGGCGCCATGGCTGCTCATTTTGACCCCCGTATCCAGCGCGCCGGTAAAATCATCCGCAATCATGACCATCCTGAGCCCGGTATGATCTGTTTCAAATTGCAACAATACGACCTCCATAAGCCATGATAATCCGTCTGTTTTCTTGTCCTCATCCAATTTCCTACGAAAAGTATAGCATGTGTATGGTCATCATGCAACAAGTCGAAGAACAAAAAGTGTTTCATTTTGGAATGATTTGTGCTATACTGGTGACAAGCAAGGAGGTTGCCAAGGATGAAACAAATCAACGTGCTGGCCGTTGCGCCCTATGCGCAGCTGAGCAGCCTGATCTGGCAGACGGCCAGGAAGTTCCCCAACATCTCCCTGAACCTGATCGTGGGCAACCTGGAGCAGTCCATTGAGCATTACGTGCAGTATTCCTCCCGGCAGCACGATGTAGTGATCTCCCGCGGCGGCACGGCGGCGCTGCTGAAAAAGCGGCTCAGCCTGCCGGTCATTGAAATGAAGGTATCCTCCTCGGACATGCTGCGCGCCATCAAGCTGGCCTCCCAGACGGGGTACAGCTTTGCAGTGGTGGGCTTTGCCAACATCACGGACACCTGCCACACCCTGTCGGAAATCCTCCAGCTGGATCTGGAGATTCACGAATACCAGCAGGCCGGGGAGCTGCCCGCGCTGATGGAGGGGCTCAAGGCCCGGGGCATTCACCTGGTGGTGGGCGACGTGGCGACGGTGGAGGCCGCCGAGGCCGCGGGGATGCAGAACATCCTGATCACATCCTCCGCGGCGAGCATCGAGCGGGCCTTCCGGGAGGTGGAGGACTTCTTCGACAACCTGTCCAACGTGGTGAGCAGGGAGCAGGTCTTTCACGCGGCCCTGGACTGCGCCGACTGCGGCGTCCTGATCCTGAACCAGGAGGAGAAGGTGCTCTTCAGCAACGACGCCTTCGCCCGCCTGGACCTGACCGACGCGCTGGATCCCTTCCGCGCCCTGATGAAAAAGCTCCCGCCGGACTGCACGCAGCTTCAGCGGCAGCGCCACATCGGCGGCAGCACCTTCAGCATCCGCATGACCCGCCTGGCCAACCCGGAGAACATCTGCGTGTTCTACATTCGCAAGCAGCTCAAGGCCATGGCCAGCTGCTCCAGCATCGAGCTGGAGGACCTGGACGCCGCCAGGGCCAATGTGATCTTCCCCAGCAGCGAGTATATCAAGCCGGTGCTGCCCGCCATCCGCCAGGCCTGCGAGACCGCCCTGCCCGTGCTGATCAACGGCCAGGCCGGCACCGAAAAGAACGCCGTCGCGCGCTACATTCACTTCAACGGCGCGCAGAAGGCCGGGCCCTTCGCCGTCATTCAGTCCAACACCCTGACGCAGAGGGAATGGAA
Organism: Aristaeellaceae bacterium; assembly: GCA_051883775.1. Taxonomy (GTDB): domain Bacteria; phylum Bacillota; class Clostridia; order Christensenellales; family Aristaeellaceae; genus UBA11524. The sequence goes on along the minus strand of JBJEUJ010000200.1, from coordinate 258 downwards.
CGCCATGGTGGACGACGAGAGCTCCATCCTCTACGCAGCCTCGGGCTCCATTTTCTTCGAGCATATTCATCTGCTGCCCCTGCCCCTGCAGGGCCTGCTGACGGAAACCCTGCGGGATCTGCTGCTGCAGAACCGGGTGCGCATTCTGGCCTCCAGCACGGTGGAGCTGGCGGCGATGGTGGGCGAGGGACGCTTCCTGCGGGAGCTGTATCACCTGCTCAACGGCATCTGCATCAACATGCCCTCCCTCAACCAGCG
>JBJEUJ010000199.1:0-11133 GCA_051883775.1 Aristaeellaceae bacterium | reverse complement strand
GGCGGCGAGCAGCAGATGCTGGCGGTGGGCCGCGCGCTGATGAGCCGCCCCAAGCTGCTGATGATGGACGAGCCCTCCCTGGGCCTGGCGCCGCTGGTGGTGCGGGATATTTTCTCCATCATCCGCACGATCCGGGATTCCGGGGTGACGGTGCTGCTGATTGAGCAGAACGCCAACGCCGCGCTGAAGATTGCCGATCGGGGCTACGTGCTGGAGACGGGCCGCATCACCCTGGAGGGCACGGGACAGGAGCTGCTCAGCAACCCCGCCGTGCGCGCGGCCTACCTGGGTAAAAGCTGACGCAAAGCGTGCCCCGCCCCGGCGGCACAGGCTGCGCGGCAGGGACGGATGCCTTGCCGCCGGAAGCACATGGAAGCCGTTGAACCTCAGGCAGCTATGGCCGGAAGGACTTTCCTTCGCCCATAGCTGCTTTTTTGCTGCGCAAAGGCGGATACCCCTCTCCCCCGGCACAGCAGGAGCCCGACCCGCAGGATGCAGAACGCCCCTGCTTCGTTGCAGTGCAGCGGCGCTTTTTGTTTGGCGGAAAAGGGGGCATTGCGGGTTGCACTTTTGTCCTTTGTGCATTATACTGATGCAGACAGGAATCCGACAGAGGAAGCCTCCCTCAAGGGCGAGGAAGGCTTTGTATGCATACGGCAAAGGAGGGGGAGCGGTGTATTCGGACGATGACGCCAAGTCTTCCTTCCTGTGGCGGCTGTATCAGAGCTTTCACGACCGGGGCAGGCAGCCCGCGTCTCCCCAGGAGGAAGCCCAGGAGGAAGCCCAGGCGCCGCGCTCCCCCAGGCAGGAGCGGCTGGCCCTGCACGGTCTTTTGACCCAGCGGTGGCAGAATGAAGCGGAGTACCGCTCCTTCTGCGACATCCTGCACCTGGAGGCGACGGACGTCCGGCGCTATGTGGTGCTGGACGTGGCCATGGACGGGTATGAGAGCCTGTTCCTGCGCTACAGCCTGGACGGCATCCAGCAGATTCGCGAGGAGCTGCTGGCGCAGTGCGAGCAGGCGCTCGGCGGCGTGACGGGCGTGTTTGTGGAGGATAACCTGATCGGGCTGCTGCTGTCCCGGACGGGCTTTCTGCTCACGGAGGAGCTGGTGGGGGCGCTGGATCAGCTGCGATCCTGGACGCAGACGGCGTACGGCCTGAACCTGACGGTGGGCATCGGCACCTATGCCATGGACGCCTCCGGGCTCCCGGAAAGCCAGCGCAACGCCCGCATCGCCACGAAATACCGCATGATCTTCGGCAGCGGGCAGAATATCGAGTACGAGAGCATCCGCATGCGCGTGGGCGTGAGCATCCCCTATCCGGAGGAGCTGGAGAAAGATATTCTGGAGGCCATCCGCAGGGGGGATTCCGCCCGCTTTGAGCGGAAGCTGAACGATTTCTACGAGGTGGTCTGCTCCGCATCCTACCAGATGATCAACCTCAGCTCCGCCACGCTGCTGGCCGGCATGTACCGCCGCCTGGAGCCGGGCATGCAGGGCCGCTGCGACGTCACCGGCGTGTACACCCAGCTGCAGTCCTGCGGCTACTGGGCCGATCAGATGCGCCTCCTGCGCGCCTTCGGCCTGTCCGTGATGCCCCAGGAGCAGGAGAAAATGTCCTCCCGCAGCGATGAATACGCCCAGCGGGCCATGGCGTATATCCACACAAACTACCCCAATCCCGACCTGAGCCTGGTTTCCATCGCGGAGCATGTGGGCGTATCGCAGAACACCATCCGCCTGGTCATGCACGAAAAAACCGGCATGGCGCCCCGGGACTATATCCTGCAGGTCCGGATGGAGGAGGCCTGCCGGCTGCTGCGGGAAACGGAGCTGACGGCCCGGGAAATCTCCGAGCGCGTGGGCTATAAGGAAAGCCGGTATTTCTACAATGTTTTCAAGCGCTATACCGGCGCCACGGCCTTTGAATACAGGACGCGGGCCCGCAGGCAATAAGCGAAAATTATACACCGGGTGGACATTTATACATGTGTGTAAATGTCCACTTTTTTGCCGTTTTGGTGAAACTTTGACTTGCGGGCGGGGGCGCGGGCGGGCTATGATGGGTGCAACAAAAAACCGAGGGGAGGAAGCAAATGCATGAACAAAGCCGCAACGCAGCCCAAGGTCCGGAAGCATGGCTTTGTCTATGAAATGAAGCAGAACGGGTTTCTCTACCTTTTGACGGTGCCGGGCATCCTGTTCTTCATCATTTTCTGCTATGTGCCCATGGGCGGTCTGGTCATCGCCTTCCAGAACTACTCCATGCGCTATGGCATCTTCGGCAGCAGCTTCAACGGTCTGGACAACTTCAAGTTTCTGTTCCAGACGGGGGACATCTGGCGGGTCACGGGCAACACGCTGTACCTGAACGCCCTGTTCATTTTCTTCACCACCGCCATGAGCGTGCTGCTGGCCATCCTCTTCAGCGAGGTGAAAAGCCAGCGGTTCAAGCGGGTCACCCAGTCGCTGTCCATTCTGCCCAACTTCGTTTCCTGGACGGTGATCGCGCTGTTCCTGGACGCCTTCATCGAGCCCTCCACCGGCATGATCGCCAAGCTGGCCCAGCGCATGGGCTACACCCTGGACTTCTACTCCAACGCCTCGGTATGGCCGGCGCTGCTGGTGTTCCTGAAGGTATGGCAGGCCTCCGGCTACGGCGCGATCGTCTATATCGCCACCATCGTGGGCATTGACCCGCAGATCTACGAGGCGGCGGACATCGACGGCGCCACCCGCCTGCAGAAGATTTTCCGCATTACCCTGCCCATCCTCAAGCCGACCATCGTGCTGATGAGCCTGTTCAACATCGGGCGTATCTTCTACGGCGACTTCGGCATGATCTACGCGCTGGTGGGCGACAATGGCCTATTGTTCTCCACCACGGACGTGATTGACACCTATGTCTACCGCATGATGCGCATGCTGCGCAACTATGGCATGTCGGCAGCCACGGGCATGTACCAGTCGGTGCTGGGCTTCGTGTTCATTGTGGTGGTCAACTGGATTGCCCGCCGCCTGGAGCCTGACAGCGCGCTGTTCTGAGAAAGGAGGAAAACGACATGAGCCAAGCAACCGTGAAGGCCAGCCTCCACCCTGCCCGGAAGCAGCGGACAACCATGGACTTTGTGGTGGGCCTGATGATCATCCTGTTCTGCGCCATGTGTGTGATTCCGTTCATCATGGCCATCAGCGCGTCCTTCTCCGACGAGCGGACGCTGCTGCGGGAGGGCTACGGCCTTCTGCCCCGGGGCTTCAGCCTGCAGGCATACAGCATGCTCTTCTCCACCAGCCAGATTTTCGACAGCTACAAGGTATCCATTTTCGTCACCGTGGTGGGCACGGTGCTGTCCATGATGGTGACGGCCATGATGGCCTACCCCCTGTCGGTCAAGAAGCTGAAGTACCGCAGCACCATCTCCTTCTTCGCCTACTTCACCATGCTCTTCAACGGCGGCCTGGTGCCCACCTACATGCTCATCTCCAAGTATCTGGGCATGCGCGACACCATCTGGGTCATGATCCTGCCGGTGCTGGTGAACCCCTGGAACCTGTTCCTGCTGCGCAACTTCTTCGCGGCCATCCCGGCGGAGCTGCACGAGTCCGCCCGCATCGACGGCGCCAACGATGTGCGCATCCTCTGGCAGATCATCCTGCCCGTATCCCTGCCGGCGCTGGCCACGGTGGCCCTGTTCTACGGCGTGGCCTACTGGAACCAGTGGTACAACGCCATGCTCTACATTGAGAATTCCAAGCTGTTCCCCCTGCAGTACCTCATCATGCGCATGATGCGCAACGTGGAGCTGATGAAGCAGATGGCCGGACAGGCGGGCTTCGCGGTGGACATGAGCTCCATGCCCTCCACCACCAGCAAAATGGCCACCGCCATCGTGACCATCGGCCCCATCATCGTGGCGTATCCCTTCGCGCAGAAGTACTTCACCTCCGGCCTGATCGTCGGCTCGGTCAAGGGCTGACAGGCCGCGCTCCCCTGTTCCACTTCGCCGCACCGCGGCGTGTGAGATAGTCCCATCATATCAAAGGAGGTTTTCCCATGAAGAAGTTCCTGGCAATGGTTCTGACCCTGGCGCTGTGCGTGAGCATGCTCATCGCCCCCGCCTCCGCTGAGAGCGAGCTGAAGATCTACCTCTTCGGCGAAGCGCAGAATATGGACAAGGTGCTGGACAAGTTCTATGCCGAGTCCGGTCTGGATGTGAAGCTGAACATCATCTGGAACACCGGCGCGGATCACCGCGAGAAGCTGCCCCTGCTCATCGGCAACGAGGAGCCCTGTGACCTGGTCTTTGACGCGTACTGGATGAACCTGGCCACCATGATCAAGCAGGAGATGTACGCCGACCTGTCCTCCTACTTCAACAACGACGAGTATCCCGGCCTGAAGGCCGCCTTCTCCGAGAGCTACCTGGCTCAGGTGACCGAGGATGACGGCGCCATCTACGCCATCCCCTTCACCCAGGCTGCCAACGACATTCAGTGCATCTTCTACCGTGCCGACCTGGCGGAGAAGTACGGCATCACCGTGGACAGCACCGAAAGCCTGGAGGCATTCTTCCATGCCGTGAAGGAAAACGAGAAGGACATGATCGCCCCCTTCGGCGTGGGCGGCAGCCGCGCCATGTACTACCTGGACCTGGACGTCCTGGAGAAGAAGCAGGCCAACGTGTTTGAAATCTCCGGCACCGGCACCGCCGTGGGCATGGAGTTTGAGGTGGCCATCTCCGAGGATGGCAAGACCGTGCTGGGCGCCGGCGCCCTGGGCGCTCCCGACGACTACTACGCCGCCTTCCCCGCGCCCTTCAACACCAACACCCGCAGCGCCCGCGTGATCAACGACCTCACCAAGTGGGCCCAGTACACCCAGCCCAACTCCGTCTCCGAGGAGGACGTGGGCAACAACCTGTTCTACACCGGCCTGGTGGCGGCCATGGAGGGCAACATCTCCGGCTATGAAAACGCCAAGCGCGAGGTGGAAAAGCTGGAAGGCGCGAAGCTGGGCATGTTCGTGTACAACGACGGCCTGCGCAGCATGACCCCCGGCTACTTTGTCACCTCCGGCCAGACGGCCTGGAACTTCCTGTGCGTGCCCTATTACAGCAAGAACATCGACGCGGCCATGAAGTTCATCGACTGGATTTTCCAGAGCAAGGAAAACCACGACCTGTTCGAGCTGGGCATCGTGGGCGAGGACTTCGAGCTGAACGAGAACGGCGAGTACACCAAGCTGACCCCCGCCAACCTGTACACCTTCCCCGGCTATGAGATGACCTGGAACCCCAACTTCATCCGCACCAACGCCACCCTGGACGAGGACGTGAAGGCCCTGGTCAACTACATGAACGATCCTGCCAGCTACACCTCCTCCGTCATGGACGGCTTCGTGTTTGACAACCAGGCTACCCCCGAGCTGGTCAACGCCTACGCCGCCGTGTCCGCCATCCAGAGCGAGTACATCCGTCCCCTGATGCACGGCGCTTACGGCGCTGACACCGAGGCCAAGCTCCAGGAGTACTGGACCAAGGCTTCCGCCGCGGGCATCGACGTGATCCGTCAGGCTGTGATCGATCAGGTGCAGGCCTTCCTGGACGCCAAGAACAAGTAATTGACAACGCCACGGTGAACCGCTAAGATAGGATTGTCGGCGGGAGGGCGGGGCCGCGCTCCGCTCTCCCGCGCATTCTATGACAGAAAGGCTGATTCCTGTGCGCGCAGTGATCTTCATTGACCGCCATCATCCCAACCATGTTGATGCGCAGTTCATGCACGTGTATTCCGACCTGGTGCTGGAGAAGCTCCAGGATCTGCCGGGGCTGGAGCTGGTGCCTGAACCCATCTACCTGGATGAATTGCAGGACAAGGCCGCGCTGGCCCGGAATGTGGAAATCATCTTCAGCAAGTGGGGCATGCCCGAGATCTCCCGGGAGACGATTGCCCGGTATTTTCCCTGCCTGAAGGCGGTTTTCTACGCGGGCGGCTCCATCAAGCGCTTCGCCTATCCCTATTTTGAGCAGGGGGTTCGGATCTTCGCCACCGGCGAGGCCAACGCCGAGCCCGCCGCCGAGTTCACCCTGGCCAGCATTCTCCTGGCCAACAAGGGCGTCTACCGTGCCTCCCGCCTGTACCGCAATGCCGAGGGCTACCTCACGGCCCGGCGCGAGGTGGAGATGCGCCCCGGCAATTACCGGGCCAAGGTGGGCCTCATCGGCGTGGGCCGGGTGGGCTCCCGCGTGGCGGAGCTGCTCAAGTCCTTCGACCTGCAGGTGCTGGCCTATGACCCGTACCTTTCCCCCTGCCGCGCCAAGGAGCTGGGCGTGACCATCACCGGGCTGGAGGAGCTGTTCTCCGACTGCAATGTGATTTCCAGCCACCTGCCCAGCACGCCGCAGACGGCCGGCATGCTCAACTACGCGCTGTTTTCCCTCATGCAGCCGGACGCTACCTTCATCAACGCCGCCCTGTCCGAGCCGGTGGTGGAGGCCGACCTGGTCCGCGCCCTGCGGGAGGTGCCCACGCGCACGGCGGTGCTGGACTCCCTTGCCGCCGAAAAGAATCCGGAAAACGATATTCTCCTGACCATGGACAATGTGTTCCTGACGCCCCACATTGCCGGCAGCTTCGGCGGAGAGCTGGAGCGGATGGGCGAACAGGTGGCTGAGGCCTGCGCCGATTATCTGGCGGGCCGCCCCAGCCGGCATGAGCTGTTCAAGGATTATCTGTCCGTCAGGTGCTGAAAGTAGGTTGAATTGCCATCATGAGCATCCATACAGCCCTGGAAGGGCATCAGGATTTTGCCCGGGACGTGTGGAACAGGCTGACACGGAAGATGCCTGCCTCCCTGCGCAGGGCCGAGGGCCTGTCCTTCATCCCCTATACCACCTCCGGCGGAGCATGGCAGCCCGGGCCCTTCGACGGCATCTGCTGGTGGACCAACGGCTTCTGGCCGGCGGAAATGTGGCAGATGTACCTGCACACCGGCGACGCGGCCTACCGTGCCGAGGCGGAGCGTGCCGAGGAGATGCTGGACGCCGCCTTTGACGAGTTTGATCACCTGCACCACGATGTGGGCTTCATGTGGCTGATTTCCTCCGGCGTGAACTTCCGCCTCACCGGCAATGACCTGAGCCGCAAGCGCACCCTGCGGGCGGCCAACATGCTGGCGGGACGGTTCAACCCCGCAGGCTTCATCCGCGCCTGGAACGATGACAAAACCGGCTGGGCCATCATCGACTGCATGATGAACCTGAACCTGCTCTACTGGGCCAGCGAGTACACCGGCGATCCCCGCTTCCGCAAGATTGCCATGACCCATGCCGACACGGTGCTGCGCACCTTCCTGCGGGAGGACGGGTCGGTGGAGCACATTGTGTGCTTCGATCCGGAGACGGGCGCGGTGGCGGACACGCAGGCCGGTCAGGGCTGCGCCAAGGGCAGCGCCTGGAGCCGCGGCCAGGCCTGGGGCCTGTACGGCTTCACGCTGTCCTACCTGCACACTGGCAAGGCGGAGTATCTGGCTGCCGCACGGAAAATCGCCGATTTCTTCATTGCCTGCGCCGCGAAAACGGGCTATGTGCCCCTGTGCGACTTCCGCCAGAAGGAGGACGACCTGTTTGACAGCTGCGCCGGAGCCGTGGCCGCCTGCGGGTTGATCGAGCTGGCCCGCGCCACGGAGGAGGAAGCCTATCTGGAGGCTGCGGTGCGCATTCTCAAGGCCCTGGATCAGCGCTGTGCCGACTGGTCTGAGGAGGAGCCCGCCATCCTGCAGAAATGCACCGGCGCATATGGCTCGAAGGATCATCATATTACCATGGTCTATGCGGATTACTTCTTTGTGGAGGCCATGGCGAAGCTCAGCGGCGAGCCCCTGCGCTTCTGGTAACGCCAACCGTAGGCCGTGCGGGCGCCTGTCCCGTCCGGCCTTTTTGCATAGGGAGGGAGAAAGCATCATGCATCTTGCGCTTTTGCAATCCAGGCAAAACGAGCTATACCGCTTCGACCGGCCTGACAGACGGTATACCCCTGCCCAGGCCCGCGCGCTGCAGCAGGACATGCTGGAGCAAACCTTCAGCCTGATGGAAGCGGCCCGGGGCTGCGACCTGACCGTGACCACCGAGGCGGTGAACTACCCCGGCGGGCCGGACAATGTGGAGGGGGATTGGCTGAGCCTGCTGCCGGGAGAGGATGACCCGCTGTGGGACAGGGTGCGTCAGGCCGCCCGGAAGCTGGGCGGGTATCTTGTGTTCGGCTGCTACCGGCTGGACCACGGCAAGCCCCGCAACAGCGCCATGATTTACGGCCCGGACGGCACGCTGGTGGATGTGTACGACAAGCTGCAGCTGGCCGGAGACGAGCAGCGGTATCTGGCGCCGGGGCGTAGGTTTGTGACCGTGGACGCGCCGTTCGGCCGCTTCGCCCCCTGCATCTGCTGGGACATGCAGTTCCCGGAAATCTGCCGCACCCTGGCGCTGAAGGACGCGCGGCTGGTGGTCTGCCCCACCTGGGGCTGGGAGGGCATCTACGCCCATGCCCGGGCCTACGAAAACGGCATCTTCACCGCGGGCGCCATGAGCGTGCCCGCCTGGATGGACATTGAAGGCCTGCGCCATCCCAGCGAGGCGGTGGCGCCCTGGGGCGAGGTGCTGGCCTGCGCCTCCCATGACAGGGCGGAGACGCTGGTATGCGAGCTGGAGCTGAAGCAAAGCGATGACTACCATGCCCTGCGCATGGGCGACCGGAGGCCGGACATGTACGGCGCGCTGATATGAGCATCGCTGGTGATTCGCGGGCCATGACGATGGATGGCCCTGCTGGAACGGCCCACCGCCCCAAGCGCCGGGACGGCCGCCACGCCTGCCTGTCCGCACGCCACGGGCCGTACACACGGGAGCTTCGGGCGGATGCGCATGCACGGCATCCGCAAGCCCGCCTGCCACGCCTGCCGCTTCCTGCCCTGTTGGGGGATGCCATCTCTCCCGGCAGGAGGAGGGCATCGTCCCGCCCCTGGCGGCGTATCCGGATCATGACGGGGCCAGGGCCATTGCGCGCATGGGCGGGCCCCGGACGCCTTCGGTGACGCTGAACCATGTGCAGCCTGGAGCGGCGTTCGCCCTGGCCTGCGGGCGGACGCTCAGATCCGCCTGACTCTGGACACAACCCTGGCCCCCTGGGAGATCCTGTGCCTTAATCAAATCAGCTGAGGTGACGCACCCATGACCCATCCTCTCTCCGAGCCGCTGATGACCTTGTGGTTCGGCAATTTCTACCGTCCTGCCTATGACGACCGGGCCTTTGTGGACGAGGCCATGGCGCGCATCCGCGACATGGGCTTCAACGCCGTGCTGCTGGACAGCAAGGCCTGGGAGGACTTCCAGGCCCGCTATACCGGGGGCGAGGCCAGCCCCTACGTGGCCCAGCAGGAATACATGATGGCCGCCGCCGCCCGGGCGGGGCTGTGCCACCTGTTCCTGTCCCTGTACCTGAACGGCGACAACCTCTACCCCAACATCCGCTTCAGCCCGCCGGTGTACGGCGAGTCCGTCACCCTGCCGGACGGCTCCGACGGCCGCTGGTACAAGTACTGGTCGGACAAGGCCCGGGACGCGCAAACGGCCCACGTGGCGGGGCTGATGAGGCTGTACCGGGCGGGCCATGCGGAAATCACCCTGCAGGGCGAAGGCCGCCTGCCCATGTGCAGCATGTGGGATCCCATCGTGGCCCCCAGCTTCGATGCGGAGGGGCAGAGCCGCTACCGGGCCTGGCTGAAAAAACGCTACGGGGACATCGCGGCCTTCAACGGGGCCTACGGCACGGACTTTGACGGCTTTGACGCGATCCCCCCGGAGGATTACTGGTTCATCCTGCGCTACGGCGAGGGCCAGTGCTACACCGAGGCCGACCTGCGGGCGAACGCCCCGGCCTTCGTGATGTGGGCGGACAACATGACCTGGCTCGACCAGGAGCTGACGGGCTACTTCGCCGCCATGGAAAAGCGGCTTCACGGCGTGGATCCCGCCCTGTACCTGATGCCCAACCTGGCCCAGTGGAGCCACCTGCTGAACATCGACACCTCCCGTAAGTCGGACATCGGCTTGTGCGAATTGTGGGACACGGCCATGCGGGGCATTGACATGCGGGCCATCGCCCCCCATGTGGACATGGCCCACTACTACACCGTGCCCGTCACCATCGACGGCGACCCGGACGCCTACGTGGTGTCCTGCCAGCATGCCCACATCCGCAGCCTGAACCCGGGCAGGCCCTTCCTGGGGGGCATCTACTGGGGCCGCTTCCTGTACAGCGACGTGTACCGCTTCCTGACCCCGGAGGAAGTCCTGGGCAGCATTGTGGCCAGCGGCGCGTCGGGGGTATCGGCCTACGGCATGTGCGGCATGGACGACGGCGGGCTCCTCCACCGGATGGACGAGGGCTTCACCGCCTCCCTCAGCCGGGGCAACGCCTGGGCCAAGGAGGTCATCCCCCGCCTGGGCCATCGGCAGCAAAGCCGCGTGGCCATCCTCTTCCCCACGGCCATGGCCCTGCTGGAGCCCCTGCGGGTTTCCGGGGCGGACGCCCGCCGCAGCGACACCCTGGGCCTGTACCGCTTCCTGTGCGACCTGGGCTTCGCGCCGGATATGGTGGAGGCGGAGGACGTGCTTGCCGGGCTGTCCGGCTACGACGCGCTGCTGATTCCCGCGGACGACTGCTATCACGCCCGGCGCAGCGCGGCCCTGGAGGAGGCCCTGCGCGGCTTTGTCCGGCGGGGCGGGGTGATTTTCCACGGGCAGCACGGCGAGGCGGCGGAGCTGGCCTTCGGCCTGGAGCCCGCGCCCACCGCCTCCGCCTGCTACACCTTCGAGGACGAGGGCGGGCTGCTGCTGGGCGGGCCCTTCGTCAGCTACCCCGGGGAGCCCCTGGCCCTCTGGCGGGAGGACGGCGCAAGCTGCATCAGCCGGAACCGGTTCGGCGCGGGCTGTGTGTACAGCTTCGGCTTCATGCCGGGGTACCAGGTCGCCGCCCGCACCGCGCCCCATGTGCCCCTGAGCCAGCGCAACAACGCCCTGTACCCCTTCCCGCTGATGGCGCGCAATCCCCTGCGGGAGCTTCTCCTGCGCCAC
>JBJEUJ010000198.1:0-2153 GCA_051883775.1 Aristaeellaceae bacterium | reverse complement strand
TACCGCGCCCTGGCCTCCACCGTCCGCGACCAGATCATGCAGAAGTGGATGATCTCCCGCGAGGAGCGCAAGACCAACAAGAGCAAGCGCCTGTACTATCTGTCCGTGGAATTCCTCATGGGCCGCAGCCTGTACTGCAACATCCTGAACCTGGTGTCCACCGACGCCTACAAGCAGGCCCTGGCCGAATTGAACATCGACCTGGACGCCGTGCTGAAGGAAGAGCCCGAACCCGCCCTGGGCAACGGCGGCCTGGGCCGTCTGGCAGCCTGCTTCATGGACTCCCTGGCCTCCCTGGACCTGCCCACCATGGGCTGCACCATCCGCTATGAATACGGCCTGTTCCGCCAGAAGATTATCGACGGCCAGCAGGTGGAGCTGCCCGACTACTGGCTGGGCAACGGCAACGTGTGGGAAATGCCCGTGATGGAGGACGCCTGCGAGGTGCACTTCAACGGCCATGTGGACATGGAGGAGCGGGACGGCCGCATGACCTTCGTGCACAAGGACTACTATACCGTGGAGGCCATCCCCTACGACATGCCCATCGTCGGCTACGACACGGCCACGGTCAACAGCCTGCGCCTGTGGAGCGCCCGCTCCCCCAAGCGGCTGAACCTCAATGAGTTCGGCGAGGGCCACTATGTGCAGGCCACGGCGGAGAAGGAGCTGGTGGAGTCCATCTCCAACATCCTCTACCCCGAGGACAAGCACTATGAGGGCAAGCTCCTGCGCCTCAAGCAGCAGTACTTCTTCACCTCCGCCACCCTGCAGTACATCCTGCGGGACTTCAAGAAGCAGAACGGCCCCGACTGGCAGAAGCTGCCCGAGCAGGTGGTCATCCATATCAACGACACCCATCCCGGCCTGGCCATCCCCGAGCTGATGCGCCTGCTGATGGATGAGGAGGGCCTGGGCTGGGACGAGGCCGCCGCCATCGTGGGCAAGACCATCGCCTACACCAACCACACCATCATGGCCGAGGCCCTCGAGAAGTGGCCGGAGGAAATGGTCAAGACCCTGCTGCCCCGGATCTACCAGATCCTGGTGGAAATGAACCGCCGCCTGTGCGCCCGGCTGTGGAACTTCTTCCCCGACCAGCCCGAGCGCGTGGGCAAGATGGCCATCATCGCCTACGGCCAGATCCACATGGCCAACCTGTGCGTGGCCATGACCTTCTCCACCAACGGCGTCAGCCAGCTCCACGGCGACATCCTCAAGCAGGAAACCTTCCATGACTTCTACCTGGTCATGCCCGAGAAGTTCTCCGCCATCACCAACGGCATCACCCACCGCCGCTGGCTGATGAGCTGCAACCCCGAGCTGACCAAGCTCATCTGCGACTCCATCGGCACCGAGTGGATCAAGGACACCCGCCTGATGGAGAACCTCAAGCCCTTTGCCGACGACGCGGCCTTCCGCGAGGAGTTCGCCAAGATCAAGCGGCACAACAAGGAGCGCTTCGCCAAGTTCATCAAGGACCGCCAGGGCGCGGAGATCGACCCCGCCTTCATCTTCGACGCCCAGTCCAAGCGCCTGCATGAGTACAAGCGCCAGATGCTCAACGCCCTGCATGTGCAGGTGCTCTACAACCGCCTGGTGAACGATCCCTCCTTCGAGATGGAGCCCCGCTGCTTCATCTTCGGCTCCAAGGCGGCCCCCGGCTACAACCGCGCCAAGCTGATCATCCGCTACATCAACGCCCTGGCCCGGCTCATTGACAAGCATCCCCGCGCCCGCAAGTACCTGAAGGTGGTGTTCCTGGAGAACTACGACGTCTCCAGCGCCGAGGTGCTCATTCCCGCCGCGGAGGTGTCCGAGCAGCTGTCCACCGCCTCCAAGGAGGCCAGCGGCACCGGCAACATGAAGTACATGATGAACGGCGCTGTGACCATCGGCACCATGGACGGCGCAAACGTGGAGATCAGCCAGCAGGTGGGCATGGACAACATCTACATCTTCGGCATGCGCAGCGACACCGTGCTGGACATGTACCGCGAGCGCACCTACAACCCCATGTCCATCTACGAGACCAACGACGAGATCCGCCTGGCGCTGAGCCAGCTGATCGACGGCACGCTGCTGCCCGAAGCTCCCGGCGCGCTGCAGGATCTGTACCACAGCCTGCTGCTGGGCGACTGGGGCTCCATGGC
>JBJEUJ010000197.1:0-11180 GCA_051883775.1 Aristaeellaceae bacterium | reverse complement strand
CTCGTTCTACTACGCCTCGGACATGGACTTCCGCCAGGTGTACCCCTGGCTGGGCGGCCCGGACGGGGAATAAACCCATCACCAAGGAAGAAGGCATTCAGCCATGCAGGATACCCTGAAGCTGCGCGACAGCCGCGTGAAGATGATTGCCCACCGGGGCGTCAGCGGCCTGGAGCGCGAGAACACCGCCGCAGCCTTTGTGGCCGCGGGGAACCGCTCCTACTGGGGCATTGAGACGGACGTGCACCGCACCCGGGACGGGGCGTATGTCATCATCCATGACGACGACACCGGCCGCGTGGCGGAGGAAAATTTGCCGGTGGAGGGCTCGGCCCTCATGCAGCTGCAGGCCCTGACCCTGCGGGATATGGACGGCCTGCCCCGGCGGGATCTGGTGCTGCCCCTTCTGCCGGAATACAGCCGCATCTGCAAAAAGTACGGGAAGGTTAGTGTGCTGGAGCTGAAGAACCACTTCACCCCGGAGCAGGTGGCGGAGATCGTGGCCATCGTCCGGGACGCGGGCTGGCTTGGGGAGACGGTGTTCATCTCCTTCGACCTGGACAACCTGATCAGCCTGCGTCAGCTGCTGCCGGATCAGCCCGCCCAGTACCTTGTCTGCCGGGAAACCCCCGATCTGCTGGACACGCTGACCCGCTACCGCCTTGACCTGGACATGGACTGCACAGCCCTGACCCCCGACCTGGTGCAGCGGGTTCATGCAGCGGGCCGCCTGGTCAACGTGTGGACGGTGAATGAGCTTGCCGATGCCCGTCGCCTGGCGGACTGGGGCGTGGACTACATCACCAGCAACATCATCGAGTGACCCCATCGGGCCGAGGAGGAGATTCCCATGAGCATCATTGACTTCCATACCCATCCGCTGCTTAACCACAGCCAGAGCCTGTGCTTCTATCCCGATACGGTGCCGGACACCCCCGAGGGTATCCGGGAGCAGCTGCTGCAAAGCGGCGTCACCCACATCTGCGGCAGCGTCCTGCGGGCGGATCATCACTTTGACATGCGGGAGCTGAACGACGCGGCCCTGGCCCTGCGGGAGGTCCTGGGGGACTTCTACACCCCGGGCTTCCACATCCATCCCGGGCAATTGGAGGCCTCCCTGGCGGAGATCCGCCGGATGGACGCGGCGGGCGTGAAGCTCATCGGCGAGCTGGTGCCCTACATGCACGGGTGGAACGACTTTGACCAGCACCCCTGGGTGGAGGAGCTCAATGCCCTGCTGGACGAGGCCCAGCGCTGCGGCATGGTGTTCAGCTACCACACCATCTGGGACTGGCCCCTGGAGCCGGTGATTGCCGCGCACCCGGACATGGCCTTTGTGGCGGCCCATCCCGGCGACCGTGACAGCGTGCCGAAGCATGTGGAGCGCATGCGCCGCTACGACAACGCCTACCTCGACCTGTCCGGCACGGGCATCTTCCGCTTCGGCAGCATCCGCTACCTGGTGAATCAGGTGGGCGTGGACAGGATTCTCTTCGGCACGGACTACCCCATCTGCAACCCGGAGATGTACATTCACGCGGTGCTGGGCGAGCATCTGGGCGACAGGGTGGAGCAGAAGATTTTCCACGACAACGCCGCTCGTCTGCTGGGGCTGTGATTGTCAAAAAAAAGCGGCCTCCCGCCACATGGACAAGAAAAAAACGGCTTTGGCCGTTTTTTTCTTGCCTTTGCGCCTTGTGGAGCGCCGCGCCTGTTCAACTGTTTCCTTGCTCCGCTGTGCGCCGTGCTTCCCCGGCTATCAGGCGTCGCCCCCGCCGAAGCCCTGCACAATCCGGATGATGCTGGCCAGGGCGTTGTTCAGCTCCTTCATTTCGCTCCGGCTGAACTCGCCCGGCCATTGCGCCACCTGAGTAGCGATGGCCTGCTCGATCTCGTTGAGCTTCTCCTGCCCGGCGGGCAGCATCCGCACATTGACAATGCGCCGGTCATTCTCGTCCCGCACGCGCTCCACCAGCCCCTGATCCCGCAGGCTGTCCACCAGCGGGGTGATGTTGGGCTTGGCGATGCACAGCTTGCTGGACAGCTCGCCAATGGAGGCGGGACCGTTGCGGATCATCACCAGAATCTGAATATGGGAGGAGGGCATGCCGTACGCACGGACAATGGCGTCCATGCGGATCATCCGCTTGGGAAACAGGGGCAGCGCCTCCACCAGATTCGTTGCCAGGCTGCTGACCAAAGCAGTGTCCGCTGTCCACCTTTTCGCCATTGTTCATCCCTCCACATAGCATGCTCCATTCCTTCACTACATATTATAATGCTTTTTTCAATACGTTTCAAGTCATTCGGAACATTCTGGAAGCAGTTTCAGCAACTGTTTATTGGATTAACACATTTTTTTGTGTGCATTTTTGAAACAACCCGTTCTGTATTCAGGGGTTTATGCATTTTTACATGATTTTTCCTTGCGGGTCATCCATTGTCCTGCTATAATAAAGCAAGCAGCGCCCTTGGACAGGATGAGTTTTTTCTGTCCCTGGGTACTGTCCGTTACGGAAGGAAGGACGACGTTTATGTTGAAGAAGTTCACCGGCGCCGAGCGGGGCTGGATCATGTACGACTGGGCCAACTCCGCCTTTTCCGCGCTGATTGCCGCCATCATCCTGCCCAACTTCTACTCCACCCTCACCGAGGGCAACCTGGTGGCGGGCACCTGGTGGGGCTACGCTACCTCCCTGGCCACGCTGATCTGCGCCCTGCTGGCGCCCTTCCTGGGCACGCTGGGCGATTTCCAGGGCTACAAGAAGCGGCTGTTCACGGGCTTTGTGCTGCTGGGCGTGGCCGCCACTGCCGCGCTGACCTTCACCGACCAGTGGCAGGTGATCCTGGTGTTCTACATCCTGGGCACCATCGGCTTCAACGGCTCCTGCGTGTTCTACGACGGCTTCCTGCCCGACGTGACCACCGACGAGCGCATGGACGCCGTCTCCACCTACGGCTATGGCCTGGGGTACATCGGCGGCAGCACCATTCCCCTGCTCATCGCCATGGCGCTGATCATGTTCGGCGACAGGGTCGGCATCGGCTCCGTGCTGGCCTGTCAGCTGTCCTTCATGCTCACGGCGGTGTGGTGGCTGGTGTTCACCATCCCCATGTGGCGCAACGTGCATCAGGTGCACAGCATCCAGCCCGAGGGCAGCGTGATGAAGCAGACCCTGCGCCGCATCTCAGGCATGATGAAGCGCATCCCCGGCAACCGTGGGCTTATGCTGTTCCTGCTGGCGTACTTCTTCTACATCGACGGCGTGGGTACCATCATCCACATGGCCACGGTGTTCGGGCGGAACATGGGCCTGGGCAGCAACAGCCTGATTGTGGTGCTGATGGTGGTGCAGCTGGTGGCCTTCCCCTGCGCCATTCTCTACGGCAAGTTCAGCAAGCGCATTGGCGTGCGGAGCATGATCTGCGTGGGCATCGCCACCTACATGCTGGTATGCTTTGTGGCTCTGGGCCTCAAGCCCCTGAGCGACATGGGCTCCACCCCGCTGCTGCTGGGCTTCCTGGCGCTGGGCTTCCTGGTGGGCACGGCCCAGGGCGGCATCCAGGCGCTGAGCCGCAGCTACTTCGGCAAGCTGGTGCCTGCCGACTCAGCCAATGAGTATTTCGGCTTCTTTGACATCTTCGGCAAGTTCTCCGCGGTCATCGGCCCGGCGCTGTTCTCCCTGGTGTGGGGCGCGACGGAGCAGGTGTACCTGGGCATCATCCCGGTGCTGCTCATGTTCATCATCGGCATGGTATTGTTCCTGATGGTGCCCAAGGATATGCAGAAGTTCGAGCAGTAATCGCTTTCAGACGCACGAAGGCCGCCCGGCATGAAACCGGACGGCCTTTTGCTCTGCCTGCCTGGCTTACCCCTGCTCCGCCCTGTGGAACAGGTCCCCAAGGGCCTCGGCGATGTTGGGCAGCTCCCTGGACAGCACGCACACATGGGGCACCTCCTCCAGCCAGAGGACGCCCTTGACCTTGCTGCTGACGCCATTGACAATCACCTCCGCGCTGTCCCGGGAGATGGTCTCATCTCCATGGGACTGCACCGCCAGCATCGGACAGGTGACAGCGTGCAGGTTCCGCCGGGCCATGTGAATCAGCTTTGACAGATCCACCGCGCACCGGGTCGGAAAGCCGGGATAGCCGAAGTCATACTTTTTGTCCACCATGGCGGCGCGCTCACCGCCCCCGCGCCACCAGACCGTGGGCATGAAGGGCGCGGCAAAGCGGGCCAGGGGCATCATTTTATTCTGCACAGCCATGGGCGCGGAGATGGGCGCGGCGGAGGTCAGCTCCATCTGCTCGGCCAGGATCAGCGTCAGCACGCCGCCCATGCTCAGCCCCGCCACGCTGACGTGCTCATAGCGGTCCTTCAGCGTCACGCAGGCTTCCTTGGAGGCCTGCAGCCAATCCTGCCAGGTGGTGCGGCCCATGTCCTCCATGGAGGTGGCATGGCCGGGCAGGTTGATGCCCTGCACGGTGAAGCCCTGGGCATGGAGGGCCTCCCCCAGGGGCCGCATGTGCCCCGCCGAGCCCGTGAAGCCGTGAATCAGCAGCACCGCATGGTCACCGCCCTCCAGGAAGAAGGGCTGGCAACGCTCGGAGGAAAAGTCCACAACCGGTCGCTTGCTCATGGTTGCACTCCTTTACTGCTGCTCAATGGCGTCAATGCTGGCCTGCTTGCCCAGCACCAGCAGCACGTCGCCCTCCCGGAGCATGGTATCCGCGCCGGGGGATGCGAGGAAGTCCTTGCCCCGGTGGATGGCCAGCACGCTCAGGCCGTAGTTCCGGCGGACGTTCACATCCACCAGCGTGCGCCCGCACCAGGAGGAGGGTGTGCGTACTTCGGCGATCTGGTAATCATCCGCCAGCTCCATCATATCCAGGATGCTGGGGGTCACCAGGGACTTTGCCACCCGCGCGCCCATGTCCCGCTCGGGGAAAACCACACGATCCGCACCCACCTTGCGCAGCACCTTGGCGTGGAGGTCGTCCACGGCCTTGGCCAGCACATAGGGCACCCCGGCCTCCTTGCACAGCACCGTCACCAGGATGGAATCGCGGATGGCGCCGATGCCCACCACGGCCACGTCGAAGTTGTCCACGCCCATGCTCTGCAGGGCTTCCTCGTCGGTGGCGTTGGCCTGAATGGCCTGGGTCACGTGGGGGGCGATGTCCTCCACCGTCTCCGCGTCCGTGTCCACGGCCAGCACCTCATGGCCCATCTGGCACAGGCTGCGGGCCAGGCTGCCGCCAAAGCGGCCCAGCCCCAGCACCAGAAACTGCTTCTTGCTGCTCTTTCGCATCAGGATATGCTCCTCCTCAGCCGATCATCATGCCCTCCTCCGGGTAGCGGAGGCGGTTCTGTGTATTGTTCTGCTTGTTGGCCAGGGCCAGCGCCAGGGTCAGCGGGCCCACGCGGCCGAAGTACATCACCGGGATCAGCACCAGGCGGCTGATAAAGCTC
Organism: Aristaeellaceae bacterium; assembly: GCA_051883775.1. Lineage (GTDB taxonomy): Bacteria > Bacillota > Clostridia > Christensenellales > Aristaeellaceae > UBA11524. The sequence goes on along the minus strand of JBJEUJ010000197.1, from coordinate 5,704 downwards.
AGCTTCGGCGTACCCACCGTGGACACGCCCACCGTCGCCAGGGCGCTGGCGGACTCAAACAGCAGGTCGATGAAGGGATAGCCGTCCTGCTCGGCCAGGGTCAGCACCATGGTGCAGCCCAGCAGGATCACCAGGTAAATGAACAGAATGGACAGCGCCCGGCGCATCAGCCCCTGGGGCAGCCGCTTGCCAAAGACGTTCACATGCTCCTGCCCGCGAATGACGCTCAGGACGATGAGCAGCAGCACGCTGACGGTGGTGGTTTTCACGCCGCCGCCGGTGGAGGCCGGGGACGCGCCGATGAACATGAGCATCACGCTCATCAGCTTGGAGGATTCCTTCATCTCCGCCAGATCCACGGAGTTGAATCCAGCCGTGCGCATGGTCACCGACTGGAAGAAGGCGTTCAGCAGCCGAAGGGCCGCGTTGGATTCATCCTTGGCCAGGGTCGCGGGATTGTTCCACTCCACCAGGGCGTAGAACACCGTGCCCGTGACCAGCAGCCCCGCCGTCACCACCAGCACCACCTTCGTGTGCAGGGACCATCCCCGCCAGCCCTTCCCACGGCCCCGCCAGACCTCCAGCATCACCGAGAAGCCCAGGCCGCCCAGGATGATCAGCATGGACACCGTCAGCAGCACCATGGGATCCTGCGCAAAGCCCGTCAGGCTGGAAAAGTTGCCGAACAGGTCAAAGCCCGCGTTGCAGAACGCGCTGACCGCATGGAACACCGCAAACCATATTCCCCTGGGCCAGCCGTAGACCGGCACCATGCGGATGGCCAGCAGCACCGCGCCCGTACCCTCGATAATCAGCGTGATCAGCCCGTACCAGATGGTCAGCCGCAAAAGCCCCGACAGGTTGGAGGCGTTGACGGACTCCCGGATGATCATCCTGTCCCGCAGGGTGATGCGCCGGCCCAGGGCCAGCATCACCAGGGTGGCGAAGATCATGAAGCCAAGGCCGCCCAGCTGGATCAGCACCAGCAGCACCGCCTGCCCGAACATGGACAGCGCCGTGCCCGTATCCACCGCCACCAGGCCCGTAACGCACACTGCCGAGGTGGCCGTGAACAGCGAATCGAACAGGCCCAGGCTCCTGCGCTCCACCGTGGCGATGGGCAGCGCCAGCAGCGCCGTGCCCACCAGAATCATCAGCAGGAAGCCCACCGCCAGCACCTGCTCCGGACGGATCGTCCGCTGCATCAGCCCGGGCTTGCGCTCCTGCATGTCCATCCCTCCCGAAAGGTCATCATGTGTGCTATTATACGCCCTCCCGCGCATTTTGTACAGGGGCGGTTCGCGAAAACCGCAGCACCGCAGCCGTCCTGTCGTCATGGCTGCCCGCGCCCTCGCCTGCCGCGGCGCTGCGCATGAGGCTCCCGGCGGCGGACATGGCGTCCGGCTCGTCGGCGGCGCGAAGGAGCGCGTCCCGCAGGCTGTCCCGCGCGCCAAAGGCGTCCTCCACCCCGTCGGTCATCAGGAACAGCTGGTCGCCCTCCCGCAGGCGCAGGGTCTGCCCGCTGACCTCCACCTGCTCCAGAATCCCCAGGGGCAGCGCGTCGCAGGTCACCTCCGTCATTTCACGGCCGCGGATCAGCCAGCTGGAGGCCGCGCCCAGCTTGTCCACGCTCACCTGCCCCGTCCAAAGGTCGCAAATCACCATGTCCACCGTGGAGAACCGCTCGCCCCGCCCGCACAGGAGCATCATGCCGTTGACCGCCGTCAGGGTCTGCTGCCGGGTGTAGCCCGCCTCCAGGCACAGCCGCAGCAGCTCCGCAGTTTGATGGCTCTCCTGCTGAGCCTGCTCGCCATGGCCCATGCCGTCTGACAGCGCGGCCAGGTACCGCCCATCATGCAGGGCAGCGCACAGGGCCGTGTCACCGCACACATCGCTGCCGTCCACCCCGCAGCTGACGATCCCCTGCTGCACCTGCCACATGGGCTGCTCCGCCAGGATTACCCGGTCGCCCTCCATCCGCGCCAGCTCCATGGGCAAGTCAAGGGCCCGGGCCGTCATGCGGCACAGCTCATCCGCCTGCATGTCCGCCTCCGTCACCCGGTGCAGCTCATAGCACACCCGGGCATGGCCCTGCACCCGCCGGGCATAGAGCAGCGTCGCCGGATAGGCCGTTTCCGCCAGGGCGCGCCGTAGCTGCCTCGCGCTCATGTCCTCCCACCAGCTTTCCCCGCCCGACAGCTGGGCGAACCGCCGCGCAGCGCCGGACATGGCCGTCAGGTGCGTCACCAGCATGTCCCGCTGATGCACAAGCCGCCGGGTCTCCTTCCGCTGCTGCTTTTCCTCCCGGCGAAGGTCGCTCATCCGCTCCCGCAGGAAATACAGCCGTCCGCAGCCCAGGCCCCGCAGGTTTTCCAGCGTCAGCGCCCAGCCTTCATCCTCCTGATCCCGGGCCTGCCACACCGTCTCGGCATGATCCAGCGCCAGGTCGGAGAGCATGCTGGTGCAGGACGCGTCGTCAGGACAGCCCTCGCACAGGCGGCACTTCCACCAGGAGGCCGTGTGCGCACCCTCGTCCTCCACGGGGGATGGCACTGCCGCCGCCATGGCGGCCATGGTCTTCTCCCACTGGGCCAGGGCCTCGGCGGCATAGCCGTCCCCGGTGGAGCCCGGCGCGGTCATGAACCGCCTGCACAGCCGCTGCAGCCGCTCCGCACTGTCCCGGGGCAGCAGCGCCAGGGTCAGGGCAGCAGCAGCCACCGCCATGCCGCAGCCTCCGCCTGCCGCGCCCATCAGCAATACCGGTATCCCGCACCCCAGCGCAAAGCTCAGGCAGGTCAACCACCGCCGCCCCAGGCACTGCATCATCCCCGCCAGGAAGCCGCCCACCGACAGCGCCACCGCCAGGCCCAGCGGAAGCCCCTGCAGCGCCAGCGCCAGCCCCGACAGCATGCCGATCATCGCTCCGGGGCCAGCGCCCAGAAACAGCGCAATGGCCAGCGTCACTGCCGAGGCCCCCACCGCCCCCACATTCACCGGGAACAGCAGCATCCGCCCCCCGCCGCACAAAAGCATGCCCACCAGGTACCCAACGGACACCCGCTCCTCCATGGCGGCAATGGGCTTGTCCCCGCCGATGACCCGCAGCGCCCGGAGCATCACCGGCGCGGACAGCCCGCCGATCACCATGCAGGCCACGCCCGTCAGCGCCTCCTCCGCCGTGCCCGTTGCCACGCGCCATACGGCCCCCGGCAGCAGCGAGAGCGCCGTCCAGCCCATCAGCCGCAGCGTCCCCCGCTGAAACACCACCGCCGGGGACAAAAGCATGACGCCCACCGTCGCCAGCATTTCCAGCCGCAGCGGCAGCCCCCACACCAAACGCATCACAAGCGCCAGCGCGCACCCGCAGGCCGGCCACAGCAGGCTCTCCCCCGCCGCCGCCATGGCCCCCATGTACGCCGCGTGCAGCCCCGAGGGGATGCCCAGCATATCCGCAAAGGCCAGCAGGAAGGTGGGCAGGATCTTCCCCGCGATCTCCGTCATCTGCCCGATGGTCGTGCGGGCCTTCATCATCCGCGCCCCGGGCATCCACCGGTGCGGATGCTTCCGCCTGCGCAGGATACCCTCCACATTGCGCTGTTCCATGCCTGTCACTCCTTTCATGGGACAAGCATAGCGCGCGGGTGCAGCCTGCGCCGTCGAAGCGGGGCGCAAGGTTTGTCGCAGGGAAAGGAACGGGAGGACTTGCATTTTCGGGCCATGTGGCGTATCATCAAGCCATCAGCCGTCAAGGAGGAAAACGTCATGTTCCAGGGCAAAATGAAAGCCATCACCTTCAGCTACGACGATGGGGTCACGCAGGATCAGCGGCTCATCGCCATGCTGAACCATTACGGCATGAAGGCCACCTTCAACCTGAATTCCGGCCTGCTGGGGCGGCCCGGCTCCCTGGTACGGGAGGACGTGACCGTAGCCCATGTGAAGCCCCGGCCCTGCGAGATCAGCGGCATCTACCGGGGGCACGAGGTTGCCGCCCACACCCTGACCCATCCCATGCTCCCCGACCTGCCCGACGAGGAGGTTATCCGTCAGGTGGAGGAGGACCGTCTGGCGCTGTCCGACCTGGTGGGATATGAGGTGAAGGGCATGGCCTACCCCGGGGGCGGGGTGAATTTCGATCAGCGGGTGGCCCGGCTGATCCGGGAGCACACCGGCGTGCGCTACGCCCGCACCACCGTGTCCAGCCACAGCTTCGACATGCAGGAGGATCTGTACTGCTTCCGGCCCACGGTATACCATCACCAGGAGTGGGCGGAGATGGATCGGCTGGCCCGGGAATTCCTGGCCGCGCCTGCGGACAAGCCCATGCTCCTGTACATCTGGGGCCATGCCTACGAGTTCGACATCCGCAACGAATGGGACGCCTTCGACCGGTTCCTGGCCAGCATTGCCGGGCGGGAGGACGTGTGCTACTGCACCAACAGCGAAGCCTTTGGGGTGTGAAAGATGCACAAAAGTGGCCTTGGCCACTTTTGTGCGTTTTGCACTCTCTCACTGGTCAGGCTGCAAGCAGCCTTCCCGGCCGTTCGCTCGTGTCCGGTTTTTGATCCAAGCCGAAGGGCCTGCAGTCCCTTCGACACCGCCAATAGGTTTTTTGATCGTCCAAGGCGTGACCGTGATGGTTACGTCTTTTGCTGCGGATCGGCTGCATCCGCCCGACAGGCCGGAACAGCCGCGTCAGGACTCAACCAGGTCAACCGGCTCCCGATACAGGGATGCCTGATGAAAGACGATCCGGAGTCTGCCGTTTTCCATGCGCCATATGGAGGTGCGATAGATGATATCCTCGCCGCTTTTTGTCAGATAGTGCGCCAGATACACCTTGTCATCCAGCGGCTGACAGGTGAAATTGCAGATGACTATCCTCCTGTCATCCTTTTCCGCAGACAGGGCCTTGATCTCATCCGCCTTGGTGAATATCCTGCCCGACTGTCCGATTTCCAGATAATCATCGTCCATGATCGCTTCCAGGTAAGCCCGATCTGACATGCATACAACGCTCAGAAGGCTCTTTTCCAACTTCAGGATTCTGTCCGTCATCCGATTTCCCTCTTCCCGCGAATTCCTTATTCCATCCCGACCCATTCGTAATCCTCATCCTCGACGGCCTTGCGCAGGGCCGCTTCCTCTACCGGATGGGTCATGGTCAGCTGCACCGTGCCCTTTTCGTGGCTGGCACGGGCCTCGGTCACGCCGTCGAGGGCCTCCAGCGCGGCCTTCACCGTGGCCTCGCAGTGGCCGCACATCATGCCCTTCACATGCAGGGTGCAGTGCAGGGCATTGTCCTCCGGCGCGGCTATCTGCTGCAGCTCCACCGGGCGGATGCGCCGGTCATGCCTGCCGTCATGGAGGCGGCACCAGTTCAGCCGCAGGGCGTTGGACACCACGCAGAAGCTGGACAGGCTCATGGCCGCCGCGGCAAACATGGGGTTCAGCTTCCAGCCCAGCAGCGGAATCAGCGCGCCCGCCGCCAGGGGAATGCCGATCACGTTGTAGATGAAGGCCCAGAACAGGTTCTCGTGGATGTTGCGCAGCGTGGCCCGGGACAGGCGGATGGCCGCCGCAGCGTCGGTCAGGCGGCTGTTCATGAGCACCACGTCCGCCGCGTCGATGGCGATGTCCGTGCCCGCGCCGATGGCGATGCCCACGTCCGCCCGGGTCAGGGCAGGCGCGTCGTTGATGCCGT
>JBJEUJ010000196.1:2994-11218 GCA_051883775.1 Aristaeellaceae bacterium | reverse complement strand
ACCCGGAGAACGCCGCCGCCATGGCCTCCATCAGCGCGGCGGTGAAGAAGGTGGGCGCGGATATGGGCGTCATCTTTGACGCGGACTGCGACCGTGCCGCCGTGGTGGACGCCGACGGCCGGGAAATCAACCGCAACCGGCTCATCGCGTTGATTTCCGCCATTCTGCTGGATGAAAAGCCCGGGCAGACCATCGTGACCGACTCCGTCACCTCCTCGGGGCTGAAGAAGTTCATCAATGACTGGGGCGGCGAGCATTACCGCTACAAGCGCGGCTACCGCAACGTCATCGACGAGGCCATCCGCCTCAACGAGGAGGGCATCTCCTGCCCGCTGGCCATCGAAACCTCCGGCCATGCCGCGCTGAAGGAGAATCACTTCCTGGACGACGGCATGTACCTGGTGACGGTGCTGATCGTCCGCGCGATGAAGCTCAAGCAGCAGGGGCAGACCCTGGGCAGCCTGATCACCGACCTGAAGGAGCCGGTGGAGAGCGCGGAGATCCGCCTGAGCATCTCGGCGGAGGACTTCCGCGAGGCCGGCAAGGCCGCCATCCAGAAGGTGCTGGATTACGCCAACGCCGCCGACAACTGGCACATCGCCCCGGACAACCGGGAGGGCGTGCGAATCTCCTTCGACCTGGACGGACAGCTGGACAGCGGCTGGTTCCTGCTGCGGCTGTCGGTGCATGACCCGGTGCTGCCGCTGAACGTGGAGAGCGACGTGCCCGGCGGTATCCGCCAGATGCTGGGGAGCCTGTACAAGGTGCTGGAGGGCTGCGAGGGCATCGACCTGCAGCCGCTGAAGAAGGCGCTGGAGGCGTAAGACTGATTGGGCAATCAAGAAGGGCATGGCGTTATGGTCATGCCCTTCTTTTGACGGACAAAGGAGGCGGCAGACATGAAGCACGTGGTTCATATTTTCGGTGCGTCCGGGTCGGGGACGACCACCCTGGGACGCATGCTGGCGGATGAGAAGGGCTGGACGCACCTGGACACGGACGACTACTACTGGCTGCCGACGGATCCGCCATTCCAGCAGAAGCGCCCGGCCCAGGACCGTGTGGCCCTGATGAGACAGGACATGGTTGCTGCGGAGAATGTTGTGATTTCCGGCTCGCTGGTGGATTGGGGAGACGGGCTGATTCCATTCTTTACCCTTTGTGTGCGCACGGTGGTGGAGCCGTCCGTCCGCATGGAGCGGCTGTACCAAAGGGAGCTGGCGAGATATGGTGAGCGCATTCTGCCCGGCGGCGATATGCACGAGGCCAATCAGGCATTCCTTCAGTGGGCCCGCGGATATGAGGACGGCCCGCTGACCACCCGCAGCCGGGCCCTGCACGACCAGTGGCAGCAGATGCTGCGCTGTCCCTGCGTCACCGTGGACACCAACGGCAGTCTGGAGGACGCGCTGGCCGTCATCCGCAGGGCCATCGAAAACATGGAAGCCAGTACCATGGATGTGAACGAATACCAGCGGCAGGCCATGACCCTCCTTCGTCCGGAGCTTACCAAGCGGGACGCGCTGGTCAACGCGGTCATGGGGCTGTGCGGGGAATCCGGCGAGACGGTGGATCTGGTGAAGAAGCACCTGTTCCAGGGGCATCCGCTGGATCGGGAGAAGCTGGTCAAGGAGCTGGGGGACGTGGCCTGGTACCTGGCGGAGGCGGCTACCGCCCTGGACGTGCCGCTGTCGGCCATCCTGCAGGGCAACCTGGACAAGCTCCACCGGCGGTATCCCGATGGCTTCACGGTGGAGCGCTCCTTGCACCGGGAGAGCGAGGCATGAGTACGCCAACGACGCTGGCGGCTTGGCTGGATCAGCCACCCCTTTCTGTGACGCCTTTGCAACAGGGAACAACCTCCAATGCATGCCTGGTGGAGACTGTGGACGGCAGCTATATACTACGGCGAGTCAGCCGGGAAGCGGCGGAGGTGGAAGATGCAGTGCCCCAGCGTCTTGCCGGGCTGACCGTCTCCACATAGGTTGTCCCGACACAGACAGGGCTGGGCTGGCCGGAGCGCAGCGACGCATGCTGCGGGCCGCACGCAGGGATGCATGCAGCCCTTGAAGGGTGCGGGGAGACGAGCGAGCCGGATTGCTTTTCCCTGGCTAAACCCGCCAAGGGCATCCGTACCTGGATGCAGCCGCCGCTCTGACATTCCCCTTGCAGAAGGAGCAGGATAAGGGCCGGCTTGGATGGGAAGTTTCGCTGCTCCTGGACAGCAATGGGGAGCATGCAGGGCTGGTGGCCCGGATGATGGCATATCAGATAAATGAATCCATGGGGTATACCCTTTTGGACATGCGCGGGAACAGGACGCTGATGGCGTGAGGAGGAAATGCATGGACGATTATTCTGTGGCGGACAGCCTCCGTGCATGGGAGGCGAATGCGGACTTCTGGGACACGGCCATGGGGGACGAATCCAACCGCTTCCACAGGGAGGTGGTGCGTCCCCGGGTCAGCGAGCTGATGGACGTGCAGGCGGGGGAATTGATCCTGGACGCAGGCTGCGGCAACGGGAACTATTCCGCCTGGATGGCGGAGCGGGGCGCGCAGGTGGTAGCCTTCGATTACAGCCCGCGCATGATCGCCCTGGCGAAAAGGCGGCGGGCGAAGTGGCTTGACCGCATCGACTTCCATGTGGCCGATGCGACGAGCGAAGCGCAGCTGATGGCGCTGGCGCAGTCACGGCCCTTTGACAAGGCGGTGTCCAACATGGCCCTGATGGACATGACGGAAGTGGCGCCGCTGTTCCGGTGCGTGTCGGCCATGCTGCGGGAGGGCGGACACTTCGTGTTTGCCACGCAGCATCCCTGCTTTGTGACGCTGACCGACCGCTACCTGACCCCGCACAGCTACATGGGAGAGGCCATCGCAGGTCAGCCGTCGCTGCAGTGCTACTATCACCGCTCCCTGCAGGACATCATGGGACTGTGCTTCCGCAATGGCCTGACCGTGGACGGCCTGTACGAGGAAAGCTACGGGCCAAAGGAAAAGCCGGACGTGCTGATCGTCCGGGCAAGAAAGGGTGGGGGAAAGTGACCATCGTGCTGGAAAAGGAGCTGGCGGGGAGCATCCTGGATCTTGGCGGGGGCGGCGAGGGTGTGATCGGGCGTGTCTACGGCGCGCAGGTGACGGCCATTGACGTGAGCCGGGATGAGCTGGACGAAGCGCCCGGGGATTGCCGGAAGCTGGTGATGGACGCCACCGCCATGACCTTCCCGGACTCCTCCTTCGACCATGTGACCAGCTTTTATACACTGATGTACATGACCGTGACAGAGCAGCGGGCGGCGCTGAAGGAAGCGGCCCGTGTGCTGCGTCCCGGCGGCACGCTGCACGTCTGGGATGCTGCGTTCCCCGCGCCCTGTCCGGAGCCCTTCCTGGCGGAAATGGACATCGACGCTGCCGGCGTGCCCGTACACACCACCTACGGCATCATCAAGCGGGAAGGGCAAAGCGCAGACAGCATCGCCGCCATGGCGGAGGAAGCGGGGCTTGCTCCGGCCGGACGGGAGACGCGGCAAAAGCATTTTACCCTGACGTTCGTGAAGCCCGTGCATGAACATCGGCTTTTCTGTGCAGACGGTCTGACTGATCCGGAACCTATGACAACATGAATCCCTGCGACGGACAAGGTACGTTCTCTGCGCCGGCAATCCATGCCTCATGGGAATGTGAGCATGCTGCAAAAGCATAACCGGGCGTCGCACATGGCGACCTCCGCCTGGCTTAACCTGCGCGCCCCGAAGCGGGGGCAACGTCAGAATCCCGTTGTTCCGGTATGCCAGGGCTGACGAGGCGCGGCTGCCTGACGGATGCATGGGCCGCCATCAGGGGGAGCTGCTTCTTCTGTCGGGCAAATGAAAAAAGCCGTGGAGCATGAAAGCGCTCCGCGGCCTGTGCGTGATTATACTTTGACGACACCCTGCCGCAGGGCCAGCCCTGCATCCTGTCCGCAGCCCAGCGTCCACAGGTCGTAGGCAAGGATCTCCGTGCGGAACCAGGCGGCGGTGCAGGAAGCGTCGGAGACCTTGCTGATGACGGGAACCTGCTGGCGCTTCAAGCTCCTGAGCAGAGGCAGCGCGGTTTCCTTCAGCCCCAGCAGCCAGAGCGCGTCCGGCAGGGGCTCCGCCTCCAGCTGCGATTGGGTGATGCCCAGCAGTGCATGGGCGCACAGCCGGGACAGCCGTGCATAGGGGTAACGACGTGTCTTGGCGGCGGTAAGCAGCGCCTCCCGGGTGGAGGCTGTCTCTGCGGCCTTCCGCAGCCGATCCTCAATGCCCTCGGAGAGCTCCGGCAGGGCGCGCCAGTCCGCGGCGCTCATGGTGCGCAGCCGGTACAGGAGCGCCTGATCCAGCCCATGGGCAGGATGCACCCGCCCGGCCAGGGATTCCTGACGCAGCAGCGCATAAACATCCTCCGGCAGGGCGCTGTGAAGCCCCTGCCAGTCGCCGCGGGTGATGGCGGAGCGCAGGGCGGTGGCGGAGGGCGTGTCCGACAGGGCGGTGGCATGATAATCCCCCGTCCGTGCAATGGGAAATACCTCCATGTGCGCGTTCAAGCGGCGCATGGCCCGCAGGTAGCACAGGGCCAGGGTGTTGTTGGGGGAGGAAAGCAGCGCGGCAGCGTCAGGGGAGAGGGCTCCGACAGCCTGCTGCAGCGCGGCGGGATAGGGAAGTCCGCTGGCCAGGGCCTGGCGCAGGGCGGAGGATGCATCGGCGGAATCCAGCAGGCGTGCGGCTTGGGTGAGCAGCGCGGCGTCGGGGGTTTCGGCCCCGAAGGAGATGGCCTCCGCGCCCAGCATATGCAGGAGCTGCACACCGCCCAGGGCGAAGCGCTCCGCGTCCCGCACGGCCCAGCAGCAGGGCAGGGCGAACACGATGTCCGCCCCGTGCGTCAGCGCCATCCGCGCCCGGACGGCGGGGGACAGCACCGCCGCTTCCCCCCGCTGGGTGAAGCAGGTGGACATCACCACCGCCACGCAGTCCGCGCCGGAGCGCTCGCGGGCCTGCTGAAGCTGCCGGGCATGGCCCGGGTGGAAGGGATTGTATTCCGCGATCACGCCGACGGTGCGCATAGGGGCCTCCTGATGAAAATGGGATGCCTGCATTATACCACGTCCTCCTGCTGACGCACAAGGCGGAGGAATCTGTCGGGGATGGGGGATTTGGCGGCTGAAACCCTTTACAAACGGCAGAAAAATGGTATAATATGTTGAGACCCCATCTCAGAAAGGAAGGTTCTTTGAAATGAAGCAGTTCATGGTAGAAACCTCCGCCCGCCACGTGCATGTGACCCAGGAAGCCCTCGAAACCCTGTTCGGCAAGGGCTATGCCCTGAATGTCAAGAAGATGCTCTCTCAGCCCGGCCAGTACGCCAGCGCTGAGCGTGTAGATGTTGTCGGCCCCAAGAAGACCCTCACCGGCGTTAGCATTCTGGGCCCCGTCCGTCCCGCCTGCCAGGTGGAGATCTCCCTGACCGACGCCCGCAGCATCGGCGTGGCCGCGCCCGTGCGCGAGTCCGGCGACATTGCCGGCACCCCCGGCTGCAAGCTGGTGGGCCCCTGCGGCGAGGTGGAGCTGACCGAGGGCGTGATCGCCGCCAAGCGTCACATCCACATGACCCCCGCCGACGCCGAGGAGTACGGCGTGAAGGACAAGGACGTCGTGTCCGTGAAGATTGACACCGACGGCCGCTCCCTGATCTTCGGCGACGTGGTGGTTCGCGTCAGCGAGAAGTTCGCCCTGGCCATGCACATCGACACCGACGAGTCCAACGCTGCTGCCTGCGGCCGTGACGTGAAGGGCGAGATCGTCAAGTAATTTACCCGCGCCATGCGCAAGTAATGACAGAAGGAGCATCATCCCATGAAGGTTTTGATTGTCAACGCCGGTTCTTCCTCCCTGAAGTACCAGCTGGTGGACATGGATGACGAGAGCGTCATCGCCAAGGGCCTGGTGGAGCGCATCAACATCGAGGGCTCCCACCTGAACCAGAAGACCCCCGACGGCAAGATCACCGACATCTACCAGGAGATCCCCGACCATGTGTGCGCCACCAAGCTGATGCTGGCGGCCCTGCAGGATCCCGAGAAGGGCGTCATCAAGTCCGTGGATGAGATCGGCGCGGTGGGCCACCGCGTGCTGCACGGCGGCGAGGAGTTCACCGCCTCCTGCATCATCACCGACGAGGTGAAGGCGGCCATCCGCAAGTACATCCCCCTGGGCCCCCTGCACAACCCCGCCAACCTGATGGGCATCGAGGCCTGCGAGGCCGTTATGCCCACCACGCCCCAGGTGGCCGTGTTCGACACCGCCTTCCATCAGACCATGCCCCCCAAGGCCTTCATGTACGGCGTGCCCTATGAGTACTACAAGGATCTGGGCGTGCGCCGCTACGGCTTCCACGGCACCTCCCACCGCTATGTGAGCAAGCGGGTGTGCGAGTTCCTGGGCGTGGATCCCGTGGGCAAGAAGATCATCATCGCTCACCTGGGCAACGGCTCCAGCCTGAGCGCCGTGGTGGACGGCAAGTGCGTGGACACCTCCATGGGCATCACCCCTCTGGAGGGCGTGCTGATGGGCACCCGCTCCGGCTCCTGCGACCCGGCCGTGGTGCAGTTCATCGCCAACAACGCGGGCATGACCGTGGACGAAGTGCTGACCATGATGAACAAGAAGTCCGGCCTGCTGGGCATCTCCGGCCTGTCCTCCGACATGCGCGATATTGACAAGGCTGCCGACGAGGGCCATGAGCGCGCTGCCCTGGCCCGCGACATGCTGATTTACGGCATCAAGAAGTACATCGGTTCCTATGCTGCGGCCATGGGTGGCGTGGACATCATCGCCTTCACCGCGGGCATCGGCGAGAACGGCCCCGAGCTGCGCGAAGCCGTCATGAAGGACATGGAGTTCCTGGGCTGCAAGCTGGATCCGGAGAAGAACAAGGTGCGCGGCAAGGAAACCGTCGTCTCCACCGAGGACAGCAAGGTGACCATCTGCGTCATCCCCACCAACGAGGAGATCATGATCGCCCGCGATACCCTGGAGCTGGTCAGCAAGTGATGGCTTCCGAAAAAAGTTTGCTGCAAAGCTGCTTTTGAGGGAAAAATCAAGTTGACAAACGCTGCGGGAACCGATATAATATCAGGCGGTCACATTTGCTGTGGCGAAGTCAAGCATGGCCCTCATCGGCCCGGTTTGAGGTGAGTGGATGAAGCTGAACGCAACCCCGGCGCTGAAGGACCCCGGTCAGGAATATCCCTTCGAGGGGGAGCAGACCATTGCCCCCCAGGACATCGGCGGCGACACGGTCGTTTTCGACCCCGCGCAGCTCAAGGGCGTGTATTCCGCCACCGAGGACGGAAGCGTGACGGTGGAAGGCAGCCTTGTCACCACGGCTCACGGCGCCTGTGCCAACTGTCTGGAGCCTGCCAGCGCGCGGATCGAGGCGGAATTCCGGGAGACCTTCCTGAGGGACGGCAACCCCGAGGATGACGAAATCTTCGTCTACGAAGGTTATACCCTTGATTTTGAGAAGCTGGCCATGTCCTACGCGCTGCTCAATCTGCCCATGCGCATGCTGTGCAGGGAGGATTGTCCCGGCCTGTCGGTCAGCCCGGACGACGATGTTAGCGTATGCCAGAAGGAAGCGCCCACGCAGCGCCCTTTTGCGGCATTGCAGCAGCTGTTGACTGAAAAGTCCAACACCAATGAACAATAAGGTCAGCAGACCGCTGTCCTATTCAGCATGAGGAGGTGTGAATATGGCTCTTCCGAAGGGAAAAATTTCTAAGGCTCGCAAGCACAGCCGCCAGGCCAACTGGAAGCTGTCCCTGCCCGGCATCGTCGAGTGCCCCCAGTGCCACCAGATGAAGCTGGCTCACCGCGTGTGCAAGCACTGCGGCTACTACAAGGGCGTCCAGGTCGTCAAGAACGAGGAGAAGAACGCCTGATAGGCTATCACCGTAACTGAACATGCTCGCACAAGGAAGAGGAGTACCCTGCGCGCGCGGCAAGAGAGGGCGGTTCACCGGCTGAGAGACCGCCTCCGGCAGCAAACAGGGGAAGGTCGCTTCTCAGAGCGCCGGGCGAACGGGGCGGGTTTCCCGCCTGCCAGTAGTCCGATGCGGTTGCACCCGTTATCGTGCGCTTGAGGCAGACTCTTTGTTTGCGAAGCAAGGTGGTACCACGGAACGCAGCTCCGTCCTTCGGGAT
>JBJEUJ010000196.1:0-2894 GCA_051883775.1 Aristaeellaceae bacterium | reverse complement strand
CTCTTTGTTTGCGAAGCAAGGTGGTACCACGGAACGCAGCTCCGTCCTTCGGGATTGGGCTGCGTTTTGCATTGTCACAGGGATGAAGGCATGGCCGGCGCTGTGCCGCAGGGTAAGGAGGTGACCCGCATTGTCCTACGGTGAGAAGGTCTTGTCCCGGGTGCTTACGCCCGGCATGCTGCTGCTCGTCGTTGGCGCGGTCCTGGTGTATGGCTCGGGGTTCCTGGCGGACAGGATCGCACCGGCGAAGAAGGAGAAGGCAAACGTCATCGTGAAGGCTGTGGGGTGCCTGCTGGCGCTGATGGGGCTGCTCATGGTCATGGAGTTCATCTGATGGAGGAGGATACGTGCTATGGAGAAGAAGCTCTCCGCGCAGGAGATGGATACAAAGTTCAACCCTCAAGCCATTGAGGGTGACATCTACAAGGAGTGGGAGGCGTCCGGCGCCTTTGAGGCACACCGGGTGGAAGGGAAGAAGCCCTTCACCATCGTGATGCCCCCGCCCAACATTACCGGCCAGCTGCACATGGGTCATGCCATGGACTGCACCCTGCAGGACTGCGCCATCCGCTACCACCGCATGAAGGGCGATCCCACCCTGTGGCTTCCCGGCACGGATCATGCCGCCATTGCCACGGAGGTCAAGATTGTGGACGCCATGCGCAAGGAGGGCCTGACCAAGGAGAGCCTTGGCCGCGAGGGCTTCCTGAAGCGCGCCTGGGCCTGGAAGAAAGAGTACGGCGGACGCATCGTGAACCAGCAGCGGCGCATGGGCGTCAGCTGCGACTGGAGCCGCGAGCGCTTCACCATGGATGAGGGCTGCTCCCGGGCCGTGCGGGAGACCTTCTGCCGCCTGTATGAGAAGGGTCTGATCTACCGCGGCAACCGCCTGGTGAACTGGTGTCCGGACTGCCAGTCCGCCATTTCCGATGCGGAGGTGGAGCACAAGGAGATGGACGGAAACTTCTGGCATCTGCTGTACCCGGTGAAGGAAACCGGCGAGATGCTGGAGCTGGCCACCACCCGTCCCGAGACCATGCTGGGCGACACCGCCGTGGCCATCAACCCCAATGACGAGCGCTACGCCCACCTGCACGGCTGCCACGTGATGCTGCCCCTGGTGAACCGGGAAATCCCCATCGTGTGCGATGAGCATGCCGACATGGAGAAGGGCACCGGCGTGGTGAAGATCACCCCCGCCCATGACCCCAACGACTACGAGGTGGGCGCGCGGCATGACCTGCCCCTGGTGCGGGTGTTCACCTACGACGG
Source organism: Aristaeellaceae bacterium (assembly GCA_051883775.1). Taxonomy (GTDB): domain Bacteria; phylum Bacillota; class Clostridia; order Christensenellales; family Aristaeellaceae; genus UBA11524. The sequence goes on along the minus strand of JBJEUJ010000196.1, from coordinate 1,622 downwards.
CCGCATGACCGGCCCCGAGGACAAGGCTGCCTGCGACGCGCTGTTCGCCTCCGGCAAGGCCGGCAAGAACGAGCCCCAGGTGCTGGACTGCGGCAAATATGCCGGGATGACCACCGCCGAGGCACGCAAGGCCATCGTGGCGGATCTGGAAGCGCTGGGGCTGCTGAAGTCCATCGAGCCCATCAAGCATGAGGTGGGCGTGTGCTACCGTCACTCCAAAACAGTCATCGAGCCCATGGTGTCCAAGCAGTGGTTCGTGGACATGAAGCCCCTGGCCAAGCCCGCCATCGAGGCTGTGACCAGCGGCAAAACCCAGTTCGTGCCGGAGCGCTTCGCCAAGCAGTACATGAACTGGATGGAGAACATCCGCGACTGGTGCATCAGCCGCCAGCTGTGGTGGGGCCACCGGATTCCCGTGTGGTACTGTGATGACTGCGACGAGATGATGGTGCGCCGGGAGGATCCCTGCTGCTGCTCCAGGTGCGGGAGCAGGAATATCCATCAGGACGAGGACGTGCTGGACACCTGGTTCTCCTCCGCCCTGTGGCCCTTCTCCACCCTGGGCTGGCCGGACAACACCGAGGATCTGAAGTACTTCTATCCCACCGACGTGCTGGTGACCGGCTATGACATCATCACCTTCTGGGTGAGCCGCATGATCACCTGCGGCGTGGAGGAAATGGGCGAGACGCCCTTCAAGACCGTGCTGATCCATGGCCTGGTGCGGGACGAGCTGGGCCGGAAGATGTCCAAGTCCCTGGGCAACGGCGTGGATCCCCTGGAGGTCATTGACGAATACGGCGCGGATGCGCTGCGCTTCTCCCTGGTGATGGGTGTGTCCCCCGGCAACGATACCCGCTATTCCCGCGAGAAGGTGGAGAGCGCCCGCAACTTTGCCAACAAGGTGTGGAACGCCAGCCGCTTCGTGCTGATGAACGTGGATACCCGCCGTGACATCGACCCTGCCAGCCTGACCCTGGCGGACAAGTGGATCCTGACCCGCTTCCAGGACGCGGCCCGGAGCATCTCCGCCAACATGGAGGAGGGCGAGTTCGGCCTGGCAGCCAACCGCATCTACGACTTCGCCTGGAGCGAGTTCTGCGACTGGTACATTGAAATGGCCAAGTCCCGCCTCACCGGCGAGGATCAGGCGGCGAAGGAAGCGGTGCAGGCGGTGCTGCTCTACGTGCTGGAGGGCCTGCTCAAGCTGCTGCATCCCTTCATGCCCTTCCTCACCGAGCAGGTGTATAAGTATCTGCCGGGCAGCGAGGGCTTCCTGATGCTCAAGGCCTGGCCCGAGGCCATCCCTGCCTTCGACTTCCCCCAGGACGAGGAGAAGATGGCGGGCATCATGGAAATCATCCGCACCATCCGCAATCTGCGGGCGGAAATGAACGTGGCCGCCGGCAAGCGCACGCACCTGATGCTGGTACCCGCTGAGGGCTGGGCCGACACCCTGACCCACGCGGACATGTACTTCCGCCGCCTGGCCGGCGCTTCCTCCTCCGAGGTGATGACCGACCGCGCTGCCATCACCGGCAAGAACGTGTCCGCCGTGACCAAGGCTGGCGAGCTGTTCATCCCCCTGGGCGACCTGGTGGACTTCGACAAGGAGATCGCCC
>JBJEUJ010000195.1:0-11253 GCA_051883775.1 Aristaeellaceae bacterium | reverse complement strand
CGGTAAAGGCGGGCTTCCTGCCGGTCGTGAAGAAGAAGACCGCGATCACAGCCACGATCACCAGGACCAGCGCCAGCAGAATCCTTTTGACAAGCTTCTTGTTTTTCAAGTGCCATTCACTCCTTCGGGATGTTTCGCTGAGAGTGTACAGCAGAAATATGAACTGTTCATGAATGGTAAAGAAAAAGCAGACGATGGGAAGTATTCCATCGTCTGCCAGGATTATTCCGCGTTCCACGCCTGATAGGATTCGCTCTCCGGCAGGCTCTCCAGCCGTCCGTCGGTCATGCGGGTCAGCTCGGCAAGCACCCTGTCCGCGTCCCGCTCACGCACCAGGATGGAGAAGGTCACCGCCGTGGTGAACTCGCTGGACACCAGCTGCAGCGGCAGCGTGCGCATCAGGTGCTGCACCTTGTCCCACAGGGGATAGGGCACCTCGCACAGGTACTGGCAGGAGGGCTCCATCACCACCACCTGCGCCGCCTTCAGGGCAATCACCGCGCCCTGGGTGTAGGCCCGTACCAGCCCGCCCGCGCCCAGCAGCACCCCGCCGAAGTATCGCGTAACCACCACGCAGCAGTTGACCACGCCCTGGGCCTTGAGCACCTCCATCATGGGAAGGCCCGCGGTGCCGCCGGGCTCTCCGTCGTCGGAGTAGCGCATGACCCCGGCGTTGCGCCCGATCACATAGGCGTAGCAGTTGTGGGTGGCGTCCTTGTGCTTTGTCCGGATGGCCTGCAGGAAGGCCAGGGCCTCCTCCTCGGTTTCGCAGGGGCTGGCGTAGCCGATGAAGCGGCTCTTGTTGATGATCACCTCGTCCGAGGCAGCCTGGCGCAGGGTCTTGTAGGGGGCGCTCATTTCAGGATCAGCCGCCGGAAGCCCTTCTTGCCCTTCTGCAGCATCAGGCCGTCCGCGCCGAACATGCCGGCGGTCACAGCGGCGTTGAAGTCCGTGACCTTCTCCTCGCCCAGCAGCACGGAGCCGGCCTTGATCTGGTTCCGGGCGTCGCTCTGGCTCTTGCACAGGCCGGACTTGACCAGCATGGTGGTCACGCGGGCGTCCTCCGCCAGGTCCGCGGCCGTCAGCTCGAAGGAGGGCACGCTGGCGCTGTTGGCGCCGCCGGCGAACAGCGCGGCAGCCGCATCGGCAGCCTTCTGCGCTTCCTCCTCGCCATGCACCAGCTTCGTCACCTCATAGGCCAGCACCTTCTTGGCCTCGTTGATCTCGCTGCCTTCCAGCGCGCTCAGGCGGCGCACCTCGTCCATGGGCAGGAAGGTCAGCAGGCCCAGGCACTTGCCCACGTCCTTGTCGTCCACGTTCCGCCAGTACTGGTAGAAGTCGAAGGGGGAGGTCTTGTTGGGATCAAGCCACAGCGCGCCCTTCTCGGTCTTGCCCATCTTGCGGCCGTCGTGGGTCAGAAGCAGCTGGAAGGTGCAGGCAAAGGCGGCCTGCTGCTCCTTGCGGCGGATCAGGTCTGCGCCGCCCAGCATGTTGCTCCACTGGTCGTTGCCGCCCATCTGCAGCCGGCAGCCGTAGCGCTTGAACAGCTCCAGGAAGTCGTAGCTCTGCATGAGCATGTAGGTGAACTCCAGGAAGGACAGGCCGTTCTCGGTGGCCATGCGGGCCTTGTAGCACTCGGCGGTGAGCATCTTGTTCACCGAGAAGGTGGAGCCGATCTCCCGCATGAAGTCGATGAAGTTCAGGTGCCGCAGCCAGTCGCCGTTGTTGGCGATGATGGCCTTGCCATCGGAGAAGTCCAGGAACCGGGACATCTGCTGCTTGATGTGGGCCACGTTATCGTCGATGGTCTCCACGGTCATCATCTTGCGCATGTCGGTCTTGCCGGAGGGGTCGCCGATCATGGCGGTGCCGCCGCCCATCAGCGCGATGGGCCGGTGCCCCGCCCGCTGCATGTGCGCCATGGCCATGATCGGGATGTAATGGCCGATGTGCAGGGAATCAGCGGTGGGGTCGAAGCCCACGTAGAAGGTGGTGGGCTGCTCCAGCTGCTTGTAGAGATCCTCCTCGAAGGTCATCTGGGCAATGAAGCCGCGCTCCTTGAGTACGTCCAGAATGTGCGCCATGGTTGAATACATCCTTTCTTTCTATACAATCACCGTGTGGATGGATACCTGTCATGGATGCCGGGTTTTATCAGCCCTGCTGCATTTCCGCCGCGATCAGCTCCCGCAGCACAGCCATGCCGGTGCGGATCTGCCCGATGGTGGAGTTGGAGAAATTCAGCCGCAGGGTATTCTCGTGCCCGCCATCGGCAAAGAAGTGGGTGCCGGGCACATAGGCCACGTGCCGGGCCACAGCCTTCTCCAGCAGGGCCTGCGCATCAATGCCCGAGGGAAGCTCCGCCCAGATGAACAGCCCGCCCTCGGGCCTGGTATATCGGGTGCCCTCCGGGAAGGCGGCCAGCTCCTCCAGCATGGCGTCCAGCTGCGCGCGGTAGCTTGCACAGATGGAAGCGATGTGCTCCGGCAGCAGATTCCTGCGCAGGAACTGGTCGACAATGGCCTGGTTCAGGTTGGCGGTATGCACGTCGGAGGACTGCTTGCCGATGGTGCACTTGCGCAGGATCCGCGGATCGCCCGCCATGAAGCCCACCCGCAGGCCGGGGGAGATGATCTTGCTGAAGGAGCCCAGGAACACCACCCAGCCCTCCTTGTCGAAGGACTTGATGGAGGGGCAGGGGGTACCGGCGTAGCGCAGGTCGCGGTAGGGATCGTCCTCCGCCACCACCATGCCGTACCTGGCGGCCAGGGCGGCGATGGGCGCACGGCGGTCCGCCGCCAGGGTCTTGCCGGTGGGGTTCTGGAAGGTGGGAATGGTGTAGAGCATCCTGGGCTTGTAGCGGCGGATGGCCTCCTCCAGCCGATCCACGATGATGCCCTCGCCGTCGCTCTCCACCGGAACCAGGGTGGCCTGGTAGAGCTTCATGCACTGCAGGTTGCCCAGGAAGGAGGGGTTCTCCACCAGGATCACGTCGCCAGGATTGATCAGCGCCTTGCACAGCAGATCCATGGCCTGGGTGGAGCCGGTCACCGGCAGCACGGCGGGGATGTCGCAGCCCAGCTGCTCGTGCACGTACTGCTTCAGGCTCTCCAGGAAGGGCGCGTAGCCCTCGGTGGCCCCGTACTGCAGAATAGCCTTGCCGTCGCGCTGCATAACGTCGGCGGCGATGTCCGCCACCACCTTGTCCGGCAGGGCCGACAGGGCAGGATTGCCCCCGGCGAAGGAAATCATGCCGGGCTTGGCGATCATCTTGAAGATTTCGCGGATGGCGCTGCCTGTTACGCCGTCAAACCGCGAGGCAAAGCGCAGGGAATCCAGGTCCATGATCCATCAGCCTCCTTGCTGCGTCCCACAAAAAAACCTTCCCGGACGCAATGCGTCCAGGAAGGTGACAAAAGCCACGGTACCACTTCCATGTTCGGCCGATCAAAACGGCCCTCAGCGAGGAACCCATGATTCCTCCCGCGCGATAACCGGCGCAACCGGATGCCGCCTACTGACCGGGCGCGTTCAGCGGATGGCTCGGAAATGTACTTCACCCGCCCGCCGCCTCTTCCTTGCACCAGCCGGAAGCTCTCTTGACGCGGCTCAGGGGGGCTACTCTTTTCCTCATTGCCCTGATGGATGCCATTATACCAGAATTTGCGCGTCTGTCAAGCGGCGTCGAAAAAAACCGGCCCGCAAATTCTCTTGCAGGATGCGTTGCATTTTCAAAAAAACTGTGTTAGAGTGTAAAAAGCGCAGGGCTGTTTTTCTTAAGGAACTTCATTTCACCCGCAGCTCCTGCGTCCCTGCACAGAAGCATTGCCGGAGGGGGATAGGTACCATGCGCTACACGCGTCAGGACGGATGCCGCGCATGGCTGACCTATGCCCTCCTCCCGCCGGAGCACCTTCAGGATATTCTTCATGACTTCGGGGATGCCGAGGCCGTCTACGACCGTTTCATCAGCGAGGGAACGGTCATTCTTGAGCCCTACGCCACGCCCCAGCAGCTGGCCGTGCTTCGCAGGCAGGCCAGTCCCGACGCCATGCACCGGATGATGCTGGCCATGCAGAGGGAATCCATCGGCATCATGGGCATGGAGGACTTCGGCTATCCGGACAGCCTGCGGGATATTCCATCGCCGCCGCCCCTCCTGTTCTACCGGGGCGACCCCGACTGTCTGATGGGCCGGTGCGTCACCATCGTCGGCTCCCGCAGCGCTTCGCCAGGCGCGCTGGCCGCCACCGGGCAGATTGCCCGGGCGCTGAGCGAGCATGGCGTGACCATCGTCAGCGGCCTGGCCATGGGCGTTGACACCGCCGCCCACACAGGGTGCCTGGCGGGCGGAAGTCCCACCGTGGGCGTGATGGCCGGTGGCCTGGACATCGACTATCCCGCGCAGAACCGTCAGCTGAAGGAGGACATTGTCCGCCATGGCGGGCTGCTTTTGTCCGAATACCCCCTGGGCACGCCGGCCATCGGCAGGAATTTCCCTGTGCGGAACAGAATCCTGGCCGGTCTGGGCAAGGCGGTGGTGCTGATGGAGGCGCGCATCCGCTCCGGCAGCATGACCACCGTGCAGCACGCGCTGGATCAGGGCAGGGAGGTGTTCGCCTATCCGGGCAACATTGGTTCTGCATGGGCGGAGGGAACGCATCAGCTGCTCAGGGAGGGCGCAAACTACTTCACCAGCGCCCAGGATGTGCTGGAGGATCTGGGCTGGGTTGACGCTCCGCCCGCACCCACCAGGGCGCAAAAGCAGGAGCTTCCGCCCCTGTCCCCGGAGCAGCGGCTGATTCTCACGCACCTTGCCCAGGGCGAGAGGTCCTTCGACCAGCTGGCGGAGGGTACCGGGCTGGACGCGCCCGCGCTCTCCTCGGGCCTGACCATGCTTCAGATTCTCGGGCTTGTTCAATCCCTGCCCGGCAAAATCTACATCCGGGCATAATCATTTTTTCGTTTTGGAGGCAGTACCGTCATGGCAGCAACCAAGCAGAAGCTCATCATTGTGGAGTCGCCCGCCAAGGCCCGCACCATCAGCAAATTTCTGGGCAAGGGCTACAAGGTGGAGGCGTCCCAGGGGCACGTATGCGATCTGCCCAAGTCGCAAATCGGCGTGGATGTGGACAACGACTTCGCCCTGAAGTACATCACCATCCGCGGCCGGGGCGACATTCTGACCCGCATCCGCAAGGAAGCCAAGAACGCTTCCCAGATTTACCTCGCCACCGACCCTGACCGCGAGGGCGAAGCGATTTCCTGGCACCTGGGGCACATTCTGGGCATCGACACCGGCAAGCCCTGCCGCATTGAGTTTCACGAGATCACCAAGAAGGCCATCCAGCAGGCCCTGAAGTCCCCCCGTCCCCTGGACATGGGCCGGGTGGACGCCCAGCAGGCCCGGCGCGTGCTGGACCGGCTGGTGGGCTACAAGATCAGCCCGCTGCTCTGGGCGAAGATCAAGAAGGGCCTGTCCGCCGGGCGCGTTCAGTCCGTGGCCACCCGCATGGTGGTCATGCGGGAGCAGGACATTGAGGACTTCATCCCCGAGGAATACTGGGAGATCACCGGCAAGGCCGCAGTGGAGCAGGGCAAGGGCCGCAAGCAGCACTTCAATGTGCGCCTGTCCGCCCTGGACGGACAGAAGGCCGCCATCGCCAACGCCGAGGCCGCGGAGGCTGCCCTCCAGCGGATCAGGGCCGCGTCCTTCACCGTAACCGGCGTGAAGAAGGGCGAAAAGCGCAAGCTGCCCGCCGCGCCCTTCACCACCTCCAGCCTGCAGCAGGAGGCCAGCCGCAAGCTGGGCTTCACCACCGCCAAGACCATGCAGGTGGTGCAGCAGCTCTACGAGGGCATCGACCTGGAGGGCGAAGGCACACAGGGTATTGTCACCTACATCCGTACCGACAGTGTGCGCATCAGCGACGAGGCCCTGTCCGCCCTGCGTGAGTACATACCGGAACGCTTCGGCCAGGAATATCTGCCGGAAACGCCCAACGAATACAAGGGGCGCAAGAACGCTCAGGACGCCCACGAGGCCATCCGTCCCACGGACGTTCGCCGTACGCCGGAGAAGATCAAGGCCTCCCTGACCAAGGAGCAGTACAACCTTTACCGGCTGATCTACAACCGCTTCCTGGCCAGCCAGATGATGCCCGCCCTCTATGAAACCCAGACGGTGGAAATCACCGGCAGCGGCGTCGGGCTGCGCTTCTATGGCGAGCACAAGAGGTTTGCGGGCTTCACCTCCGTGTATGAGGAGGGCACCGACGACGAAGTGGCCTCCACCGAGACCACGCTGCCCCAGCTGAAGGAGGGCGATTGTGTCACGGTGGAGCATGTGGAGAGCGAGCAGCACTTCACCCAGCCGCCGAGCCGCTACACCGAGGCGTCCCTGGTGCGCGCGCTGGAGGAAAAGGGCATTGGCCGTCCCTCCACCTATGCGCCCACCATCACCACCATCATTTCCCGCGGCTATGTCAGCCGGGAGAAGAAGCGTCTGTATCCCACGGAGCTGGGCCGCATGGTCACCAGCATGATGGAGGAGTACTTCGCCGACATTGTGGACACGGAGTTCACCGCCGCGCTGGAGGACAAGCTGGACGAGGTGGAGGAGGGCAAGATCGCCTGGAAGCAGATCCTGCGGGAATTCTATCCGCCCTTTGAAAAGACCCTCGAGGTGGCGGAGCGGGAGATCGAGAAGGTGGAGGTCAAGGACGAGCCCAGCGACGTGCCCTGCGACAAGTGCGGGGCCATGATGGTCTACAAGATGGGGCGCTTCGGCCGCTTCCTGGCCTGCCCGAACTTCCCCGACTGCCGCAACACCAAGCCCATCCTCAATTACATCGCCGCGCCCTGCCCCAAGTGCGGCGCGCGCCTGATGGAAAAAACCAGCAAGAAGAACCGCAAGTTCTACGGCTGCGAGCGGTATCCCGAGTGCGACTTCGTCTCCTGGGAGATGCCCGTGACCGACAAGTGTCCCCAGTGCGGCAGCTATATGGTGGAAAAGCGCAGCCGCAAGGGCGAGGTATGGCACCTGTGCGCCAATGAAACCTGCCGCTGCCGCGTTGAGGTAAAGCAGGATGAAAGCATGGAGACGGAGGAAGGCTGATGGCTGAGATGCACGCACAGGTGATCGGCGCGGGGCTGGCCGGCAGCGAGGCTGCCTGGCAGCTGGCCCGGCAGGGGATCCGCGTGACGCTGACGGAAATGAAGCCCGCGAAGAAAACGCCTGCCCATCACGCCGATCAGTTTGCGGAACTGGTGTGCTCCAACTCCCTGCGCTCGGACAGGCTGACCAACGCCGTAGGCCTTTTGAAGGAGGAAATGCGGCTGTGCGGCTCGCTGGTCATGAAGGCCGCAGACCTGGCCCGGGTACCGGCGGGCGGCGCGCTGGCCGTGGACCGGGACCGCTTCTCCGGCTACATTACCAATGCCCTGCGCACTCATCCGCTCATCGACGTGGTGGAGGGGGAGGCGACGGCCATTCCCGAGGGGCCGGTGATCATCGCCACGGGGCCGCTGACCTCCGAGCCCATGGCGGAGGCCATTGCCGCCCTGCCCGGCCTGGAGACGCTGAACTTCTACGACGCGGCCGCGCCCATCGTCACCCTGGAAAGTCTGAACATGGACAAAATCTTCCGCCAGTCCCGCTACGACCGGGGGGACGATTACCTCAACTGTCCCATGACCGAGGCGGAATACAACGCCTTCGTGGACGCGCTGCTGGCGGCGGAAACGGCAGAGATCCACGGTTTTGAGGAAAAGAGCGTCTTTGAGGGCTGCATGCCGGTGGAATCCATGGCAAGGCGTGGGCGCATGGTGCTGGCCTTCGGGCCGCTGAAGCCCGTGGGCCTCAGGGATCCCCGCACGGGCAGGGAGCCCTACGCCGTGGTACAGCTGCGCCAGGACAATGAGGCAGGCACGCTGTACAACCTGGTGGGCTTCCAGACCCGGCTGAAGTGGCCGGAGCAGAAGCGCGTGTTCGGCATGATTCCCGGGCTGGAGAACGCCTCCTACGCCCGCTATGGCGTGATGCACCGCAACACCTTCCTGCATTCGCCGGGCTTCCTCAACGCGCACTTTGAGATAATTTCGCGGCCCCAGTGCTACTTCGCAGGACAGATGACCGGCGTGGAGGGCTACGTGGAGAGCGCGGCCAGCGGGCTGATGTGCGGACTGTCCCTGGGGCGCGACCTGCGGGGGCTGGGCACGGTGGAGCTTCCGGGCATCACGGCCATGGGAGCCATGGGCCGGTATATTTCCACGCCCAACAAGAGCTTCCAGCCCATGAACTGCTCCTTCGGGCTGATCGACGGGCTCATTGTGGACAGGGAGCATAAAAAGATCCGCAACAAGCAGCAGCGCTACGAGGCCATTTCCGAGCGTTCGCTCGCCTTTATGCGGAATTGGATCGCGGAAACGGGGCTTTCGGACGAAGGTTCATGCTGAGTTGACAAAGCAGTGCTATGATACAGGCAGGAGGATGATTTTATGAAGCGACTTCTTTGCCTGTTTCTTGCCCTGGTCTTGCTGCTCCCGGCCTTCTCCCTGGCGGAGCACACCTCTGACCCCGTTGAGGAAGTGATCGCCCTTCTGTCCGCCGGGGACGGCGCGGAAGCCCTGCTGGAGTGTATGCACCCGGATCTGCAATCCAGCATGACGGTGGACGCCATCCGCAGCATCTGGCCCCAGCTGACCGCCCTGGGCGGGGCCTTCACGGGCCTTGCGGAGGATGAAGCCCAAGCGGAGGTATCCGGCTACGTGGTGTATACCCGGACGCTGGACTTTGAGCGCGCAAGCCTCCTGTGCCAGCTGACCCTGGACGGGGACGGGCTGATCTGCGGCCTGACCTTCAGCCCGGTGCAGCAGGAGGCGAAAGCCACTGCCGCTCCCGAGGGCATTCTTGCGGAGGACGTGACCGTGGGTGAGGAGCCCTGGCAGCTTCCCGGCACCCTGACCCTGCCTGCCGCAAGCGAAGGCCCTGTGCCCGCTGTGGTACTGGTGCAGGGCTCCGGCCCCAGCGACAGGGATGAAACCGTCGGGGCGGTTGCGCCCTTCCGTGACCTGGCGGATATGCTGACCCGGCAGGGCATCGCCGTCCTGCGCTACGACAAGCGTACCTATGTCTACGGCCAGGAGATTGCCACCTCTGCCGACTATACCTCCTTCACCATGGAGGAGGAAACCATCCAGGACGCCATTGCCGCCGCACGGCTGCTGGCGGAGGACCCCCGCATTGACGCGGATCGCATTTTCGTCCTGGGCCACAGCCTGGGCGCCATGCTGGCCCCGCGCATTGTGGCGGAGAGCGACGGGCTTTTCTGCGGGATGATCCTGGCCTGCGGCACCAACCGCAGCCTGCTGGACGTGATGATCCGGCAGAACGAGGACGCCATCGCCGCGTTGCCCGAGGCGCAGCAGGCCGCCTATCAGCCTGTCATGGACGAGGCTCGTGCCCAGCGGGATCAGCTTCCCGGCCTGGATGCTGAAACCGCCAGGGCCATGACCATCCTGGGCCAGCCCGGCTACTACTTCTGGGAGGCGGCCCAGCAGCCCACGGCGGCAGAATACCTGACGCAGCTGCAGCTGCCCGCGCTGATCATCAACGGCAGCCGTGATTTCCAGATCAGCGAGGAGGAAGGGAGGCAGACCTGGGAGGCTGTCCTTGACATGGACGCGCCCTGGCTGCACACCCTTTGGGCCGATGTAAACCACATGCTGATGAAGCCGGAGGTGGACGCGGAAGCCGTGGGCACGGCCATGGAGTATTACGTGCCCTGCACTGTGGATGCGGAAACCGCAGGCGCCATTGCGGACTTTATTCTGACAACGGAGGAAACGAATCCATGAGCAGTCCATTCAGAGGAACCACCATCTGCGCCGTGCGCCGCAACGGGCAAACCGCCATTGCAGGCGACGGCCAGGTCACCATGGGGGAAAGCGTGATCTTCAAGAGCACGGCAAAGAAGGTACGCCGCCTGTACAACGGGCAGGTGGTCATCGGCTTTGCCGGTGCGGTGGCGGACGCCTTCACCCTGTGCGAAAAATTTGAGGAAAAGCTGACCCAGTGCGGCGGCAACCTGGAGCGGGCCGCCGTGGCCATCGCCCAGATGTGGCGGGGCGACCAGGCCATGCGCCAGCTGGAGACGCAGATGATCGTCGCGGACAAGGACACGCTGCTGATTCTCTCCGGCACGGGCGAGGTCATCGACCCCGACGGGGGCGTGGTGGCCATCGGCTCCGGCGGCAATTATGCCCTGGCCGCCGCCCGGGCCCTGGTGCAGAACACCGACCTGTCCGCCCATGAGATTGCAGAGAAGGCGCTGCACATCGCCGCGTCCATCTGCGTGTTCACCAACGACAATGTGATCGTTGAGGATGTGTAAGGAGGGTGACGCGCTATGGCAGAACTGACGCCCCGGCAGATTGTCCGGGAGCTTGACCGCTACATCATCGGCCAGGAGGAAGCCAAGAAATCCGTGGCCATCGCCCTGCGCAACCGCTACCGCCGCTCCAGGGTGGAGGAGAGCATGCGCGAGGAAATCAGCCCCAAGAACATCCTGATGATCGGCCCCACGGGCGTGGGCAAGACGGAGATTGCCCGCCGCCTGGCCAAGCTGGTGGCCGCGCCCTTCATCAAGGTGGAGGCCACCAAGTTCACCGAGGTGGGCTATGTGGGCCGGGACGTGGAGTCCATCATCCGCGACCTGGTGGAGAACGCCATCCGCATGGTCAGGGACGAGCACATGAAGCGTGTGCAGCCCCGGGCCAATGTGCTGGCGGAGGATCGCCTGGTGACGCTGCTGGTGCATCCGCCCAAGCAGAGCGGCAACGGGCTGAACCTGGATTTCCTCCTGGGCAAGAAGAAGGAAAACGAGCCCAGCGAGGAGGAAAAGCAGAAGCTCTCCGGCAAGCGGGAGGAAATCCGCCAGCAGCTGATGCGGGGCGAGCTGGAGGACCGCGAGCTGGAGATTGAGGTGGAGGAAGCCGCGCCCACGCTGGAGGTGGGCGGCAGCGCCATCAGCCTGGGGGACATGATGGGCAACATGATGCCCAAGCGCACCAAGCTGCGCCGCATGAAGGTGCGGGAGGCCCGCAAGATCCTCCTGCAGGAGGAGTCCGACAAGCTGATTGACGCCGACGCGGTGCAGGAGGAAGCCATCCGCCGGGCCGAGCAGCAGGGCATTGTTTTCATTGACGAGATTGACAAGATTGCCGGGCATCGCGGCGGCAGCGGCCCGGACG
>JBJEUJ010000194.1:3735-11295 GCA_051883775.1 Aristaeellaceae bacterium | reverse complement strand
TGTTGTACAGCGTGGCGAAGCCGTAGCCGATGATGGACTTCAGCTCCTTCTCCAGGCGCTTGACCACGATCTCCGGCAGCGGGTCGCCGTAGAGCTCCTTGGCGGTGCCCCAGGTCATATTCTGGATATTGTCCGCCGCGTCCTCCCACAGGGGCTGGAAGGTGTCCTCCCCCTTGGGATGCTTGGGGAACAGCTGCAGCTTCTCCACCTGGTCGGCGATCATGCGGGGGTTGTCGATGACCACCTCGCGGCACTTCTGCGGCCCCAGGTAGGCGAATTCCTCCAGCATCTCGTTGGTGGTCTTGAAGTACAGGGGCGGCTGCTGGTCGCAGTCGTCATAGCCCATGCCCGCCTGGATGATGGCCCGGTTGATGGCGTTGTGAGGGTCCAGGAAATGCACGTCGCCGGTGGCGACCACGGGCTTGCCCAGCTCCTCGCCCAGGCGGACGATCTTCCGGTTCAGCTCCCGCAGGCCCTCCTCGTCCGGCACCCGGCCCTCCCGCACCAGGAAGGCGTTGTTGCCAATGGGCTGAATCTCCAGGTAGTCGTACCAGGAGGCGATTTCCTTCAGCTTCTCCCAGGGCTCGTTGTCCAGCACGGCGCGGAACAGCTCGCCCGCCTCGCAGGCGGAGCCGATGATCAGCCCCTCCCGGTACTGCTGGATGACCTTCTTGGGCATGTGGGGGCGGCGGCGGAAGTATTCCAGGTGTCCGATGGACACCAGCCGGTTCAGGTTCACCAGGCCCTCCTGGGTCTTGACCAGCAGGATCACATGGTAGCTCTCACCAATGGCGCCGCCCTGCAAAAGGTTCAGGTCGGACAGCCTCGTGTAGCCCTTTTCCTCCTTCACCTGCTGGAACATCTTCGCCAGGCACAGGGCCGTAGCCGTAGCGTCGTGGACGGCCCGGTGGGCGTTCTTCAGCGACACACCCAGCTGCTTGCACACGCTGGCCAGCTTGTGGCTCTTCATGTCCGGGAACAGCTTGCGGGCCAGGGTCAGGGTATCCAGCACCGGGGCGTGGTATTCGATGCCCAGCCGCCGCAGCTCCGACTGCAGAAGCGCCGCGTCGAAGGCGGCGTTGTGGGCCGCGATGGGGCAGCCGCCGATGAAGTCCATCAGCTGGGGAATGGCTGTCTCGGCGGTGGGCTTGTCGGCCAGCATCATGTCGGTGATGCCGGTGATCTCGGTGATCTTGGGCGGCAGGGGCCGCTGGGGATTCACCAGCAGGGACAGGCTGTCCGCCACCGTGCCGCCCACCAGCTTCACCGCGCCGATCTCGATCACCCGGTCCGTGGCGGTGTTCAGGCCCGTGGACTCAAAGTCCAGGACGATGATGGGCTCGTCCAGGGGGCGGTCGTTCGCGTCCTTGACCACGTCCTTGTCGTCAATCAGGTACCCCTCGCAGCCGGGGATCAGCTTGATAGGCTGCTTCTTCACGGCGTTGAAGGCCGCAGGAAAGGACTGCACCACGCCGTGGTCGGTAATGGCCACCGCCGGATGCCCCCACTTGATGGCCCGCTTGATCAGGTCGCCGGCGGGGGTCATGGCGTCCATGTTGGACATGTTGGTGTGCATGTGCAGCTCGATGCGCTTTTCCTCGGCGGTGTCCTCCCGCTCGATGCGCTCCATGGGCACCATGTCTCTGACGGATATGGACAGCTCCCGGGCAAAATTGTCATACATGCACTCGCCGCGCACCTTGACGTTCATGCCCATCTTGATCTGCTCCACCTTTTCCATCACCGCGCGGCGCTCCTCCTCGGTGATGGGTGGCGGCGGGGTTTCATCGTCCCTTCGGCGGCCGAAGCCTCCGCCCTTGCGGAAGCGCAGGAAGGTCTTGCACAGGATGGAGGAGGTATAATCCGTGATGGCAAAGGTCACCAGCAGCATTTCGCCGCCCTTGAGCTCCTTGGTTTCCAGCTTGAAGATATCGCCCTGCACCACCACCAGGCCGCTGTCGCTGGCCAGCTCCTTCATTTCCACGGGGCGGTCGGCGATACTCCGGCCCATGATGGGCTTGCCGATGGCGGTGTCGGTCATTTGCGGGAAGATGGGCTCAGGCTTCTTCTCCGGCTCGGGCTCCTTTTTGGGCCGTGGCGCGGCGGGCTTGCGCTCCTTCTTCTCCTTGGGTGCGGCAGGGGCGGGGACGCCTTCGCCGTAGCGGGCCTGCAGCTCCTGCTGGGTGATGGCGGCCAGCTGCTCCTTGTCCCGCTCCCGGCGCATTTCCTCCAGGCGGGCCTCCTGATCGCCAGCCACGGTCAGCTCCACCTTCACCTCGGCGGAGAAAATATCCTTCACGGCCTGGGCCAGCCGGGCGGTGATGTTCTGCCTGCCCATGTACTGCAGGGAGAACTCGTCCGGGAAGGTCAGGGTGATGCGCTCCCCGTCGCAGCGCCAGTCGATCTGATCCATCCAGCTGACGGAGGCGGGGTAGTTTCGCTTGAGGAAGTCCGTCAGCACCTGCTTGTAGGCGCTGATGTTCTCCAGGAAGTCGTCCTTCAGCCCGGGGGAAACCACCCGCAGGGCCAGGGGCTTCTGGGGGAAAACCTTGCGCAGGATGCTCTCCATCTTCAGGAAGGTGGCCTCCTCCACCAGCACGGCGGAATCGAAGGTGATGTACACCTTGCCCTGGGCCCGGACATAGACCACCCGGGGCGAGGACAGCTGTCCCCGCAAATGGGGCAGCGCGGCGTAAATCTGGCCCAGCAGATCCTCGTAGCTCATGAGGCTCACCTCCCTGCGTATAGTCGAACGAGGGCGGCTCTGTCAGCCGTCCTCCATGTTGCATGTATTATACACCATCCCCCCGGGGTGGGTCAAGGCAGGGGGAGGATGCGCAGAAGCCTCCGGTCGGCACGGCGCTGCGCATATTCCAGCAAGCGGCTCGCATAGCCGGGGTGCTGCACGCTGGCCACCAGCACGCTGCACTGATCCATCATGCTGCGGTTTGCCCGGGCGATGGCGAAGCGAGGCGGCGGTGTATGATCCAACGGATCGAACAGGCCATCGAAGCCTGCGGGCAGCTGCGCATCCCTCTGGGCCGGATGATAGGCCAGGACGCGGTACAGCCTCACCCACGGTTGCTTTGCCTTGAGCGACAGCACCGCTTCCGCAGCCATCTCATCAAAGCTGCCATATGCCCCTACATAGAATTCCTGCACATGCTCCTGAACGGCCAATTCCTCTGTCACAGCCTCCAAAGCCGTCAGGAGCGTCCGCTCCGCGTCCCGATGGCCCAGAAAAAAGCAGCGTTCCATCCTCATCCTCTCCCTGTTGCCGTTTTCTTCATTTTAACTCTTTTGGGTTAATCTTTGCAACAGGAAGCGGTTATGCTGGCATCATAGCAGGGAAAGGTGGGATGGGCCCTTGACGATTGGCGAAGCCGTGCGGGAGCGTATCCTGGAATTGTGCCGGGAGCGGGGCATCAGCGTGAACCGGCTGTGCACGCTCAGCGGTGTTACGCAGTCCACGGTGAACAACCTTGTCAACGGCCGCAACCGCAGCGTGACCGTCTCCACCATCAAGAAGCTCTGCGACGGGCTGGACATCACCATACAAGCCTTTTTCGACTCGCCGCTGTTCCAGAGCCTTGAGCAGGAAATACAATAGCAGCCCGCCCCGGTACACTGCCGGAACGGGCTGCTTTTTCGTATGATGCTGCGCTGCGGGTGTGCGGGAGGGGCTGTCCTTTTGGAGCTGCATGGAGCATGCCGTTTCCAACGCGGGCGGACTGCGCCGCCTGCTCGGAAACTCTGGCTTTTTTCTTTTCCTTTTTTCTTGTTCTTTTCTGCTGCGCCGGGCTGCCGCCCGGACCTGCGCAGGGGCTAACGCCGCCCCTGCACCCGCGCAAGGAGCTTCGCCCCTTGACCCGTTTTCGCTGCCGCGCTCCATGGGGGTGGTCTGATCTGCCGTTTCCATTGCGGATGCAGGCATCCGCTCGGAAACTCGCGTTTTTTCCTTTTCTTTTTAGTGTTTGGGGGTGGTGCGCCGGGCTGCCGCCCGGACCTGCGCAGGGGCTAACGCCGCCCCTGCACCCGCGCAAGGAGCTTCGCCCCTTGACCCGTTTTCGCTTCGCGTCACCTTGGGGTTAGTTCGATTGGGCGGATTTCTCTTCGGCAATTTTCCGGGCCTCCCGGATGAGGATCTCCGCCAGGTCGCCCTCCACCTTCACCGGCTCCTGGCCCTTGCGGAACAGCGCGCCGCAGCCCTTGCCGCCCGCAATGCCAATATCCGCCTCCCGGGCCTCCCCGGGGCCGTTGACCACGCAGCCCATCACCGCCACCTTCAGCGGCACCCGCACGTCCGAAAGCTCCTCCTCCACCCGGGCGGCAATGCCCGCCACGTCGATGGCCGTGCGGCCGCAGGTGGGGCAGGATACCAGCTGCACGCCCTGGGTGCGCAGGTTGAGCGCACGGAGAATGTCCCAGGCCGCCTTGCCCTCCGGGATGGGCGAGCCCGTCAGGCTCACGCGGATGGTGTTGCCGATGCCCCGGGCCAGCAGCGCGCCGATGCCGATGGCGCTCTTGATGGTGCCCTGGCCGGGCAAGCCAGCCTCCGTCACCCCCACGTGCAGGGGATAGTCGCAGCTCCTCGCCGCCAGCTCATAGGCCTCGATGGTCAGGCGCACGTCGCTGGCCTTCATGGACAGCACAATGTCCCCGAAGCCCGCCTTTTCCAGCATGCGGGCGTGGTTCAGCGCGCTGTCCACCATGCCCCGTGCCGTGGGGCCGCCGTCCCGGGCGAGAATCTCCCGCTCGATGGAGCCGCTGTTCACCCCGATGCGGATGGGCACATGATGGGCCCTGGCGCAGTCCGCCACGGCCTGCACGTTCTTCTCCCCGCCGATGTTGCCGGGGTTGATGCGCAGCTTGTGGATGCCGTTCTCCATGGCCTTCAGGGCCAGGCGGTGGTCGAAGTGAATATCCGCCACCAGCGGCACGGGGGATGCGTCCACCAGGTCGCGCACGGCCCTGGCGCAAGCCTCGTTGTACACGCTCACGCGCACAATGTCGCACCCGGCCTCCGCCAGCTGGCAGATCTGTGCCAGGGTGGCGGGCACGTCGGCGGTGTCGGTGTTGGTCATGGACTGCACCCACACGGGATTATCGCCGCCCAGGGCCAGCGGCCCCACCTGAACCACACGGGTCTTGTACATGGTCTTGTCCTCCTGTCGTGTTCACGGCGCAGGGCAGCGCGCCGCACATTCCTGTTGCCGGGTCTGTGCCTGTCTGTGGTTGAACGGGCGCCCAGCAGGGCTTCAGGCCATGCCGTCACAGGCGCGGAACACCCGATTCCCCGGCCTGTCAGCGGAACAGGTTCAGCACATCCCGGAAGGTGAAGAAGATCATTACGCCAAAGAGGAACACCATCCCCGCCAGATGCACCATGGCCTCCTTCTCCGGGGCCACGGGCTTGCGGCGGATGGCCTCCACCAGCATGAACAGGAACCGGCTGCCGTCCAGGCCGGGGATGGGCAGGGCGTTCATGATCCCCAGGTTGATGGAGATCACCACCAGCAGGTTCACGAAGGCGTCCAGGCCGCCGCTTTGCACTTCCTTGCTGACCATGCTCACCACGCCCACGGGGCCGCTGGTCTGATCCAGGCCCTCGCCGGTGGTCACCAGCGCGCCCAGGGCCTTCACAATCACCCCGCTGGCGTACACGCACACATTCCAGCTGCTCCCGGCCGCCGTCAGGAAGCCCACCTTCTGCCGCTCAATCCGGTAGGTGCCGCCAATGGTCACCCCCACCCGGTACTTGCCCGCCTCCTCATCCCAGAAGGGGGTCATGTCCGTCTCGAGGGTTTCATCCCCCCGGCGGATGACCATGTGCAGAGGTTCGTCCCCCGCCTGATAGCCGCTGATCATGCCCAGCAGCGTGTCCACCGTGCCGTCCAGCACGTCCACGCCGTTGACCGACAGGATCACGTCCCCGTCCTTCAGCCCCGCGTCATAGGCCGGGCCCGCCGCGGCCACCTCCGCGATGTAGGGGTCCACCCCCGTGGCCACGCTCACCCCACCGATCCAGAAGTACAGCATCGCCACCACGAAGGCCAGGAGCATGTTCATCAGCGGGCCCATGGCCACGGAGAGCATGCGCTTCCACACCTTCTGCCGGTTGTAGGCCCGGGGATCGTCCTTGTTCTTGCCCTCCCCGTCGTCCTCGCCATAGAAGGCGCAGTAGCCGCCGAAGGGAATCGCCCGCAGGCTGAAGGCCGTGTCGTGCTTTTTGCTCTTCCAGCCCACGAGCTTCGGGCCGAAGCCGATGGCGAACTCCATCACCTCGATGCCCGTCAGCCGCGCCGCCAGAAAATGGCCCGCCTCATGCACCGTCACCAGGATGCCCAGCAGCAGAACCGCAATCAATACATAAAGAATCGTCATAAGGCTCCTTTCCGCCTGTCATGCCCGCACACGGGGCAGCAGCTCCATGACCGCCCGCCGTGCCTGAGCATCCGCATGGAAAATATCATCCAGGGTGTCGGCGGGCATATGCCCCAGCCGGTTAAGCGTCTCCTCCACCAGCCGGGTAATGCCGCCGAAGGGAATCTCCTCCCTGAGGAAGGCCGCCACCGCCGCCTCGTTGGCGCCGTTGAGGATGGCGCAGGCCGCGCCGCCCTCATTCAGGCACTCCCCTGCCAGCCGCAGCGCCGGGAACCGCTCCGGATCCCCCGGCTCAAAGGTCAGCTGCCCCAGGGCGAACAGATCAAGGGGCCTGCTTCCGGTGGTCAGCCGCTCCGGGTAGGCCATGGCATACTGGATGGGTACCCGCATGTCCGGCACGCCCAGCTGGGCCAGCACCGCCCCGTCGGCAAACTCCACCGCCGAATGCACGATGCTCTGGGGATGCACCACCACCTGGATTCTCTCCGGGGGCATGTCGAAGAGCCAGCGGGCCTCCATGATCTCGAGGGCCTTGTTGAACATGCTGGCCGAGTCGATGGTGATCTTCGCGCCCATGCTCCAGTTGGGGTGCTTCAACGCCTGCGCCGGGGTGGCCGCGTCCATGCGGGCCTTGTCCCAGGTGCGGAAGGGCCCGCCCGAGGCCGTCAGCAGCAGGCGGACGGGCCGGTTGGGGGCCGCGCCCTGCAGGCACTGGAAAATCGCGCTGTGCTCGCTGTCCACGGGGAGCAGGGGCTTGCCGGCCTTCCGGGCCGCCTCCATCACCAGATGACCGCCGGTGACCAGGGCCTCCTTGTTGGCCAGGAGCACCTGCCGCCCGGCTGCCAGCGCGTCCATGACGCTCTGCAGCCCCGCGATGCCCACCACGCTCACCAGCACCATGTGGGCGGGAACCTCCGCCGCAGCGGCGTGAAGGGCCTCCTTCCCCATGACCCAGCGGCAGAAGCGCAGATCCTCCGGGATGTCCGCAAGGGGAATGGGCTCGGTCAGGCCCGCCATGTCCGGGCGGAACTCCCGCACCTGCTGAAACAAAAGCTCCCTGTTGCGGTGCGCCGTCAGCGCGGACACCCGGAAGCGCTCCGGGTGCAGCCGCACCAGCTCCAGCGCCTGGGTGCCGATGGAGCCCGTGGAGCCGAGAACAGCCATGCTTTGCATAGG
>JBJEUJ010000194.1:0-3635 GCA_051883775.1 Aristaeellaceae bacterium | reverse complement strand
CCTCATGCATGGCGATGCAGATGCACACCAGCGCCGCCGTGGCCATCACCGCGCCACCAAAGCACATCAGGATCACCACCGCCACCACCAGCGCCGCGCCGGTGACAAACCGCTGCATCTTCTCATTGCTTCCAGCCATTTTACAACCTCCTGCCAAAGCGGCGCTCCCGCCCGCCATAGGCCGTCAAAGCCTCGTCATAATCCGCCACGGTAAAGTCCGGCCATAAGACCTTCGGGAACAGGAACTCCGCATACGCGCACTGGTAGAGCAGGAAGTTGCTCAGACGCATCTCCCCGCTGGTGCGGATCAGCAGATCCACCTCCGGCTGGCCCCGGGTATACAGGTGGCAGGCAATGGCCTCCTCGTCGATGTCCTCGGGCCGGATCTGCCCCGCCTGCACCAGCGTCGCCAGCTCCCGGGCCGCCCGGGCGATTTCTGCCCGCCCGCCGTAGTTCAGCGCAATGTTCAGCCGCAGCCCCGTGTTCTTGCAGGTGCGTGTTTCCGCCTCCACCAGCACGTCCCGCTGCTTCTCCGGCAGGCCCTGCTTGTCCCCCAGGATCAGGATGCGCACGTTTTTCGCGTCCAGCTCGTCAATCTCCGAGGCGAAGAAGTCCAGGATCAGCTGCATCAGCGCCCCCACCTCCTCCGGGGAACGGTTCCAGTTCTCCGTGGAGAAGGCGTAGATCGTCAGCGCCTCGATGCCCAGGTCGTCCGTGTGGCGGATGATCTCCCGCAGCGTCTCCGTGCCCTGCCGGTGGCCCATGGCCACGTTCAGCCTGTGCTTTTTCGCCCAGCGGCCGTTGCCGTCCATGATGATGGCCACGTGCCGGGGCAGCTTGGCGAAGTCCTCCCGGGCTTTGGCATGCTGCCTGCTATGCCTGCCGGGCTTTGTGAACAGCTTGTTCATCTTTCTCCTTAACAGCGCGGAAGCGCAGGCTCCCCCCCAGGAACCCGCGCCTCCGTCATCATACCTTGATTGCATCCTGAAAGGCGCTGACGGTGATTTCATTCCCGCGCACGCGAATCACCCGGAGCGTCCCGCCCTCGCGGCTCGTCCCCGGCGCGCAGGTGGTCACCACCTCCGGCTCCACACCCATGGCGCGCAGCCGCTCCAGCGCTTCTTCCATGTCCAGGCCCAGCACCTGCTCCATAGGCTCCATCACATCTCCAGGAGTTCCTTCTCCTTGGCGGCGCAGATCACGTCCACATCCTTGATCGCCTTGTCGGTGATCTTCTGGGCGTCCTCTTCAGCCTTGCGCTGGTCGTCCTCGGTGATCTGGGAATCCTTCTTGAGCTTCTTCACCTGCTCAATGGCATCGCGGCGGATGGAGCGGATGGCCACCTTGGCCTCCTCCGCGCCCTTGCGGGCCACCTTGGTCAGCTCCTTGCGGCGCTCGGCGTTGAGCTCAGGGAACACCAGACGGACGAGCTTGCCGTCGTTGGTGGGGTTCAGGCCCAGGTCGCTCTTCTGAATGGCCTTCTCAATCTGGGGGATCATCTTGACCTCCCAGGGGGCGATGACCAGCATCCGGGGTTCGGGGGAGGACACGTTGCCCACCTGGGGCAGCGGGGTGGGCGTGCCGTAATAATCCACGGTGATGCGATCCAGCAGCTTGGGATTGGCGCGGCCGGTGCGCAGGGCCTGCATGTCTCGCTCGTAGACGGCGCAGCTCTTGCCCATCTTCTCCTTCGCGGTATCCAGAATTTCCTTCACGGTCATAGGAAAAGCCTCCTTAACATGGGGGATTCGATTGCATATATCTATTGTAAACTGTTTTTCCCTTCCTGACAAGAGGGGACGCGCCATTTTTCCTTCCGCCGCACCCTGTCAGGGATGCACGAAGGTGCCCATGTCGCTGCCTTCCAGCACGGCCACCAGGTTCTCCGGCACATCCAGGCCGAACACCCGCACCATGGGCACGGCGTTCTCCGCGCACAGGGCGAAGGCCGCCGCGTCCATCACCTTCAGGCCCCGCTGCAGGGCTTCCTGATAGGTGATGTCCTTGATGAGGGTGGCGGTGGGGTCCTTGTGGGGGTCGGCAGTGTACACGCCGTCGATGTTCTTGGCCATGAGGATGGCGTCCACCTGCATCTCGATGGCCCGCAGCGCCACCGCCGTGTCCGTGGAGAAGAAGGGGTTGCCGCTGCCCGCCGCGAACAGCACCACCCGGCCCTCGGACAGATGCCGCCGGGCAGCCTGGGCGTTGAAGGGCTCGCAGAAGCGGTTCATGTCCACGGCGGACTGCACCACCGCGTCCAGCCCCGCCTGGCGCAGGGCGTCGGCCACGCACAGGCAGTTGATCACCGTGCCCAGCATGCCCATCTGATCCGCCGTCACCGCGTCCATGTGGGCCGCAGGGCCCTGGCGGCCCCGCCAGATGTTCCCCGCACCAATGACGATGCCGATTTCCACCTGCATATCATGCATATCGCGGATGACCTTGGCCACCCGGCGCACCTTGTCAAAATCGAACAGCTCCGCGTCGGACTTCAGCGCCTCGCCGGAGAGCTTGAGCAGAACCCGCTTGTATGCCGCCATGGAACGACCTCCTTGATACAATTCTTGCGCTGTGCCTTATTATATACCACGCCGCCGGGGGCGGTCAATCGCTTCCCGGAGAAAAACCGCCCGCCCCTCTGACCTGAAAAAGGGGAGGCCGCCCGAAAGCAGTCTCCCCTTGATTGGCGCATGATTACGCGTTGGTCATCTTGGCGATTTCCTCCGCCAGGTTGTCCTGACGCTTCTCGATGCCCTCGCCGCGCTCGAAGCGGGCAAAGCGCACCACGTCCAGCGTGCAGCCGGCAGCCTTGGCCACCTCGGCCATCAGGCCCTTGATGGTCTTGTCGCCGTCCTTGACGAACTGCTGGTCCAGCAGGCAGACTTCCTTGTAGTACTTCTCGATCTGACCCTCGACGATGCGGTCGACGATCTTCTCGGGCTTGCCGGCCTCCAGGGCCTTGGCGCGCTGGATTTCCTTTTCCTTCTCCAGCTTGGTGGCGTCCACTTCCTCGCGGCGCACAGCCTCGGGCTTGGCGGCGGCGATCTGCAGGGCCAGGTCGTGGGCGAACTCCTTCACGGCCTCATTGTCCTTGGCATCGGTGGCAACCTCCACCATCACGCCCACCTTGCCGCCCATGTGGATGTAGGTGGACACAGCGCCCTCGGTCTCATACCGGGCGAAGCGGCGCACGGAGATCTTCTCGCCGATGGCCACGGTGGCCTCGGAGATCAGGTCGGAGATGGTCTTGCTCTCGTCGTCCACGAACTTCTGGTTCATCAGCTCGTCCAGGTCGGCGGGGTTGGCCATGGCGATGTGCTTGGCCACGTTGTTGGCGAAGTTCATGAAGTTGTCGGTCTTGGCGACGAAGTCGGTCTCGCAGTTGACCTCGACGATCACGCCGGTGCAGCCGCAGGGCGTGACATACTGGGTCACAACGCCCTCGGCAGCCACACGGTTGGCCTTCTTGGCCGCCTGGGCCAGGCCCTTCTCGCGCAGCCAGTCAATGGCCTTGTCCATATCGCCGTCGGAGGTAACCAGCGCCTTCTTGCAGTCCATCATGCCGGCGTTGGTACGCTCGCGCAGTTCCTTAACCATTGCAGAGGTAACAGCTGCCATTGGTTATTCACCCTTTC